>CAYMDJ010000001.1:0-271 GCA_964389315.1 uncultured archaeon
CCGAATCCCAGGTCATGTTGAAAGAATAATGGGAGCCTGCATCGAATATCTGGGAGGTGTAGTTTCCTGTCGTGTTGGTCCCGTAGAGGACCACGTCCGTGTCGCTGGTTTCGGTCTTGTCATGGGTCCCCAAATCCCATGAGGAGAAGGTAAAGTTTGAGTCGGCCCAGTCGTCATCTGACTTGCTGTCATTGGCGTAGCAGTTCCAGATGAAGGACCTGTCTATGAAACCATCCGGGGGATGGAGGGCTTTGGTCCATGTGGAGAAGTT
>CAYMDJ010000001.1:281-68248 GCA_964389315.1 uncultured archaeon
GCCGGTCTTTTCCTGGGTGCCTATCTCCTGCCAGGAACCGGGATAGTCAGACCAGAGGGCGAAGCTGTCGAGTGAGAAGGCCTCGTCGGTGAGGGCAGAGCAGTTGAAGAAGGCGTCTGTGAATAGTATGGAATCGTTGTAGTCCTCTGGCCTGTGGAGGGCAGTCACGACATCGCTCGAGGAGTAGGAGATGTTGACCCATTCTATCTGGGGCGTGGCGGCCAGGTTGGTGGTGTTCATGAGTGCACGATACTGGACATAGCGGGCCGAGTTGTTGAACTCTCCTTCCCCGCTTGTCCTGTTCCCCCAGCCCGACCAGATTAAATTGTCCTCAGAGGTCCTGGTCTGGATTGTTATGGAGGTGTCTTCAGGCTCTGTCGAGCTCCAGGTCATGTTGATGAAAGAGGACAGGGAACCTGTGTCAAAGACCTGGGAGGTATAGGTCCCGTTGTGCGTGTAGGTTGTGGTGTAGGCGACGTCGAATCCCCTGTAGTTGTAATTGTTGGAGAAGTCGCTCTCCAGGTTCAGGAGGTTGCCCCAACCAGAGCCGTTCCAGGACTGGCTCCACACCTCCTGGGAGCCTGATGTGTCGGATGTAACGAGGAACATGTTGTCGGTGTTGTAGTCCCTCTCTAACCGAAGGAAGAGCGGCATGGCACCTAAGCTCTCTATCTGCCCCTCTGCCTCCCATGATGCTCCGTTCCATACCCTGTATTCCCCGCGGGAGTTGCCCTGGTCTGCCCAGACAGCGATTGCGCGGCTAGAGTTGTCGAACTCAACGTCCATAGGAAAGTAGTATTGGGATAGGTAGCTGTCTGCCTCAAGCTCTGTCGGGCCTGACCAGGAGGAGCCGTCCCAGACCCAGCCGTTTATCTCGTCTGCGTCATCCCAGTCAACAAGGACCATGTTCCCTGAGTTGGGGTCTGCCGCGAGCTCAATTGCACGTGGAGCGCCCACGGAGCCGAAAGCCGTTCCAGATTCCCAGTAATAGCCGTTCCAGATGGTGTAATTGAGCTTTGCATCGTCATATATTCCCCATACCAACATTGCCCTGGATTCGTTGTCATATTCGACGTCGATTCCCTTGTATGTATAGCTATCATATGTCTCCAGGAAGACATGGTCGTGCCATCCTGTCCCGTCCCAGATCTGGGCCTCAACGTCATTAGAGGCGTCCTGCGTAAGCAGGATGACCTCATCAGATGAAGGGTCAGAGGCGAGCCTTACCCAGAGCATGTCGTCTGTTATGTCAGACGCGTATCCAACAGAGCTCCAGGAGGAGCCGTCCCATATCTTGTAGTTGGGTATTGAAGCATCGCTTCCGTCGCGGTAGACAACCATGACGTGGGTATCGTTTATGTAGACAGCGTCAAACCTCTCATAGTCGCAGTGGGAGTTTGCCGTAATCAGGTCTGCCGAGCCCCACTTGTCACCGTCCCAGCGCTGCGCGTATATGTCGTGTGACGTGTCCATCGTAATCATCATGGCCTCTGACCTGTCAGGGTTCGAGGCTATCCTTACCCAGGCAATGTTTCCTGTAGTGTCGGTTGCAGTCCCCGCTGATGAGTAGCCCATCTGCCCGTCCCAGAGCCTGTATTCGGGAAGGGAGCGGTCTGCCTGGCCTATCCAGGATGTCAGGACTCTTCCAAATTTGTCAAGGGATATCGCCCCGTTGCTGATATTGATGTTCTCCCGGGTTCCCAGGTCCCAAGATGAGAACGTGTGGTTTGAGGACCAGTTGGTGTGGGAGAGGTCGTCGGAGGGCTGGCAGTTCCATGTGAATTCCTTGTCTATCAAGCCCCCTGCCGGATGGATGTTGAGGGTCCAGTTTGAGAAGTTCCAGTAGCCGGTCATGTTCGAGTAGTTGATGATTTGCCATGTCCCTGGATAGTCTGACCAGAGGGTCATGTTCTCGAGGTTACCTGATGCCTGGGAGGCAGAGCAGTTGAACGGGACAGAGGTGAAGTGGACGGAATTGTTGTTGTCATCTGGGGTGGTCAGGTCGACGGAGTGCGGATAAAGTGTTATGAACCTGTCCTCTGTGACGTTCATCAGGCCGCTCGTCTCGTTCGCGTAAACCCGGAAGTAGGCGTCGTGCTCTGTTACCGAGGTCAGGTTTATGTAGCAATAGAACCCGTCAACTGTCATCGTTATGTTGTTCTGCGTCCCGTTGGCCCAAGTCATGTCCAGGATGCATTCGTCGAGCATCTCTCCGCCGGAGACGTTCACGTATATCCAGTCGTCCTCTGAGTTGGTTTCATTGGGTAGGGTTGGAGAAACGAATGATGGGTAGAGGACGTTGGAGTATGTCATGTTCACCCAGTTGAGGTTCGGCTTGTAAAGCGAATTGTCAGTGGAGAGGATTGCCCGGTACTGGATGAACCGGGCACTGGTGTATATCACACCGCCCGGGTTTGTGTGATTGCTTCCTGCTGTCTGGTAATGCTCGGATATCTCCTCTTTTGAGAGCGTCCTGTTGTATATCATCAGCGAGTCAATCCTGCCGTCGAGGTAGCCATTATCTCCCGAGGTCTTGCTTATCGTGACAGCGTTGCCTGTCGCGCTCGGTGAGAAGTAGCTTTCCGTCTGGTTTGAGAGAGAGCCGTCAATGTAGAGCCTCTGTGTCGTGCCGTTCCAGGTCGCGGCGATGTAATACCACCTCCCGGTTTCAGGAACAATTGAGCTGGATTTGGGAAGCCATTCCGAGCCGTCGTTCAGAAGGAAGGATATCTTCCCACCCTCCGCTGTCTTGTCCATCCTCAGCCAGTATTCTCCGTCCTTCTGGAGTATCGTCGGGTATTCCTCAAGTGACGTGTTCCTGTCGAAATAGACCCAAGTCTCTATGGATATCTGGTTATTAAGCTGGAGGGTCGGGCTGCTCGGGACGCTCATGTAGTCGTTGATGCCGTCAAAGGAAAGGGAATTCCCGAAATGGCCATGATAAGCGTATGCGCCTGAGACAGAGCCGTGGTTGTTGTTGCCCGACTCGTCCTGCGTCCAGCCAGAGGCGTTGACTGACTCAAGGCGCCAGAACGCCATTATATCCGACTCGTCCGAGAAGTTCCCCCCTGCCCAGCCAGTCCAGACAGAGTTGTCATCTGAGGTCCGGCTCTGGACGTCCAGCCGCAGGGCCCCCCTCTTGTAGATGTCAAGTATCTCTTCGGAGGAGAGGCTCCGGTTCCAGATTGAAAGCTCGTCTATGAGACCGCTCCAGTATTCGCTGGAATCATCTGTTCTCTTGGCTACGTGCAGGTCAGACGCAAAGTTCATGCTAATAGGCGAGAAAGATGCAGAGTTTGACAGAATTCCGTCAATATAAACCTTCAATGTCCCGCTGTTTTCCCTCACACCGGCGACATGATGCCACATTCCATCATTTATGCCCCCGCCCACTACAGCTTCTCCTCCAGTGGCAATATCTAATGCTTCAAGAGATATGTTCCCATTCTTTACATCAAGCTTCCAGATGTAGGCGGCATTTCTTTTCCCGGCAATTACATGATATCCACTTCCCACACTCGTTGTCTTTATCCATGCCGATATGCTGAACCCGGACGTGCCGAAACTGAAATCAGAGCTATCGCTTATACTGATGTAATCGCCGCTCCCGTCAAACTCGAAAGCGCCGTTCAGCTTGCCTGATGCTGTGGGCGCGGCGTTGTCATGACCGGTCCCGTTGTTCCCTTCCCCGGAGAAGTCGTATACGTGGGTGTTGTTCTCGCCATAGGTGGAGTCGTTATTCAGGTGGAGGAGCAGGACATTGCCGGTCATGTTGGCCCAGCCGTCTTCCTGGCTGTCCGGGAGCTCTGATTCGGTGTCGTTCCAGCAGTTGGTGCAGTTCCATGAGATGTTGGTGAAGGAAGAGAGTGAGCCCGTGTCGAATACCTGGGAAGTGTAAAGGCCAGTCAGGTTGGAGCCGTAAAGGGTTATGTTGGTTACGTTCGTGATTGTCTTGTCATGGGTCCCGAGGTCCCAGGAGGAGAATGTGTAGTTTGAGTCGGCCCAGTCGTCATCTGACTTGCTGTCATTGACGTAGCAGTTCCAGATGAAGGACCTGTCTATGAAGCCGCCCGGGGGATGGAGGGCTTTGGTCCATGTGGAGAAGTTCCAGATTCCTGTCTTGGTCCGGGTGCCTATCTCCTGCCAGGAACCGGGATAGTCAGACCAGAGGGAGAAGGATTCGAGTGAGAAGGCCTCGTCGGTGAGGGCAGAGCAGTTGAAGAAGACTGAGGTGAACAGGACTGAGTCGTTGTAGTCCTCTGGCTCGTGGAGGGTCGTGACGACGTCGCTGTATTCGTATGTTATGTTGACATGATTGAGGTAGGGCGTGGAGCCGCCATAGAAGGTTGCCTTGTACTGGATGCACCTGGCAGAGGTGTTTATCAGGCCGGATGGGTTAGTGTGGTTGCTGCTCCATGAGGTCCACCCGCCAGAGCAGCTTCCATCATTGGATGTGCGGGTCTGGACGGTTATGTTCGTAGTTCCTGGTTTCGTTTCTTCCCAGGAGATGTTCGACCACAGGGAGAGGGAGCCTGAATCAAAGGTATGGGACGTGTAAAGGCCAGTCAGGTTGTTTCCGTAGAGGGTCACGTTGGTCCCGTTTGCTGTCGTGTTTTCGTGGGTTCCGAGGTTCCAGGATGAGAAGGTGAAATTGTAGTCTGCCCAGTTGCAGTTGTCCTGGACGTCGCAGACATGGCAGTTCCAGAGATAGCCGGCATCGATGAAGTAGTAGTCGGATGGGTTTATGGTCTCTGTCCAGTTGGAGAAGTCCCATGTCCCTGAGACGTCCCTGCTCCCTATCTCCTCCCAGACTCCAGTATAATTGGACCAGAGGGACATGTTCTTGAGGTCGTATACCTGGCTGAGGGCAGAGCAGTTGAAGAATTCAGGGGAGGTGAAGTTTATCGTGTGGTTGTTATCAACAGGCTCTACGAGGGTGACGTTGAGGAGCTCTTCCCAGGTCCCTGACTGGCATATTTCTGCCTCTCCATCCGAGTCAGGGTCTCCCACGTAGCTGCTGTCATAGCATACGTCATTGTATACGCACATATCAGAGGCGTTGCAGCAGTAATTGTCTGCTGCGCTGGTCGTGCATGCCTCTGGATAGCAGACCCTGGTTATGGTGTATTCGCCTGCGTCGTCCTGGCAGCAGCTTCCTGTCGTCCCTGATGAGAAGCCTATGTCCCAGTTCGTGGATGCGCCTGTATAGCATTCGCACCAGTCGCTGTCAGAGTCCCATTCTATCGTGTAGAGGGTGAAGTTGTCTGACCTCTCCCATATCCAGGAGTCTCCCTCTGCATAGGCATCCGCGCTAGCGTTGTATGTCCCCTCAACGTCGCATACAGTGAAGCCGAGGCTGTAGGTCCAGTCGGTTGTGTTGGGGCTTCCTGCCGTGCATCCGCCTGACTGGCTGTCAAAGGTCATGGAATAGTCAGAGAATATGACGGTTCCATTCGGCCAGTAGAGGGTTAGGTTCATTCCATCAACCTCGCAGTCATGGCATTCAGAATCCCCACCAACAACCGCCCTGCAATCGTTTCCCTCGTAGAGGAATTCGCTGGCCGAGACGTATCCGGTGCTGTTCTTGCTCTTGCCGCAGAAGTCCTGGTTGGTTTCTGTTGTCCAGAAGGAGATTCCGCTGCAGTATCCCTCGTTCGGGCATCCTATATCGCTTCCCATGAACGTGCAGGATGAGGAGCCTGAGGTCACTGAGCTTCCTGTGCAGAGCAGCCTGGATTTTGACGTGCTGTTGTAGACCAGTATACTGATGTAGTCTGACTCCGGGTCTGATACAGTGGCGCTGGCGGTGACGTTGTCCAGGCCCTTTATGTAGCTTGACGGTGATATGGATTGTGAAGCTGGGTTGTTGGGGGTGAGGTTGTAGAGGGAGGTCCCTCCCTCGCAATAGGTGCAATTGAGGTTGGAGCTTGAGTTCTCAAAGGTGTCCATCACCCCGACTCCGCCGTCGTCGCCGCAGCACAGGCTTGCCCCGGTCATCCAGTCGAAAGCATTGCAGCCTGAACCATCGGTGCAGTAGGATTCCTGGGTGTCCCTGTCGATATAGAAACAGGTCTCGTTGCAGATGTAGCCGTCAACAGGGCATGTGAGATTCTCATACTCGTCGCACTGGGAAGATGCGCCGCAGGCTGTTTCGCACTGGAGGCCTGACTTGCCTCCAAGGCCCGATTCAAAGCCGCCCGAGGCCTGCTGGTGGCTTGCGGGGTCACACTCCACGCAGTCGCCCTCTGACTCGTCCCACCTGAAGAACTCGTCTGTCCATGAGTCCGAATCATCGTCTGCTGAATCCGCGCATTCATCGTTTTCTGTCGTGGATGCCCAGCCAGACGGGTCCCTGTCAGCGCAGAAGGTTGGTGGGTTCACTCCAAGAACAGAGTATCCGGTGCAGTACTGGCCGTCCTGGTCGCCTGCAGGGTTGTTTATGAGGATTGAGTAGCTGTAGGAGCCTGCGTCCCATAGGTCGCTGGTCCCAGAGGATTCGTCGTCCACAATGTAGTAGGCGTTGAGGTCTGTGCATATGCCGGCTGTCCCCCCGGCAGCGCAGACGCCCCTGTCTCCTGTCCAGGACATCTCCTCGCACATGTCACCGTAGTCACCGACCCCTCCGTCTGTGCAGATGTTGTCTGCAGTGGTGTTGTAGTAGTCCCAGCCGGTCCATCTTGTTGAATCCTCGCCTGCATTGTCGTCATCAACCTGGTAAGTGCAGCCGGAAGCGGACTGGTCAGAGTTCCAGTCTCCGTCTGTCCCGCACCAGTATGAACCGCGCAGTGTGCAGGTCGTATCGTCCGTATCAAGGGTGAGGTTTCCTGCATCACTGCAGGAGTAAAGCTGGCCATCCAGGCAGAGTAGGGTTCCTGAGGCAGAATCGCTTGAGAGCTCAGAGGCGTAGAGGCAGCATGACGAGCCAGATGCTGTTCCGTTCTCGAAAGTGTCGCTTGTGCCGTCGTCGCCGCAGCATTTGCTTCCTGTTCCTGAGGAGCCTGACATCCAAACCAAACCGCCGCAGGTGCACCAGTTCTCATCAGTGTCGTAGGTTACTGTGTAGAGCTCGAACTGGGGCTGGTCCCAGTCAGACCACTCCCATACCCAGGTGCTGCTCTGATTCTCAGCCTTTGCAACGGCAGTTGCGTTGTAGGTTCCCTCCACGTCGCAGACAGTGTAACCAAGATTATATGTCCAGTTCTCATACTTCGGGTCGCCGGCTCCTGTGCAGCCTCCTGTCTGGCTGTCAAAGGACATGGAATAGTTGTTGGGGTTGACAGAGGTCCCGTTGGGCCAGTAAAGGGTGAAGTTCATTGCATCCACATCACAGATATCACACTGACCGTCCCCGCCCACCTCTGCCGTGCAGTTGGCATATACTGCGTTCTCTGCGTATTCTGTATCCTCGCCGAACGTGAATTCAAGGACGTGCTTCCCGTAGGTGAGTGCCTGGCTGACCTCGTATCCGGTCTCGTTGCAGGAATAGTTCTCATAGAAGACTGCTGTGGTGGCATCGAGCCAAGTGATGTTAAGGACCTTGTCCCCGCAGCGCAGCTCAAGGAAGAGGAGGTCTTCGGTGGTATTCAGGTTGTGCCACGCAGTCCCGTTGGAGGCGCGGATTGAGAGGTTAGCCTCGCCCGTGGTGTTGAATCTGACAGTCCAGTTTCCCCCCAATTCAGGATAGCTTTTTACGTTGATTATGGTTATGTCCAGCTCATAGCTCTCGTTGGATAGGTGCGGGACAATCCAAGAGATGCGGTCTGTGAGCGTGTCGTTGTCCTTGTCTATGTAGGTCAGGTTCATGACGCGGCTCCTTGTCCCGTTCACGAGGCGGTAGAGCTTGTATGCCTCTTCAGGCAATTCAGGGACGTCTGTGTAGGCCGTTATGTTCTCGTAGTGCAGCTCTGAGGAGATGGTTATGGTCTTCCTGTAGGGGGTTTCCTGGGCTTCTGAGGATTCGGGTGCAGGGGTCTCATAATAGACCTCAAAGTTTTTTCCTTGCCTTGTTATGGTGAGGGATATGGCATCGGGAATCCTCCTTTCTTGGGAGGCAGGCTCCCTGAAGGTTTTGTTGCTCAGGTCTTCCGGTATGCTCCCGCTGCTCATGTCTGTCATGCTGCCAGTAAGCCCGGTGCTCAGAGCATTGGTGCCTGTTTCGTTGAGGGTGACGTCATCGGATTGGCTAATGAAGGAAGATAGGATGCCCCTATACAGAATGGTTTCTGAAAGCTTTGATGGACTTACGGTTTCCCTGCTCTGGTTCCCTATTGCAAAGACACTTATGTTGGAGGCCTGCGGGGGGAGGAGGGTGGTGATTCTTTCAAGAGGGACAGAGGAGCTTATGCTCCTGAGCCACCGGACAGGCTTGTTTATCTCAGCAGGAAGCTGAACGGTCTCCTCAAGGGCTTCGGTTATTTCAGACATTTTTTCAACGACCAGGAGCTCTACATGGCCGGATTCAGATGCGTTCATGGAATCTTCTGCAACAAAGGTTATTTTTCTCGTTCCTGTGAAATTGGTGTCCGGTATCAGAGTGGCCGCTGTGCCCGATATCTCCACGGTGATGTTTTCCGGCCGGGTTGATGAGAATGTAAGGTTGTCTCCATCCGGGTCCTGGCAGTAGTTATCCAGATAGATTGTCCTTTCTGAGTTCATGCCCCAGAGCTGATTCGGGATTGGAGACCATTCCGGGGGGAGGTTTGTCATGTTGGTTGTGTTCTCTGTGACGTTCTTGGGCAGACCGTGGACGACCGAGTAAGTGAGGTAATCTATCCGGAGGGTAGTGTTGCCGTGGGTCTCTATGAGGATGGTGTATTCGTCCTGCTCAGGGACATTGATGGAGCAGGTCTCCTCGCAGATGTCAGTGAAGAGGGTCATGATTGGTGTTGGGGCAGTAATGTTGGTCATGTTGGTTGTTATGTTCTTCTCTGTGACATTGGTGAGGTTCTCTGGGAGGGTCAGGTTCTCCTGGATTGTGATGTTGGTTTCGTTTGGTGGGAGGGTGACATTCCTTGGAGTGGTGAGATTTATAGAGACGTTCTCGGTGATGTTGGCTGTCAGGATTTCACTGATGTTGAGAGAGACGTTCTCGGGGAGAGTGATGTTCTCGGTGGTTTCGTTGGGCGTTTGGTTTGTTGCACTACCAGTTACCCTACGCTCGGAGGCGTTCGACAGGTCGTAACCCTCCGCCGACTGGTCGGGTTGGGTGAGATTCGTCAGGGTTTCGGGGATTTCGGGGGTTTCTGAGAAGTTTTGCGACTCGTTGGGTGCTACATTGGTAACAGAATGGGAGTCGTTTGATGGGGGAGGAGTAAGGGGTTGGCTAGAAGAAGATGGTGAATCAGACATGTTGGTGCCGGCCAGCATGCCTGTTATGGGAGTATCGGGCGGTGGGGTGTGTCGAAGGTGGGTTGAATCGAAAATGAGAAGGGGTTCGTCGGTGGCAAGAAGCCACACCTTTACGTCACCTTCTCCGACAACCGAACCGCTGAGGGAGACAGAGCTCAGGTCTCCAGCCGTCTCCGCTGAAAGGACAAGCGTCCCGTTCTGGAAGGACTGGTTTATCTTCTGCGTGTGGTAGGTCTCTGTCCCGAGAAAGAAGCCCGTCATGTTGGCGAACCCGAAGAAGAGGGCAAGGAGGATGCAGAGACCCAGCGCCGTTATCACAGGCACCTTGCTTGAGGATTGCTCATCTGGTTCGTTCCCGAGGAAGACCTCATTCTCTCCAGTCTCGATGGAGTCATAGTAGAAGGATTCGCCAAGCTTCCCTTCGTCAGGCTTTTTCCTGGGAGGTTTAGTTTGGGTCAAGAAACCAGCCCCCGGAGTATTTCTGGGAGTGGAAAAGAAGCAAGTAACATGGTAGTTACCCTACAAAAAACTCCCATGTTATATAATATATGTATTGGTTATATTTATAGTTACCCTACAAATAGCTATCCTATTGGTCAGTAGGGTAATTAATTCTTGGTGTAGGGTAAAAGTAGTGCAACTAGGTTTGAGTGTGGTGGTTATCAATAGATGAGGGCGAGGTCAGCTGATATGTTTGTCATGTAGGTGTCTGAACACTCATCACCGCAGCACCAGACAAGCCAGACTTTTTCTGTATCCATGTCTTCTGTGCATGGGACCGTTGTCAGCGTGCCTGCGGATTCTGATTCAAGCGTCTCGTTGCAATTGTAGATGTCAACGTCCTCACCATCACGGAAATTCATGCTGACGCTTGTCAGGGCCTCGGTTCCAGGATTGTAGAAGGACGTGACCAGGTTGCCGTCAATGCACTCAGATGGGCCATACTCAATATGGCAGCCTTCATAGGACTCTAGGGAATGGTATTTCCCCGGTGCCGGTGAATTGTAATCTGTGAACAGGACAGCCGCCCAGATAAGGATTACTGCTGCGATGAGGGATACTGATATGAGCTTCTCATTCCTCTTGATGAATCCTCTGTTCATAAGACTCTCAGACCGGGACAAGCTCTCTGAACCCCCTTCTATCAGCGTATTCCTTGAATATTCCCTCGCAGATATTAAAGTGTTTGCAGGCCCTGCACTGGGGACCCTTTACCCTCCCATGCTTTGCCCTGTTCTTCTCCACATCAAGGTCCCTGAACTCAGGGCCTGCATGATGCTCCTTCATTCTTCCTCTGGTGCTGAACTCGCTCAGGTGCTTCAGGTCAAAGAGCATGTAGCACATGGGAACGTATCTTATCATGCTGTGATTTATGCCGTGCCTCAGGCCCGCCTGGACAGTGGGCTTCAGGTAATCCTTTATCTCCGTGAGTGTGGGAACCACCTCGTCAAAATGCTTCAGGGCATTGCCCCTGGGATGGATGAACATGAATTCCATCCCGTCTGCCCCTAGCCTGGCATTGTTATCTGCTATCTGGGGAAGGAAGCGGTAATTGTCCTTAACTATCACCGTGTTCGTGCAGATATAGATGTCATTGGAAAGCTCCTTTAGGTTCCTGAGGCCCTGGGTGGCGTATCTGTAGGAATTTGACCGGGTCAAGTAATCATGAAGCTCCGGGGTGTGGCCGTGTATGGAGAAGACCGCGGAATTAAGGCCGGCATCAAGAATTCTCTCTGCAAAATCCCTGTAGTAGAACATCTTCCCGTTGGTGGTGAGGCTTATGGTCTCGAATCCGAGCTTCTTTGCATATCTGACCAGCGGGATTATGTCCCTCCTTATGGTTGGCTCGCCCCCGAGGAGGTCAACGAAAGTAGAGCCTCTCTTCATGGCCTCAAGAAGCTCCTTCTTGACCTGCTCGGTGCTCATGGGAGGGAGCGTCCTCTTGTAGCCGCCGTCGTAGCAGAACCTGCAGTTGTTGTTGCATTCATATCCCATTATTATAGAGGTCTTTATCTCCATGGTTCCTCCGGGCGGGTTTTCTGTGATGGTGTTTCTTTTGTGTTATGGTTTGGATTCAAAAGCAGGATCTTCATACCCCTCTATTGATATTTAAATATTAATATCCATTTCTTAATGTGCTACCAACAGCTGATTCTGTGATGATAAGCCAGGTCGTTCTGACTTTTATAGGGGCTGTGTTTCTTATAGAGATGGGAAAGATTAGGAAAGAGTTGAGTAAAGTTAAGCTTTAGACCAGATGCCCAAGACCCCTAAGTGTATCCATTGTTTTATTTTCCACTTCTATCGCGGGGTTCGAATACATGACGGACATTCTTCTGTTATTCTCTGACCATTCGAACAATTCACCCTTTAGTTCCAGGGTAACTTTTTTCTCGTTATCTATTATGTTAGATTGCTCTTTTGGATCGGCCAGTATATCAAACAGCTCTTCTGATTGACTAACTGATGATATATATTTCCACCCATTTCTTCTCACGCTCTGTTTTTGACCCGATTCTGTCAATTCGCTAAATATCGCATAATCTGATATCAGACTATCATTAATCATTAGTGGAGTCATGCTATTGCCTTGGAACGCATCGCTGGTTTTTATTTCAACGATATCTAAAAGCGTTGGCATTATATCGATAAGCGAAACGCTGCTCGATATTCTTGCCGGATGCTGTCCAGGTATTCTAATCAAAAGCGGTACATGTATTATTTCGTCATATAGCTCAATATGCAAAAAACCCCCATGGTCGAGGAACTCCTCGCCGTGGTCAGCAGTGAAGACTATTATGGTCTGGTTTTGCAATCCAGATTCTTGCAGTGTTTTTATTATCTTGCCGACAGAATCATCCATGTATCTTATCGAGCCGTCATAAAGTGCTACAAGATGATTGAAATCATTGATGGAAGATTTGTTGAATCCTGACCAAAAAATGTTCCTCACTACACCAAAGGCCTCGTCTTCGGGGTTGGACCATTTTGAATCAATGTTCATGAACAAATCCGTTTGTGTCTCCACCAAGCTTCCGTCATATCCAACGTCAAAGAGATTATTATACGGCTCTGGCGGTAAATATGGATCGTGCGTTATATAGGTGTGGAAGAACATGAAGAATTTTTCATGCTTTCCTCTCAGCCAAGCAAGAGTTTCTTTCAGTATTTCCTCGTTCGTAAAGACGGTGTTTTTGTAGATTTTGTATTCGTCAAAACCATCCCCGAACCCCAGCATGGGGTCAACGTTTCCTCCCCCCGTGAATGCCACTGTCCGATATCCATTATCCTTCAGTATTTCGGGGAGCGTTGATATTGAATCATTCAATCGTTTTATGTTCGTGTTTTGTATGTTTATAATTCCGTGAACAGATGGGTACATGGATGTGAACATGGACATATGAGAAGACGCGGTAAGTGAGGATTGACTGAAGGCGTTCTCAAACAAAATACTTCCGTTAGCCAGAGCATCTATGTTGGGGCTGGTGTCTCTGTGGTAACCATAACAACCAAGATGGTCTGCCCTGAGAGTGTCAATTGATATAAGGATGATGTTACAGTCCGGGCATTTGTAGCTTTGATTTTCTGGTATGATTATGAAACCTGAAAGGCTCAGGGTAAAAAAGTATGAAAAGAGAGCTATGAATATGATAAGCAGCATAAAACCCGCAAGATGATATTCATCCATGTACCTGAACAATGATTTATTTCAATCTTTAAATAGGTTATTGAATGGGGGTGAATTCCTTTTCCCCTGACAGGTTCAGGTAGCTCTTCCATATCATGGGGCAGTCCTGCCTGGAGCCACATGTCTTGCAGGCCTTGGCAAAGGCGAGCTCTGGCCCCTGCTTTGTTACTCCCTTTGCAATCTCCCTGTATCCCTCTGGTAGCGTGCAGAGGGGAAAGTGGAAGAGTTTTACAGGGATGCCTGCATTGAGGAGGGTGTCTGCTGCCCGGGATGTGTGGGGGACCAGTTTGCTGTATCTGATGAATATCCTTTTCAGGTTAATGAGGGCGTTCCCGGTGTATTTCATGTTTATGAAGACAACTCGCTCGACTCCAGCAAGGTTTCTGGATATGAAGCGGGCGGTCTCGTCCAGGCTGGCGTAGTTGAGCCTGCTGACTATTACTCTTAGCTCTACCCTGATTCCCAGGGATGTCAGGGCTTTAATTCCGCGCAGGGTCTGTTCCCAGCTTCCCTTGACCATGGTTACTGAGTCGTGGACGGAAGGTAGGTGGCTGTATATCGCTATCCCAACCCTGAAGTTCTTTATTCTCAGATTGGAGAGTCTTTCAGCGAATTCCGGGTAGCTGAACATCCTGCCGTTGGAGACCAGGAAAAGGAGGGTGTCCGGACGGGTGTCCCTGATGTATGACATCGCCCTGAAGAAGTTTGGGGATATTGTTGGCTCACCGCCGCTTATTCCAACGGTATGGCAGTCTTTCGGCAGCCTGTCTATGCACTGTTTTATCGTTTTCCAATGCACGTGGCCGGAAGGTTGGCTGCGGTCTCTTATGCAGGATATGCAGTTGTTGTTGCAAACCAATGTAAGGGGAATCTCCATAACACTTTTTTGCAGGAAGGATTTAAGTTAATGCGGTTGGTGAAACCCGTGAGCCGGCATCATTCCTGGGTATGGTTGTGTGCCCATATGGGATAGGGATATGCCCACGGAGGATAGAGATATATCCTGTCCATGGAAGCGTTAAGGCCGGGGATTCTTCCTTTTACAGAGTAGAGCGTGTAGGTCAGGTTTTCCAGTGAATATTCGGCGACGGGTACTGTTTCATAAACCCTCAGGAATTCCAGGCAGGACTGGTTATATGGTGGTATCCTGCATATATAGCCGTCGTAGAAGAAAGCCATGCCCCTGTTTCCGATTATCTCTTCAACCGCGTTGCCATAAAAGGCACCATGAAGGGGGACGGGGTTTGCTCCTGGAACGACTGATAGTGCATGATAACTCATGCTGAAAACATAGGCATTGTCAGGGAGTTCGCTGCCTAACATTCCCATGGCCTTTGTCTCAAGAATCCTTGGTTCGCTATAAAACCCGTATTTTTTTGTCCCAATGGTGTAGCAGCATGTGTTCTCAAGATAATCTCCTCCGGCAAGCGGGGGGATTGCGAATGATATCAACAGGAGCAGTGAAATTAGGGCCGTAATGAACCTTTTTTTGGTCAGATAAACATCCTGGACCAAAGAAATTCCCGATGACACAAATAAAAAGAGGAAGGATATTGCAAAGACCAGAAGCATGGGCTGCAGGAACCCGGATACTGCATAAAGACCAATAAAGGATATCGGTATCAGGCCAATGCTCCAGGGAAAGGGAGTTTTTTTCTGGAGGCCGAGAAAGATTCCTGCTGCTATCAGGATGTTGAACAGAAGTGGGTAATATAAGCCCGAAGCCATTCCTGCAAGAATCTCTGCTATACCGTTGCTCATGCCAGGGCAGGCTTGAAACTCTCCCAAAACCGAAAAAATTTGCTCATTAAGAACCTGTTGATTAAGCACGAATTCCGTGTTTATCTGCGTCCACAAGCGCTGCAAATATATTATAAAAAAGGATGAAGAGAGAATAATAGCTGCCCTGAACCTGTAGTCATGGAGCCTTTTAAGGAGGCTCCTCCTTGAATGGAGCATGATGATTATTGTAGGCAGCATGGCTATGAATTCTATCCTCGCATTCAGTGTGAATGCCAGGGTTAACAGAAAGAGGTAAAGGGATTTCTGGTCATCATTCCTTAGGTAAAGGCACAGGCTGGAAAGGGATAGGAGAGCGAAGAAAAGGGCTATCGTGAAATCCTCGCCCATGGCAGAGGCTGCGACCAGAAAAGGATAGGCAGAAAACAGCGCCGAAGCGTAAAGGGCCGGGCGGGTGTCCTTCATGATCAGATACAGAAGAATGAAGGCAAGCGGTATGCATAACGTCCCGAAAAGGATTGACGTGTATATGGCAGTGTAATTTCCAAGCCCGAACACCAGGAAGGAGATTGAAAATATTATAACAGAACCGAATGGCTTGAAATAGGGATGGCAATCCTCTGTTTCATATCCAGTGCAATAGCATATTTCCGCGTTCCCGTGCATCATCAGGTTCTTTGCAGCATTCAGCCTGTAATCCTCGTCGATGAAATTGTGCTGCATCGGGGACGAGAGCCTTAGGAAAAGGCCTGCCGTGGTTATCAGTATCAGCAAAACCCACACCTCCTTTCTAATCCCCTTCAGGGAAGATGCAAGCGTTCCCCTGTCCATGAAAAGGAGAATGAAAACCAGTACGAGATTCAGCACAGTGCCCAGCATCAAGAACGTCATCAGCATCTTATCTTCCCTTTAAAGGTTTAGTATCATAGAGCTTTATGTTAATCGGACTTTCCAGTGGTTGGGTCGCATATTAAAGTGGCATGAGTGGATCAGGGGAGGAATAATCCCCACCAACGAGCTTTGCGATGAACCTTGAGCCTCCCTTGCATTTCCAGAGGTAGTCGCACTGCCTGCATGCATCCGGAACGAATCTCAGGTATCTCAATTTCAGCATCAGGTCGCTGTTCCAGCATCCCATTATGTCAAGTGGATTCCCTATGTTCTCGCCTATATAATAGCTTGGCTTTGCAAACCCCCTTGGATCAATCACAAACCTGGAGTGCCCATCATCTGTTATGCCGCCGAGGGAAACGCTTTCCACTCTGGCAGCATCATAGAAGCAGAAGGGGATTGGATTAGCTATCACATAATTTGTCCCGCTGGTTCTGTTTATATTAATCAGCCTGTCAACAAGGGCCTTGAGGCCTTTTACTGAGGATGTTGCATGCTGCTTTGTGGTTGGAATTGTTCTGTAGAGTCCCCAGTGGTCAAGGTCAAGTTCCTGGACGATTGCAGTGAAATAATCAAGATTCGTTATGTTTTCAGGTGTTGCAACGGTCCCTGCCCTAAGCATCCATATTCCAGTCTTTCTGACCATCCTGAATGAATCTATCTTCCTTCTGAAGGATTCGGCCGTTCCGCCGAGCCTTGCCTCGCTCTCAGGCGAGAAAGAATTGAGTGAGATGAGCAGGTTGTCTATGTATCTGCCTATTCTTACTGCAGCCTTCTTGTCAATGAGCGTCCCGTTGCTGTTCAGCAACACATCCATTCCAATGGATTTTGCATGGCGTGCCAGAACGAAGAGGTCCTTCCTAAGGAGCGGCTCCCCGCCCGTAAACCTTATAATGTCTACTCCATTGTCATAGACGGCGTCTATTATTTCCTTTATATGACTGGCTGGCATTTCTGGAAGTGTCCTTCCAGCGCTGGCGAATGTGCTCCTGTTGAAGCAGAACTTACAGGAAAGGTTGCATCGTGCAGTAACTTCTATAATAATCTCGCTGGGCTTCTTTAGGACGCTGGGTACGGATGCATGGCGTTCTTCCGTAATTTCGTTTTCCATGTTTCTGATTGGTTTGCAGATTTAAACTATCAGTATGATTCGTGGCTTGCGTGGGAGGAGTGGGAGGAGTGGGAGCCGTGGCTGGCGTGGTGGCCGTGCTGGGCGGTGACAGTGCCTGCATTCCAGGATATGTCAAAGCTGTTGGTGTGGTCGGCGGCAACCTCGGGCAGGAATGAGAGTATTGATATCGATGCCAGGAAGGCGCCAAGGCTGGCTGCCTTGTGCTTGGCAACCCTCCCCCTGTTGTCCAGGAGGAAGTCTGAGAACGTGTTCTTTATCTTGGGCAGGATTTCCCTCTTCATTCAACTCCCTTATTATTTGGGAACCTTCAAATAAATAGCTGAGTGGCGATTCGGTAAACGTCGCTCATGTCTTGGTGGTTTTCCTGCCCTGAGGGACTGCTTCTGAACGTCCTGGTTTCTCTGTCCCCTTGGCCCTGTCCGGGGTCCAGGGCTTTGCTATCCCCTCCGGGTCATCCAGCCAATCGGATTCCTCAGGCTCCTCTGTTTCATCGGCCAATGTGTTTGTGGCAAGAGCCCTCCTTATTATGGCCTCCCTTATTGGCTGCTTCTTTGCGGCCTGTATGACGTAGACAGAGTAGTTTATGAGCTCGTTGCTGAAGTCGAGGCAGAGCCTCTTCAGGTCAAGTCCCTTTTCCTTGGGCTTTATTGTGACGATAATCTGCTTCTTGGGTTCGCCCTCGAACAGGAAGTGAGCCTTGTCGAGGAAGACATAGGCAGCAGAGTAAATGACCTCCGGGGGATAGAGTTTCGTGTTAACGAGGACTGTGGCTTCCTTCCCCCCTGGAGCAATCCTTATTGTTTTGTGCAGCATGGAAATATTTTGTATACGGCGTTTAAATAGGAATGATTCCTCCCTGAAAAACGAGCGTGAGGACGTATCCTATAAGGATAAAGGCAGCGAAAGGCTGGGTCTGGCAGACCCTGACCGTAGCGAAGCCTATACTCCCCTGCTTCCTGAGGCGCTTTATCCTTTCAACGTCCGCCTTCGTGAGCTCATCCAGGCCGTGGACAAACCTTCTCTTCTTCTGCTGGAGGAATTCAACAAGGCTCGAGTTCAGGAAGCTTATCCTTGAATATTCTTTTCCCTTGCGGTATATTCCCTCTGCCATAATCATGCCCGGCACGAGTTTCTCTATTCGCACCTCGCTGGTGAACGTGTAGTATGCAAGGTGTATGAGGAAGAACCTGAAGAAAACGAATACACCGGCAACGAGGAGGAAGAACTGAAGGCTCGCCAGGGTGAAGAGGCCCTGGAAATCCAGGAGGGCCCTCAGGACTGCAAGGAGTGCGAAGAATGCCTCTGCCTTTGCGCTTATCGTGACTGAGAAGAGCTCATATACAGCAAAGAGGATAAGGATGGTTATGAAGTAGTCTGCCTCTATCCCGGCAAGCCTTATAAGGCCTGTGAAGAACCACATGAAGCCTATCAGGATGATGAATATGAACGATATCCTGTAGGGGTTGAGCGAATGGGTGATGGCTTTCTTTATGGAGGATGCCTTGCTTCTGATAATGACATAGGCAACCATGAACGCAAAGACCGGGATGAAGATGTTCGCCATGTATGGGAGAACAAGGCTTTCTGAATAGAGTCCCTGCGGGAAGAGGAGCAGGAGGGCAGTGAAGAGCTTGGCATCCCCTCCTGGCCAGAGGCCGAGCCACCAGAAGAGGAAGGCTATGAAGAAGCCATAGAGGAACGTGGAGGCTATAGCAAGTGTGTCTGTCAAGAGCGCGCCTGAAAGGGCCTGGTAGGCAATGCCCAGGAGCAGCAGGGCGAGGATGAGCCTGTTCCTTATTATCCCGTGCCTTATGTCCTGGTAGCATATGTATATGCCCAGCAACAGGACAGGGAGAAGAATCAGGTCCAGCATTTTATGTTATTGGGGATTGGGATTAATAACCTGACCTATTTCATTATGTTATCGTTCCTGTACCAGCTTAGGAAGGTTTTCCTGTCCCTTTCTGAGAAGACCAGCCTCCTGGTTATTGATTCCAGAACGTGGTTGTTAATCTTGCAGCGGTCATCCATGGCGAGCTTGGAGATTATTGTTCCCTGGGCAGCGTGTGTGTATATCGGACAGATGCCGCAGAACGGGTTCCATGCGCAGTTGTCGCAGAGGTATCCCTGCTTTGAGGATACGTCAATCATGCTGGTAGCAGTCTTGTTGTTGAAGACCCTGTTGTAGGGTGTGGTCTTTGCGTTTCCGAGCCTCAGCTCCTTGAAGAGCTTGCCCTCATCGCAGGTGTGTATGTCTCCCTTGTAGTTATAGAACAGCTGCCCGATAGCAGCTCCGCAGGGTGACTGTATGTCAACGAACATCGGATCCCATCTCTGCAGCAGCTTCTTGAGGAAGATGACTGTCAGATGCTCAAAGAACGGGGTCCTGGCATTGGTCTCTATTATGTAATCCAGCGTTTCGTCCCAGAACTTCAGGTATTCCTCGGGTGTGTAGCCTATGCTGTTCCATGCCTTGCCTGCAAGGCCTATGTTGTTCATGAACCTCAGGAAGATTCCGTCGAACCCGAGCCTGATATATTCGTCCACCATCTCCCTGCCATAACCGAGTGAATGCCTGGTTATGGTGGTAAGGGCCCTGAGGTTGAAGTCGTGCTTCCATTCGTTCTTCATTCTCCCTATCCAGTATACAACGTCATCGTAAGTTCCCTTGCCATCGATGTATTTCCTGTTCCTGTTGTGGAGCTCCCTGGGGCCGTCCAGGGATGTTGCAATTCCCATAAGCCTCCTCTTGGCCAGGCTTCTGAGTATGTCCTCGTCCATTAGCGTGAGGTTTGTTACGAGCCTGAAATTCATTTTCTTGCCCGCTTTTCTGGATTTCTCCCTGGCGTAGTCAATTATGTATTCCACCATAGGGAAGTTCATGAGGCAGTCCCCTCCCTGGAACTCTATCACGAGGCTGTCAGATGGGGTTTTCAGTATGAAGTCGACCACAGACCTTGCGGTTTCCTGGTCCATGTCATGCCCCCGCGATCCCTCACTGACCATGGAATGGCAGTATACGCAGGCGGAGTTGCACCTCATCGTGGGTGTGATTATATGGAGCGTGGGCGGCCTGAAGAGGAAGTGGTTCCTTTCTGCATAGGACCTGACGACATCCCTTACATTCCTCTCGGTGAGGATTATTCCCTTCTGTTCAAGGAAGGAGAAGAGAGTCGGGTCTTCCTCAACCCTCTCCAGCCTGAGGAGTTCATGCTCTTGCTCAGATAGGACTGCCCATGCACCGTGGTCTGTGGTCACAAGATAACAATCTTCCAGCTTCTTGGAAACGAAATAGTTCGATGTATATTGCTTATCAGAGAAATCTGAGCTGAGGTGGGTTATTTCCATTTTATCACATTTTAGATTGTCGGGATTATATTTAAATCCGGTTAAACATGAACAGGACCTGGTGGATATTTAGCGTGGTGTTAATTATAGGAGGCGTCTGATATGCACCTCTCCATTATTGAGGGGTCTATTATCTGGTGGCAGGCATCGGGATTCTTTTCTGCAAGGGCATTGCATAGTATTCTTATGTCAGGCTCGGTTATGTTTGTGCATAGTTCATTTTTGCCTGTTGAGGAGGCGAACTCAAGTATGCAGGAATCCCTGCCAGCCTCGCCCAGGAGCATGCATTCCTCAGGGTTGCCACCAATCAGGGCGAGGCAGTTGGACCTATACCAGTCAAGGTCTATGTAATTGCAGTATTGCATGTTCTTCGTGAGGAAGGCCAGGCAGAACATCTTCTCGTTGATTGGCCTGCCCCCACACTCCTGAGAGCCTGTCTCGACGCCCTCTCTGCAGAGGGAGGCTTCTTTGCTGCCTTCTATTCCCTCGCAGAAAGAGGTGTTATAATTATCAACTGCCATGGCTATATAGTAATTATCATCAACCGTTATCTGCATTGTCTTGCTTGCAGGAGAGCCTGTGCGGCCGCTGGAATCGATGGGTGTGTATTCTATCTTTAGAAAGTCTCCCTCCTCCAGTCCGCTAAGTTTTGTCTGGCTTCCCTCTCCGAAAAGTTTGCCGTTAACATACCATCTGTATTCTGATTCTCCTTCTATGCTCAGGCCGAAATAAATTCCCTTTGCAGAGACCTGGGAACCCGGGTATAAAATCTTCGGGTTTGTTACTATGCCCCTGGCAAACGGGGGCAGGTCCGTTATCTTGATGGTTTCTGAATTTACTGGCTCGCCCTCGAGCCCTGTAAAGTCTATCGGATGGTATGCGGCTCTTATCTCGTCGCCATCCTTTACTGGAACCAGTGAGAGGTCCAGGGGATTTGAGCGGGCGTTTTCTATGGGCTGGTTGTTCTTATACCAGACAAGTGGGGATATTGGTTCCGGCATCCTCTCAATGTCGTTCGGTGAGTGGTATTCAGTATGGAGATGGACATAACCGTTATTTGCGTCGAACCGGAGGGAAATGTATGCGCTCGGTCTTTTTGTGTTGGTAAGTAAGCCATATGTCTTTGTGCTGGTGTTCGTTCCCTGGTATTCGACCATTAAGGATATGTTGTGTATCCCGTCTCCCCTGCAGAAATCGCTTGTTATGAACGTCTCCGCATACCTTCCATTAGCGGGACGGGGTTCCCATGGTCCATCATCGCAGCGGAACCAAATCCTGTCCATGCTGTCATTGTATTCGGCCCTTATTATGATGTAATCGTAAAGCGTCATGTTCATGGAATTTTTCTCCTCCTGTGGGAAAATCAGGTCCTTAAGGTTCGGGTTATACAATTCTGTATATGGCTGGTCTGTCTTGGAGACTGAATAGGATGTGTATTCACCACCAGGTGTTTTGAATGCAAGAGTATTCTCCCCTTCGGAGAGTGAGTCGCTGCTTATGGAAACCGAACCTGAATCGTAGCATGTCCATTCCTGCGGATGCTGCTCTGTGCCGTATATGATTTTGTCATGGTTCAGCGCAATCCGCAGCTTGATGCTGTTATTCACTGTATTCATGTAAAGATTGATTGGATAATCCTCTGTAAAACCGTAGAGGGTGCTGCCGAGGATCTTGGTGTATTTGAAATGGTCGCTCCCGGATGGGAGGGCCGAGTTATCAAAGAAAGTGTATGATGTTATGAATTCTGTTATGGTGGCGTTGTTGATGAATTCGATGGAGTTGTTCGTTATCTTAATGTCGCTTTCATTGCTACAGGGCCCTGCAACGCCCTTGTCAAGGTCATAGCACATATTGTCCCTGAAAACCATCTCGTATAGCGGGGACCATGGCTCGTATTGTGAAATGCATATCCCATTGGCTGACTTGTTTATGAGGGAGAATGTGATTGACTGTCCTTGAAAGAGCACATCGAGATTGTTGGGATTCTCTATATCGAGCCATTCATTAATCCCGCCCCCTGCAGAGCCTGTTTCCGTGGGCAACGGTTGCAGAACATGAAGGAGCATGATGATTATAAGCACGGCCAGTGGAAGCATTGCATACGTGAGCTTATTCATGCTCTATTATTTGTTTCGAATCTTTAATCACCTTTCCCATTACAGGAACGAATTCTGAAGGACCATATCTTTCTGCATACTCCTTCCAGGGGCCTTCACATATCAGATCAAAGCGGCATCTCTTGCACTGGTCGAACTTGGCCTTTCCCTGGGTTTTCCTCAGCCGGTCGAAGTTCCTTGTTATTCTCTTTGCATCGATTATCTCTGAAGGTGGCATGTATAGCTCTGAGCAATGCCTCTCATAGCCCTTCATGAAGCAGAAGGGATAGGCCTCTATCATGACAGGAGCCTCGTTCGAGACCGCAATATCTATTGCATCGTGGACGTATTTCATGACCTCTGATTTCCTGGGCACGAGCAGATTGAAGTTCTTCCATGCGTTGCCTACAGGGTGTATGAAGGCCAGCTGGAACTGGTCCACCCTGAGGTCTGTAAATAGCTGGACGATATCCTGGAGGTGCCTGGAGTTTGGCTTGGTTATTACGGAGTTCATTACGACTCGCTGCCCGAACTCCTTGAGGTTCCTTATTCCCCGGACCGCCTGGTCAAAGGCGCCGGGAGACCTCGTTATATAGTCATGTATTTCCTGAGTGTGCCCATGGATTGCAGGGGCGAACTCTGTCACACCCGCCCCGATCAGGCTGCGGACAAAGGGTTTATAGCACAGCCTCCTTCCGTTGGTCTGGATCTGGACGTGTTCGTATCCGATGTCCCTTGCGTGCCTTATTATCTCACAAAGGTCATTCCTCATGGTTGGTTCTCCGCCTGTAAGGACCACCTCATTTGCGCCGTGCGAGAAGCCAATCTCGAGGTTCCTCTTGACCTGTTCTGTGGAGAGGTCTCCTAGGTGCTTGTTGTGAGCCTGGGGGCATGAGAGGCAGTTGTTGTTGCAGGAAAATCCCACCTTCAGGTCAAGGCGCTTTGTTTTTTCTTTGGCCATGATAATAGTTTGGGTTAGTTTTAAAATACAGGGTGTTCGCCTGATTTTTTAGCCACGGTTAAAATCTGAGCATCCTCCTAAAGGATTCATGCAGCTTGTTTATTAAAAATCTGATGATTTTCCTTTTTTTAAGGACCAGCGGGTTCGATAGTCCGAGCATGCTCATTGGAAGGAAGGCCTTCTTTCTGAATCTGATCGCTATCATAATCTCAATTAGCTTTATTTTTAGAAACGCGGGCAAGGAAACATTCTTGTATCTTGATGTTCCCCCGGTCGATATTATGACCGACCTGCAGAAACCGTGATTAATCATATCATAATACACGAATAGCCTGCTTAGATAGCAATTCGTGTCAACCGGATCAATTTCTTTGATGAGGCGCTCTTCCATGACTCGCTTTCCTATAAAGGATGGTGACAGAGCAGGCATGACATGGAGGGGGAAAAGAATCCGTGGCCGACTGCTTTTTGTGTTTATTTCAATTCCCCTGCAAATGTCATTAATCTCTCGCCTCGGGAGTTCGTAGAAAGCATCACCCTGATCGATGACGAATCCAGTGACTATTAGTGGTATGTTTTCTCTTGCTGCAATCCTTATAAACTCTTCATATTTGCTTCTGAAGCATACCTTGCACAATCTGTTTTCAAGGCTCTGTCCTCGCTCGAGAAATTTTTGACGAAGAATTTTTCTTAATCCATCATCCTGGTAGTAAAGGGAATCAAGGCCGAGAATCTCGATTGTTCTCTTGATGTTTTCAATCGCAGCGGGCGGGAGAAATCCGTTGTCTATAGTCACGGCAAGAACCCTTAATTTGTATTTTCTCGATAGGATATACGCAAGATAGGCGCTGTCCTTTCCGCCGCTTAACCCAAGCAGACAATGATATTTGTAAGGCCTGCCCTTTATCTTATTTATGGTTTTTTCCCAGTTCTTTCTGTAAAGATTCTTTAGTTTTTTATCGTCCCTGTGCTCCTTGCAAACGTGGCAGAAGTCGCCCCTGGGTATGCCAGATACGTATGTAGGGATTAGGCATTTCCTGCATTCTTCAGCGGAGTCTCTCATGATAGACAATTTCTTTTGTTATTTAAAACGTCATGCTTAAGTGTCCATGATAAGAAGCTTTGAGTTGGTTTTTTAATGATTGTTGCTCAGAACTTTAATAGATTGTATGGGAGCCATATTCGGATATGTCGGTTTTGAAGACAACAATCTTGTTAGGAAAATGTCCAGACCAATGAGACATAGGTCAATGGATGGGTATAGGTATTACAAGAACAAGGACTTGGTCTTTGGCCAGGGGATTTCTAAGATCGGTGCTGATTGCTCTCCTGGACCAATCATAAGCGAGGATGGTGATATCGTCCTTCTTTTTGACGGGCGCGTTTTTAGAGCAGATAAAATCAGGTCATCCCTTGAATCAGAAGGGCATGAATTCAAGACCGGTTTTAGCGGAGAGGTAATCCTTCATTTGTATGAGGAATGTGGGATGAAATTCCTTAACAGGATAAACGGTGATTTTGGGTTCTGTTTGTATGATTCCGGTAAAAGGAAACTTTTTTTGTGTTCTGATAACTCGGGGTCAAGGCCCATATATTACCATGAAAACGGCAGGGCGCTTGTTTTTGCGTCTGACATTAAACCTATCTTACAGTACGATGTGTTTGAGAGGAAACTTGATGAGTACGCATTCAATTTGTTCTTGACCTATCTCTTTCTGCCAACAGAGAAGACCATGTTGCAGGGAATTAGGAGGGTCATGCCATCCACTTATGTTGTTTTTGATTCGGGTTCTTTAGAGACCGTTAGATATTTTGAAATAAAAGAGAATATTGACAACACGAAGAGTGAGGAATATTTCATTAAGAAAACAAGAGCGGGGCTGGAAAGGGCCATAGATGACAGGTTTATTGATGGCGTTCCAATACACATGAGCCTGGGCGGCCTTGATTCCAGTGCAGTTGTAGGAATCCTCTCATCAAGAGCGGACGTCATCAATACGCATACGATAAGGTTTGATAACGAATTTGATGAGGGCGGGTTTGCAAGAGAGGTTTCGGAAATGCACGGAACAAGCCATCATGAATTTTATGTTGATGGTGATTCAATAGAGGGCTTTTACAAAAAAATGCTGGCAAATTTCAACTCACCCTCTGTCATAAACATGGTTGCAATTAGCCTATATAGTATATTTTCAAAGATGGCTGGTAAGAGGTCGCTTTTTTTCAATGGAGAGGGTGCAGATGAGGTCTTTGGTGGCTTAAAGAACGAAAGTATGCTAAAATACAGGAGCCTTCTGAATATGCCTAAACCTGTAAGGAATTTTATAAGCAAGTCTTTTATTGCATCGGCCAACGGGATGGGGGGTTTTGCTGATTTCATGCGGCTCAATAAGGGCCGGTTTGAGAGATCTACCATCAATGAATATGCTAAATTCCTCAAGGAATTGGTTTCCATGGACAGGAGCTATGCGAACCTCACGCCAACCTTTTATTTTGATGGGTATGAAGCCGGTGTAAATTGTGATGGCAAAGACCTGTTTTTATACAGGAAAGGCCTCAATGACAAGCGTTTTTGTTATGTGAACAGACTAATGAAAATGGACACCGAATCCAGGGCGTATCTTGATGGTTTGGCAAGAAACGAAATAATATGCAGTTCTCGCGGACTGCTTAACAACTGCCCGTTCCTGGACAAGGAACTGATAATTTTTTCTTTCAAGGTTCCCATGAGGTATAAATTCAGAAGGAATTCAAATAAAGCGCTTTTGGCGAAGGCCACAAAAAATCTTTTTCCGAAGAGAGATTTGATTGGTAAGGGTTTGTTTACCAGGGGGGCACTTAGTGTTTATAACGACTATTTTACTCAAAACCGCTCGCTTTTAGAGAACCTATTTGAGAAATCAGAGGTGTTCAACATGTTCAGAAGGGATTTTCTTGATAAAAACGTCAATCAACTTGCTAGGAGGTCCAGCGATTGCTTCAGCACAAAGGGTTTTTATAGAATCTCAAAAATACATACGCTGCTCTCGCTTGGTTTATGGTATGAACATTATTTCAACGACGAGAAGATAAGCAATTTTTTCTGAAGGCCCATTGGGACAACTTCCTAAGTCATTTTTTTAATAATGTCCATTGGTCTTGGAGGACAGCCCGGAACCCATATAAGGTTATGCTTCCTAGCGAGTTCCCTTGTGCAGTTCCCTACACATACGACCTTGCCGTGCTTCTCTGGGACGTCGCTTTTTCCTGATAGGATGTCAACCCTCCTGAGGATTCCGTTATAGAAGAATATCGGCCACAATAAAGGGTTTCTCATTATCTGGATATTTAAGTCGATAAGTGCGCGGGTGCAACCCGAACATGTTTCGTCTGTGAACCAGTAATAGAAGTTGAATTTCCTGTCATGATCTGTCGGTTTCTTGAATTTCATCTTATGCGCAGATAGCTCGTTAAGAACTTCCTTTGGGAAGGATATTCGCCTTTTCCCTGAAGCGATTCTGAGGTGCTCTATCTTCATTGGGTCCATTCCCATGAGCATAGAGGACAGGAAATCCACCTTAAGGGCGTCTGTTCCTATGACAAGCAGGTTTATGTTTTTTACTGGATTGCCTGTAGAACCGGGGCCATTCCCTTCAACGCCGCTAGTTGCATCCACCATGGAAAGGTCTGGCTTTATGGCAGAATATAGCTTTGCTATGTTCCTGTGAAGGTCTCTGTGAGAAGACCGCTTTTCCTGAAGTGTCAGGAGCCCTTTCTGGTTCTTAAGGCAAAGGGTAACCCCTGTTTGTGAATGGGTCTTGAGCTTGGATATGTTTATGTATTCTGAGTTAAGAACCAGTCTCGGTATTGATATCTTGCGGCCGGCTGCATTGAGGTATATCCTCTCGGTCTCATATAAGTCTACTAGGGCCACGCCGGTCTTTTTGCAGAGTTTCTTGTATCCTGTTTTATTGAAAACGTGGCGGGTGTTTTCTGATACAGGACCCTCTCCCACGGCTATTTCATCTATATCAATGTCTTGGAGGTATTCTATAAGACCTTCCACTACCTTTAGGTTTGTTATGTAAGGTGTCCCGGGGCGGTATTCGCCGACTATGTTAGGCTTTATGAAAACCTTTTTTTTCTTTGGTCTGTAACCAAAACTGGCGAGTGATTCGTATACGTCTTGTCTGGTTTTCCTTCCTAGTTTGAATATTTCAGGGTTCATGAAATCACTAGATGTTATTATATTTTTCATTCATCACAAGCGAATAACAGAAAGGGACGATTCTGTTGTCTTTTGTCAGCTGCGCGGTCATACACCTTTCTATGTTATCAATATCTAATGTGTATTTATCTGGCCATGACCTGATATAGACATTCAGTTCGCGCGGGCTCTTGTTTTTTAGCACTCTTTTTGCTATAAGTTTCAGTGTAATGGCCTTTCTTCTCTTTAATATGTTTCCCAAAAACATCAGGTTTTTTGACCTTGATTTCTTGAATACCTCAAAATCGATACCCTCTGACAGGAACTCTATCTTTTTGTTGTTTATAAAAATTGTTATTCTCAGTGAGCAGGGAAGTATTGTGCTATGGTTTTTAATTAACCTTTTTATTTTCTCCTGCAGAACACACTCCAAAAGAAGCTGTTTCTTACCTATATGTATAGCATTGCTTAATACTTTTATTATTTCGGACAGGAATATCCTTTCTGGGTTGCCATGCCTTCCGATATGAACGGCGCTTCTTATTCTAAGTTCGTTTATGTTTCTTTTCATGAGGCAGAAATCTATGATATTGGGGATTTCTTTTTCATTCCAGTTTTTTATGGCCATGAAAGAAAATATTGTCATTATTTTCGAATGCTTGAGGTTATCCATGGCTGCCATCTTGGCAGGGAGGTTGTCTCCTTCTATCTTTTTCATCAATTTCCTGTCAAGCGAATTGATTGACAGATGAACTGCACCGAGGCCTGCATCCTTTAGCTTCCCGACATACCCGGGGCTCGAAAGCTTTATACCGTTTGTGAGAAGGCTTACCGTCTTTCCATTTTTTGATGCGAACCTTATTATCTCAGAAAGTTCTTTCCTCAGGGCAGGTTCGCCGCCAGAGAGCCTTATGTATTTGCCTCCGAATCTTGCTATCTCTGACTTTATATCTTGCAGGCTCTTTTCCTTCTCCTTTTTTTTCGGAAGATAACAGAAAAAGCAGTTGTTGTTGCAGTCGTGTGTGAGTGTTATGGTCAGGGAATCAAAAAACTTTCTCTTTCCAGGTTTGTGGTTGAGTATTTCCCTGTATAACCAGGCATCCTTTTCTATAAGCGACCTTGTTTTCCCATGTGAAGGACATGTTTTAACCATATATATCTTTCCACCCTCTTCTAAGATGTCTGAATCTATTTTTTCCATGCACACCGGGCAAATGCTTGTTGTCTTTTTTAAAGCTTTTATATTAATCACCAAGCGACCGTCTATTAAAAATTCTTTTCAATGTAAAGTATATATAAAGGCGCGGCAGGCACATCTTCTTCCTTCCGCTGAAATTTATCCTTCTTTTCCTCGATAAGAAATCCCTTGGTTTCCTTACAACCAACATGAACGTGTAAAGGGGTTTCGGAGGCAGGAACCTGTGGATGTTGTGCCTTATGAGGAATGATGATAGCCTGCCGGGAACCATATTCAGGACGTAGAGCGAATTGACAGACTTGGCAAGTTCCCTGTTGAAGGTGTCCCCCTTATGTGTGAAGAAGCTCGTATTCTCTGATTCCTCTATCCTATTCATCATCTCATCGTCCAGAAGGCCCATCTGCCTTGCTATCTTCACTATCTCTGTCTTGGGGAAATACCTGAGCCAGTATGTCTGGACGAATTCCACGCCGTTCTCGCTGTAGAACCTGGCCATCTCAAGCACGTCATCGCTCTTCTGCAGCGGGAGGCCTACCATGTTGTCAGTGGTTATGTGTATGCTCTCCTTCTTGAACAGCCTTATTGCCTTCCTGGTGTCTTTTGTGGAGCATCTCCTGTTGAGGATGTTTCTTCCCAACTCCTTGTTGTGGGTCTGGACGCCCATCTCGATGGCCACACAACCTGCTTTTCTAAGCATGGATGCTGTGTCTTCCCTGACATTAGCAGGGTATATCCAGCAAAAGAAGGGGAGGCCAATCTCCTTCCCGTATCTTTCTGAGAACTCCCTCAGCCAGGCATGGTCGTGATTGAAGGTCTCGTCGTGGAATATTATCTCCCTGAATCCCGCCCTCTTGGCCAGCCTGAGCTCCTCTATGACATTGCCTACGCTCCGCCTGCGCAGGTATTTGCCCTTGCCCATGTAAAGCTTCTTCATGTAGGAGTTGTTGCAGTAGGTGCACGAGAACGGGCACCCCCTACTCGTTATGGTGGTATACCTGTCAAAGAATCTGGGGACTATCTCGCTGAATATGGACTTGTCAGGGAACGGGAGGGAATCGAGGTCTTGTATAAGGGGCCTTACCGGATTCCTGTATATCTTTCTGCCCTTTTTGGACCAGACGTTGGCTATCCTTCGGGTGGAGCGTCCTGACTCGAGTGCGTCCGTGAGTTCCAGAAGGGCATGCTCGCCCTCACCTACCACTACGAAATCAACGAAATCCTTCCTTATAACCCGCCCGGGAACGGACGTAGGGTGTATGCCGCCGAACACTATCGGGACTTTGGTGTGTTTCTTTATCTCCCTTGCAATCCTGCATGCCCAGGAATAGTTGTCTGATATTACAGAGAAGCACACCAAATCCGGATTAAGTTCCTTAATCTCTTTTAGCAGGATTTTTTTGAAACCAATGACCCTATGGAGCCACCCGGCCCTTATTACAGAGTCCATGAAGAGCATGGGATCGAAAACGAGCTCTGTCTGGTGGCCGGCTTGCTTCAGGACCGCTGAGAGATACTCGACCCCCAGGCAGTCTGTCTCCGGGTGCACAAAAACCACCTTCATCTGACCACTGATATAAGATATAAACGTTTGTTATTAATCTTTAATATGAAGGCTTCCCATGTTTTCTGGACAGGTTTGAGGGTCGCTGGTTATAAAATGGGGAGGAGATTCTCGTTCCCTCTTCCGATGCCGGTAAACCTTGCCATTGTTCCCACAGGCAGGTGCAACTCCATGTGCAGGACATGTAACATATGGAAGACTCCTGTTAGTGATGAGCTCGATGCTGGTGAGTGGGACAGGATATTCAAATCCATCGGGAGGTCTCATCCCTGGGTAACGGCTTCTGAAGGCGAGCCCTTCCTGTCAAAGGACCTTGTCGAGATAACAAGGAACCTCGTGGAGCACACGGACCCGCAGATAATGGTTTTTCCCACCAACGGGATTCTGACCGAGAAGATAACGGATGACGTCAGGGAGATTTTGGGGTTTTATGGCGGCATACTCATAATAAATTTCTCCCTTGACGGCGTCGGGAATCTGCATGACGAGATACGTGGGGTCAGGGGGAATTTCAGGAGGGTTGTTGACAGCGTATCTGCAATGAAGGACGTCAAAAGGGGTTCTGATAACCTGGTGGTTGGGATAAACACGGTGGTATCCAAACACAACATAAAAAAAATTGATGAGATATCTGACTTCGTTAAGAATGAGCTGAAGCCGGACTCTCATATCTTTGAGATTGCAGATAACAGGGAGGCTCTCAACAACGCCGGGATGGACCTGAGGCCTGGTTGCCAGGAGTATCTGGATGCCATTGGCAGGGTATCTGGAGATTCCAACGTCTTCCCTACAGGGTTCTTCAGGAAGAGATACTACAGGCTGGTTGAAGAGATGCTCCTGAAAGGCAGGGGGATTATCCCGTGCTATGCGGGCATCGCATCAGCGCAGATATCATCAACAGGAGAGGTATGGGCATGCTGCAGGATGTGCGAGTCAATGGGGAACCTGAGGGAGAATGGTTATGATTTCAGGAAGGTGTGGAAAAGCAGGCAGGCAATGGATGTGAGGAGGGGCATAAAGGAGAGGAAGTGCTGGTGCACATCAGCCAACGCGAACTACACGAACATATTATGTAGTTTCATAAGGCTTGCCGGAGTTTAGGATTATGGATGTATCAGTAGGTGTGATGGCTCACAACGAGGAGAAAAACATAGGCAGTCTTCTGGATTCGCTTATAAACCAGGAAGAGGAGATTGTGAGGATAATGGAGATTATCGTTGTGAGCTCCGGCTCTGTTGACAGGACGGACAGAATAGTTGAGAGCTTTTGCAGGGCTGACCGGAGGGTCAGGCTTGTAAAGGAGCCTGAGAGGAGGGGGAAATCGAATGCGATAAACCTTTTTCTGGAGAGGAGCAGAGGTGATGTCAACGTTCTTGTCAGCGGCGATGTTGTTCCAGGAAGGAATTCTGTTGAAAGGGTGTGCTCTATGCTTGTTGGAAATGTTGGAATCGCTGTCGGTAGGGTGGTACCAGAGGAGAGCGGAAGCTTGTTGGGGAGGGTTGTTGGCCTTGAGTGGAGGATTCATCATGAAGTTTCACTGAAAAGGCCGAAGTTCGGTGAGATGATAGCCTTCAGGGGGGTTGGCAAGATTGCAGAAACATCGGTTGATGAGGAATTCATAGGTATGCTCGTAGTAAAGTCAGGGCTTGAATCGGTGTATGTCCCCGGAGCCGTGGTAATGAACCGAGGCCCCAGGACAATGAAGGATTTCATAAAGCAGAGGAGGAGAATCTATTCCGGTCATTTGGAGCTTTTCAGGACAGGGTATGAACCGGCAACCGTGAAACTCCTTCCTGTGCTGAGGGGGTTCATGAAGTCAGGCGGCGCCGGGGCGGGTGTATTAATTTCAGCAGTGCTTCTGGAGGCAGTTTCCAGGGCGCTTGGCTTCTACGATTTTGTGTTCAACAGGGGGAGGCACATGGTCTGGGATATGGTAAAGAGGTGAGGGCTTATGAAAAAACCGGTTGTTAGCGTTATTGTTGTGGTTTATAATGAAGAAACGTATATCGGGAAGTGCATCGAATCTATCCTGCGCCAGTCGTTTGGTGATTTTGAACTTATAGTTGTTGATGCCGCCTCAACGGACAGGACGCAGGAGATAGTCCGGGGGTTCGGAGACAAGAGGATAAGATATTTCAGGCTAAGTGAAAGGGTCAATATAGCAAAATCCAGAAACTTCGGGATAGGGGCATCAAGAGGGGGATATGTTTTCTTTACAGATGGGGATTGCTCACCCGCAAGAGGATGGATCAAGGAAGGCGTCAGGTGCCTGAAGGAGCAGGGGGTTGTAGGCTGTGAGGGCAGGACTGTTTATGTTTCAAGCCGATACCGGCCCGGCCTGATGGAGAACGTGGTGTATAACAATGGGGGTGGTTTTTTTCCAACGAACAACGTGGCATACAAGAGGGCGGTCTTTGACGAGGCGGGCTTCTTTGACGAATCCCTGGATGTGGCAGAGGACACTGATATGGGTACGAGGGCATCCAGGCTGGGTGAAATTGTTTTTGTAAATGAAATGCTGGTCATTCATGAAAAGAAGACGCTTTCCATGGGGTCGTTTTTCAGGAGGGTATACGTGACAGATAGCGTAGTCAGGATGGTTAAAAGGCATGGCAGATGCCGGGTTCGCGGACCGCGCGGGATTCCTTTTTATAATATTGGGAGGGTGGTTTTCCCATTCTATTATTTCGTTATGTTTTTCCCCCCGCTGCTCATAATTGTTCTAATGTTCAGAAAAATTAAAATGGGCAGCCTGAAGGATTTCCTGATGATTCCGCTGTATTATGTGCGGGTTGTTTTTTTCAGGTTTTTTGTCTGGAAAACGGCAATAAAGGAAAGGTCCTTTTTTATATGAGAGCTGTCCTCAGAAGTGTTTTTGGATTATAAACTATGCGATGCACCAGGAAGCATGGGTGTATGCAGCTGCAATTCCTAATCTCCCTCCTCCTCTTTTCAGCCATTTCGGAGAACCAGAGCCTCCTGAAATCATAGTTGAAATCCCTCAGGTTGCCGACCGGCCCCGTTGATTCGCAAAGCCTAACGTCCCCGTCAGGTTCAATGACGCCTATAGTGTTTCCTGCCAGGCACCTGAAACCAAACCCCTGTCCCATGATTCCCGTTTCTATAAGACTGTAAATTTTTCGCTTGCCCTTCAGGTTAAGCCCAAGGAAATGCACTTTTTCTTTTGAAAGATAATAAATGTCATATCCGAGAAGAATCTTGTAAAGGGTTGCCCATTGCCGGGGCGTGGGGGATTCCTCCGAGGCTCTGCCTGCCTTGTTCCTTATTGGTGAGACCGAGTGGTAATTGATGCCTTGCCTTGTCTTTATGAAATCCATCAGTTTCGGTATCTCACTGTAATTCCTTCTGGAGACCACTGTGTTTATCATGATGGAGAGGTTCGGGTATCTCTCCTTAAGTTTAACAGCGCCCTCGATGGTTTTTAATGTTTTTCTGAATCCTCCCCGAACACCCCTTATATCATCATGGGTCTTTCCCACACCGTCAAGGGATGGTGCCAGGATTATCCTGGTTCTGGCGCAGGTTTTCAACATTCCCTCTGTTTTTTCCAGTATGTTTCTTGTGGCGAGGCCGTTGGTTGGTATGAATATCAAATTCGGTCTGTTGTTTCTGTAGAAAGCGTGGCAGATTTCCGGTAGGTCTTCCCTCAGGAATGGTTCCCCGCCCGAGACGAGAAGAGAGTAGAATCTGCCCATTCCTGTGGATGTCATTCTTATCTCTTCCAGGGAGAGCTCTTTGATTGGTTTGTTGATTCTGTCCCTGTAAAAACATCCACTGCATGATGAGTTGCACTTGTTCGTAACGAAAAAAATGACCTCGTGTGGAAGGTGTCCCTTTCTGATCAGGGTGAGATGACCCGAGGTTACGTTTTTTATGTTCATATAATGCTATTAAAAAGAAATCATAAAAACGGCTCCCAGACCGTGGTGTAAGCCGTTAAACACAATGCGACTAACCCAATATTGATTTAAGGACCCTTGGTATCGAGCTTATGATGTCAGAGGCTATCAGGCCCGGACCGATCTCCCTTTCTGCCATGTCCCCTGCCAGCCCTGTCAGATGTGCGCCAGCGCATGCTGCATTGAGCGGGGGGTTGCCCATTGCGAGAAAGCCTCCGCAGACGCCGGCAAGGATGTCGCCGGTCCCGCCCTTTGTCATCCACGGGTTCCCGGTCCTGTTTAGGAGGGTCTCCCTTCCGTTGGATATCACGTCAACCCTTCCCTTGAGGAGGATTGTCGTGCTGAGCTTCCTCGCGAGCTTCATTGTTTCCTGCTCCCGTTTCTTGAGGTCAGCACTCGGTTGGGAACCGGAAAGCAGGGAGAACTCCCTTGCGTGGGGTGTCAGTATGAAGCTCCTCTTTATGACGCCAGGATTCCCTGAGGCAGCGGATATGGCATCGGCGTCAACGACGCAGGGTTTTTCAAGGAGATTAAGGAAGTTCTGGACGAAAACCGCCGTGTCAGACCTGTTGTCCAGGCCGCCCCCTATTACGACAGCATCGAAGTTCTCTGCCTCATCGAGGAGGAATTTCGTGTGCCAGTTGTTCAGGTAGTCGGTCCGTATGGGGTCTGCTATGAGGTCAGGCGAGAATGAGGATATCACATCCGCTGCCCGCTCTGGCGCACAAACGTGGACGAGGTCTGTTCCCATGCGCATTGCCGCGAGGGCAGAGAGCGCCGGAGCGCCCGAATACGTCCTGCTCCCGCCTATGACGACCAGCCTTCCGAAGTCTCCCTTGTGTGACCAGTCTTTCTTCTTAGGATAGCATGCCTTCAGCATCTGGGGCGTTACATATTTTGGCACGTCATCACCTATTTCACTTTGTCTATCTGGGCCTTCTGGAGGCGGTTGGAATAATCGAAATAGACTGTCTTGACCTCAGAGAACTCCTCAATTCCCAGCATGCCGGCTTCGCGTCCGTGGCCGGTCTCCTTCACGCCACCGAAGGGAAGGTGGACCTCCGAGCCTATGGTGCTGGAATTGACATAGGTCAGTCCTGCCTCTATCCTCTGGACGGCAAGGAAGGCGTTCCTGATGTTGCTGGTATATATTGCCGAGCTGAGACCGTATGTAACGGTGTTGGCGCAGTCTATCGCTTCATCGAGGCTGTTAACAGGTGTTATGGAGAGGGTCGGCCCGAATATCTCCTCCTGCGCAATCCTCATGTCATTGTCAACGTTTGTGAAGATGGTTGGTTTGTAGAAGAACCCCCTTCCCGGAAGAGACGAGCCGCCCGTGAGGAGCTTTGCGCCCTCCTCCTTTCCGACACCGGTGTAGTAATGGATCTTCTTGAGGGCAGTTCTGTTTATCACAGGCCCAACGTCTGTCTCTGGCCTCAGGCCATCACCCAGGCGGAGCTTCCTGGCCTTCCCGACCAGCATCCTCTCGAACCTGTTCTTTACCTTCCTGTGGATTATCACGCGGGAGGCGGCAGTGCACCTCTGGCCTGTCGTCCCGAAGGCGCCCCATATCACGCCGTCCAGCGCTAGGTCAAGGTCTGCGTCATCCATTATTATTATGGGGTTCTTTCCTCCGAGCTCGAGCCCCACCTTCTTTATTCCCGCGCACCTCATGGTGGAGAGCCCCACGTCCCTGGAGCCTGTGAAGGAGATTCCCCTGACCTTCCTGTGCTTGACCATGGTCTCGCCGACCGTGCTGCCCGGTCCTGTGACCAGGTTTATCACGCCCGGGGGAACGCCTGCCTTCTCGAATATCTTGACAAGCTCTATCGCGCAGAGCGGAGTGTCTGATGCCGGCTTAAGTATCATGGTGTTGCCGCATATGAGGGCAGGGGCAATCTTCCATGCAGGTATCGCCATGGGGAAATTCCATGGTGTTATCAGGCCGCAGACACCTATCGGCATCCTTGTGGTCATGCAGAACTTTTCCCTGAGCTCCGAGGGCGTCGTGAAGCCGAAGAGTCTCCTTCCCTCGCCTGCCATGTATTCCGTGACGTCAATCGCTTCCTGGACGTCTCCTCTCCCTTCTGCCAGGACCTTGCCCATCTCCATTGTGACCAGCCTCGCGAGCCTCTCCTTTTCCTTTTCCATGAGCAGGGCGGCCTTTAGGAGGATGTCCCCCCTCCTTGGGGCAGGGAGGCTGCTCCATCCCTCCAGGGCCCTTTCCGCCGCATCAACCGCCCTTTCTGCGTCGTTGGGCGTCCCGAGCTCGAACTTTCCCAGGGTCTTTTCCGTGGCAGGGTTCAGACTCTGGAAGGTTTCCCCTGAGTCTGATTTCTGCCATTTCCCGCCAATGAGTATTCCGTGAGTTTTCATCATGTCACCTCCCGAATTCATAAAGCGCAGCAAGCGCCTTTGCCGCCTTCTCTGGGTAGGAGAAGGTCGGCGTCCCGAAATCCTCAATGCTCTTCTTGAGGACCTCTGTGAACCTTCCGCCAGCGGCCACCACCACCAACGGCTTGCTGCAGGTGTCAGCGATTGCGGAAACCACGTCCGTTATCTCCGCAGTCAGGGTCGGTATCTGGAAGAGGGTTATGACCATCATCATGTCAACGTTGCTGTCCGCAGCGGCTGCCTCCATGGCTATCCTGTATCTCTCGACCGTTGCGTCTCCTGTCAGGTCGAGCGGGTTCTTTATCACTACATGGGGCGGGTATCTCTTTTTCAGGTTCCTGGTTGTTGCCCTGTCCATCTGAGCGAGCCGGAGGCCGTTGCCTATTATCCAGTCTGTTGCAAGGACGCCGAAGCCCCCGCCGTCTGTTATCACCTGGACGCGGTTGCCTTTTGGCCTTGGCTGGGTAGAGAAAAGCCGCGCGAAGTCAAAGAGCTCCTCGAGGTTGTCTGCTGTTATTATGCCGGACTGCTTCATTGCCGCGCTGAATATCTCATACTCACCTGCAAGGGAGCCTGTGTGGGAGGAGACGGCGGAGGAGCCTTCTGAGGTTATCCCCCCCTTAAGGACTATTATGGGCTTCTTCTTTGAGACCCTGGTCGCGATGTCATAGAATTTCCTTCCCTGCTTGACGCCCTCGAAGTATGCGCATATGACGCTCGTCCTGGGGTCGTTGGCCAGGTATTCTATGAGGTCTGCCTCGTCAACGTCTATCGCGTTGCCGTAGGAAACGAACTTTGATATCTTGTAGTTCTTCATTGCCATCCAGTCCAGAATTACCGAGCCGAGCGCACCTGACTGGGATATGAATGCTATAGAGCCTTCGCCAGGGCGCTCCAGCTTGTAGCGGGGGAGGAAGAACGTGTCAACCTCTGAATATGGGTCGAAGATTCCTATGCAGTTCGGTCCTATGGCACGCATGCCGTATTTCCTGATGATTTTCCTGCAGTCCTCCTCCAGCTCAATGTTCCCTATCTCACCGAAGCCCCCGGATATTATTATGACAGCACGGACGCCCTTCCTTCCGCACTCATCCAGGGTCTTTGGAACGACCGGTGCTGGGATGCAGACAACGGCAAGGTCTATCCCTCCGGGAACCTTGGTTACAGAGGGGTATGCTTTCAGGCCGAACATATCATCGGCATTGGGGTTTATTGGATAGATTTTGCCTGCGAACCTTCCCTCTATGAAGTTCCTGAGAATGACGTGACCTACCTTCTTGGGATTCCTTGAGGCTCCTATGACTGCGACTGACCTGGGCTGGAAAAAATAGTCAAGTTTCTTCATGTTATTTATTATGGAAAGGCGCAATATAAAATATGCTGAGGAACATCATTTCTGAAAGGGAGCAGGATCTCCCCGAATCCACGATAGGGCAGATGTTGAAGCTTTGCGCAGAATCAAAGGATGTGATTTCACTCGGGCCTGGTGAGCCCGACTTCTCGTCGCCTCCTAATGTGATAAGGGCAGCGAAGAAGGCGCTTGATAGGAAGATGACTCATTATTCGCCGATATCCGGGAGGACGGATTTCAAGGAAGCGGTTGTTAAGAAGCTTAAGAGGGATAATGGGATAGTTGCTTCTCCTGAGAACATAATCGTTACGTGCGGCTCCACAGAGGCAATCCTCCTTGCGCTCATCGCGACGGTTGACCCCGGGGAGGGGGTGATGGTCCCTGATCCAGGGTTTCTCTCATACCTTCCGACCGTGGAGGTCCTCAACGGCATGCCGATAACAATCCCCCTTACAGAGGAGGAGGGATTCCAGCTCAACGTTGACGTGATGAGGAAGAGGGTGATAAAGAAAAAGACCAGGGCAATCATAATAAACACCCCATCGAACCCCACGGGGACCGTATTCACAAAGAGTGTCCTGGAGGAGGTTGCTGATTTCGCTGTCGAGAACGGCCTTCTCATAATCTCTGATGAGGCGTATGAGAAGCTGGTTTACGGTGACGCAAGACACGTTTCCATCGGCTCTCTCAACGGCATGGACAAGCATGTGATGACCCTGCAGAGCTTCTCGAAGACATATGCGATGCCCGGCTTCCGGCTGGGTTATGCGTGCGGCCCCAAGGACATAATCGGGGCGATGACGAAACTGCATATATTCTCGTCGCTCTGCGCGCCAACCATCTCTCAGGTCGCCGGGATAGAAGCTCTCAATGGGCGCCAGTCTGCGGTTGAGAGGATGAGAAGGGAGTATGACAGGAGGAGAATGATGATAGTGAAGAGGTGCAACGAGATTCCTGGAATGGAATGTGTGGAGCCAAAGGGTGCTTTTTATGCCTTCCCTAACATCAAATCTTATGGGATGTGCTCTTACGACCTGTCCATGAAGCTGCTCAGGGAGGCGAAGGTGGCGACCATACCTGGAACAGAATTCGGCTCCTGTGGGGAGGGGTACATAAGGCTCTCATATGCAACCGCTTACGGGAAGATAGAGAAAGCAATGGATAGGATTGAGAGGGTGGTTAGGAAGAGCAAGTGATGCCTTTGCGGGCGCGGTGTTTTCAGCATCATGTTATATGCCTTTTATATAATTCTTATACATGATGGTCCTGAATGTGTTGAGGGTTTTTTGGGGAGGCTTAAAATATTACGCTTTTGGTTTGAGAACTCCCCTGAATGTTGGTTTGAGAATAACCAACCAATGCAATTCTAAATGCAAGTATTGCTTTGTCCGTGACAGGCCACAGAGGGAGATGACAACAGAAGAGATAAAGAAGGTCATTGATGGCATGCACTCCATGGGAACCCAGAGGGTTGGGATTCAGGGTGGTGAGGTGTTTCTCAGGGATGATGCTGAAGAAATAGTCAGGTACATAAAGTCCTGTGGAATGCACCTGTCCCTGGTGACCAATGGTCTTCTCGTTCCTGATAACATGAAAGTGGTGAGGATGGTTGACTGCCTTGTTGTAAGTTTTGATGGGCGCGAAAAGGGCCATGAGAATAACAGGATTGTGGGTGGACATAAAGCGGCGCTGAATGCCATCAGGGCTGCCCGGTCAAATGGTGTTCTGGTGCTCACTATAACAGTTATTACCAAAAACAATATAAATGATATTGATTACATACTAGAAACCGCAAAAGAGCGCGGGTTTGCGTGCATGTTCAATCTCTTGCATGGAGCAGACGTTTTTCCTGAAATGGGCGGGATGCTTCCAACAAAAGGCCAATATAGAAGGGCTATTCTGAATATCATGAAAAAGAAGCGTGAGGGTTATCCTGTCGTGCTGTCATACAAGTCCCTTCGCCACATGCTGAACTGGGAGGATTACAGGAGGACGTGTAAGTTTGGCGGCCCCGGTGAAGGGAGATGCCTTGCCGGAAAGCTGTTTTGCAACATAGATACGGACGGGACGCTCTCTGCCTGCGATATCTCAAAACACTTTTCAGAAAAGATAGACATCACGAAACATGGATTCAGAAGCGCGTGGTTGAGGCTTGGAAAACAAAAACTACCATGTTCTTCCTGTGCTTGCTCGGCGCTGACAGATTATAATAACATGCTCCTGCCCGATGTTGGGACCGTCGGTAGCTGGCTGCGTTTTTTGTTCCGTCTGTAGGCCCGGGGGTGCCCCGGCGTATTTTGGGACACGGTTGTAATAAATTTGACCTCATCAAAGTATATATCATGGTGAGGTTCTACAGGAACACCGTGGTCAATGTTGTGAGGATATTCCGTTTTCTGAAGCAGGCGCATGAAGAGGACAGGGGACACCTGACCGTGAGCGAGATTGCAAGGGAGCTGGGAATGCACAAGTGGACGGTCTCGCGGACGCTTGACATATGGATGGAGCCCATAGTTGACATGGTCATACCAGAAGAGCTGGAGGACGTTGGCCTGAAGATAAAGCTGGTTTCCCTCAAGAACCCCGACATCAAAGAGGAGCAGGTCGTGAAGATGCTTTCGGTCAGGAGCTAGATGAAGACCCTGAGGAATGCTTCCAGTCCTATCCAGTTCTCGTCATCAAATCTCCTGGCCTCGGCGTCCTTGATGGGAAGGAACCTCCACTGGTTCTTATTATACCAAGCAAGAAAGCCCATTGCCTGGGCGGTTTTGCACCATGATATGAAAGGGTCTAGTTTTTTCATGCTCAGGACCGGCTTCTTTGACCAGGACTTTATCTCAAAGCAGAGTATCCTTCCACCCTTTATTGCCACGAGGTCAGCCGGTGTGTGCAGCCCCCCAGAAGAGGCGGCTCTGATGCAGGAATAGCCCCTGGTTGAGAGGAAGCTGAGCAGTTGCCTCTCTGCGCGGTAGCCCTTCGCGTATATCTTCATGTTTATAATATACCCTTGTTGTTTTTAGGGTTTTGGTGGAGCAGAAAGATATTTAAACGGTGGTTATAAGATAATTCCAGTGGTTTCATGAGGATACTTGTGATAGCGGATATGCATGGCTATATTGATGAGGTGTCTGAGTTCTTCAGGAAGATTGACGCCTCTGGGTTTGACCTGATAATCTCCCCCGGGGACTTCACGGACATGTTCAACCAGCCACCAGGCTTCTCACAGACGCATATAGCGGACCTGATGATGCAGAAGCTCATCGCATACAACACGCCGCTCGTCTGCCTTCCTGGGAACCATGACCCCTATGAGATAATCGATTTGTTCAGGGAGTATGGAGTGAACATCCACGGCAAGCATAGGGAAATTAAGGGAGAATCCTTCGTTGGCTGGGGTGGGGCGCTGACCCATTTCGGGACGGCGTTCGAACCGAGCGAGGAGGAGACAAAGGCCTCCCTGGATGCGCTCTCGGAAAGGGTCAAGAAGGGGGACTTCACTCTCATTCTACACAACCCACCCCATGGAACGGACGCAGACCTGACGATTTCCGGTGAGCATGTCGGCTCGAAGGCGATAAGGGAGTTCGTGGACAGGATGCATCCAAAGCTGGTAATATCCGCACACATACATGAGGCGAGGGGGGTGTCAAAGCTGGGCGATATCACCATATTCAATCCCGGACCATTCTATGCGGGATGTTATGGTGTAATAGAGATTGATGGAAAAAACGTTAAGTGTGAATGTAAAAAGGTAGAGCTTGACGTCTAGTCCCTCGGCTGGGCTGTGTTTTTCAGGTTGGTTATTATATTGTCAACAGAATCCATCCTGCAGATTGCCAGGGGTATATTCTCAACCTCAGCTATCCTCTTCGCGACCTCGTTGATCGTGTGAAGGCCGTGGACTATCACCAGGCCGGGGTGCAGGTTTGTCAGCTTTATCGCGACCATTGGCGTCTTCCCTGTCGAGGTCTTTGTGAATATCAGTGCGCGCTGTGTCGTTATCCCATACATCTTCACGAGCTCTGTGAACGGGAGTTCTGTTATCGCCTTGAGGGAATCTATAATGGTGTAGCCGTATATCTCCTTATCTATCCCTCCCCTGACTATCAGGGTGCTGTTCGTGAGCCTGCAAAACTCCTCTATTGGCATGGGCGACGAGAATTCCTTTATATCTATTATCGCGCTCGAGACCGTGAGTGGGGAGGATTCCTTGGAAAAGCTTCTCAGAACATTGCCGCCCCTGCTCTCATCTATCTTAAGCAGGGCGCCTACGTATTTATTGACCATCTTTATTCCGGGCGACCTCCTCCTGCCCGACTCGTAATCAGAGATGACAGAGGGTGTGATGCCAAGCTCGTTTGCAAGGGTCTTTTGTGATATCTTGAATATGTTCCTCCATTTCTTTATGGCCCTGTCCGAATTATCTGTGAGGACTATCTCACCAACGATGTCCTTGGCGAGTTTCTGTTTGGCAAGGAAAAACTCGTCAGTTATATTATCCATATCCGTTTATTGTTAGAGTGGTATTTAAGTGTTGTTTTGGTGTTCGACCCCCGTTTCATATGGAGGTTTGAAAACCTCACCACAACCCTACCATTTCCTGTGGAGATTGTCTTTTTTGTGAATCAACAACAAGAAAGATGTATAACATTGTTATATTATAATAAATAAATTTTTATGACAAACAAACCTTTTATAAACAACATTCCAATAGAAACAATGGGGTTGGGGTCTATAATTTAGGTTTGGTGTGTTTCAATGCAGGGCTCGCTTAAGGATATATTTGATAGTTATGTTAAGGGGGGGCGTGTCTTTAAAAACAAGGAAACGCTCTCCATAAGGTTTGCGCCAGACAACATACCACACAGGGACAGGCAGTTGAAGCAGATTGGTTTAATAATCGCGCCCGTACTGAGGAACGAGAAGCCATCCAACATATTCGTATACGGGAAGACGGGGACGGGAAAGACGCTCGTTGTCTCCAATGTTATAAACACACTACTCAAATCAGCGGACGGGTCTGATTCACGGCTTAGGATAATATATGTAAACTGTAAGATGAAGAAGACGACAGACACGGAATACAGGCTGCTGGCTCACCTACTATCTTACTTCGGTGAGACGGTCCCATACACAGGCCTTCCTACAAATGAGCTCTACTCAAAATTCTATAAATACCTAGATTCAAGGAACCAGAACGTAATAATAGTCCTGGATGAGGTGGATTCCCTTATAAGGAAGATAGGTGATGACATACTCTACAACCTGACCAGGGTAAACCAGGAGCTTGACAACTCCCAGCTTACGATAATAGGCATATCAAACAACATATCCTTTATAGAGACTCTCGACCCCAGGGTGAGGTCCTCCCTGTCCGAGGAGGAGATTATATTCCCTCCGTACAATGCTTCCGAGCTGAGGGACATACTGACAGAGAGGACGGGCCAGGCGTTCAGCCCCGGAGCCGTCCCTACGGGAGTTGTCGCGAAATGCGCAGCGCTTGCCGCGCAGGAGCATGGGGATGCGAGGAAAGCGCTGGACCTACTGAGGGTTGCCGGTGAGATAGCAGAGAGGAACGGCAGCCCCGTGGTTGAGGAGAAACATGTTGACATGGCAGAAAAGAAGCTGGACACGGACAAGATAATGGAGACCATACATTCCCAACCAAAACAGTCGCAGGCTGTCCTGAAGGCGATTCTCTCCCTTTACGGGGACGGTGAGAAGAACATACAGACCGGGGACGTTTATGATTCGTATTCAAGGATATGCCGCTCCAACGGAATCACCCCGCTTACGCAGAGGAGGGTATCGGATCTCATATCAGAGCTTGACATGTTCGGCGTAATCAACGCGAGGGTTACCTCAAAGGGGAGATACGGCAGGACTCGCGTGATAAATATAAACCACCCGGAAACGCTCATAAGAAAGATGGGGGACTTCCTGGTGGGGGAGTTTGGCTAGATGGACAGGAAGGGGGCTGTGAGGGAACTGATATCCCGGGGAGAAATACCCACACCAGAGCTTATAGACAGGATGGTTTCCGGGAGGGGGGGTGGTAAACCCGAAGAGAGGGGGGCTGAAAATAAACGGGGCGAAGAAAGGATTGGGGTGAAGGTTCTTTCGCCCGAGAAAAAGGAAAGGCTCTCGGCCCAGGATTTCACGGCGTATTACAATAACAAGTATGAGGGGTTGAGGGAGATTCTCTCCTCAAAAATCAGCGCGATATCCATAAACAAGGCCACGGAGACCTTCGGTGAGGTTGGTGTTATCGGAATGGTTAGGGAGAAGACACCCACCGGTTATATTATAGAGGATACCACGGGCTCGATAGAGCTTGTCCAGAAAGGCAGCAACATGGTGACGGGTGATGTCATAGGGGTTTCCGGCCAGGTAAAGGAAAACCGGCTATTTGGAAATGGCGTCGTGCTTCCAGACGTCTCACTAACCCAAAAATATGGCACCGTAAAGGGGGTCAGGATAACACTCTCCAGGAAGCCGCCCAAAAAGAGGGAAGAGGGAACGCTCCATTTCCATGCGGAGGGAAACGGGGGGCTCCCAAACGGCAGCCGGATAGAGATATCTGGTGGAGGGAAGGTCAGGATACTCTTTTATTCCCCCTTGGGGAAGGCAGGGCCCCAGGAATGCACAGAGTGCTTGAAGAAGAGGCACCTCACCATCTCAAATAAGGAGATAATTTCACCCAAGGACGATTTCATAATAAGAGAGGTCCCTGACATGCTGTGGTCGAATTCGGACAACCGTTTTGTGGAGAGTTATAAGGGGGTCCTCATAATATCGCCGGGCAGCGAGACCGTCAGCGTTGACCTGGGAACCAGGAGAGTCTATTAATACAAGAAAACAAACATAAAAGGATGTTTGTCTACATCCTGGCTGCCCTTCTTTTGGGGATTGCCATAGGCACCCTGACTGGTTTGATTCCGGGCGTCCATCCAAACACGGTGTTCGTGTTTCTTCTCAGCGTTGTCGTGTTCCTCCCACTGAGCCCCGAAATACTTCTGGTTTTCATAATCTCTGTGGCGGTCTCGAACACGTTCACGGATTTCCTTCCCTCCCTGATATTCGGCGTGCCAGACCCGGCCACTGCACTTTCTGTCCTGCCCGGGCACAAAATGGTTCTGGAGGGGAACGCACACGAAGCGCTGTTCCTGACGGTCGTTGGTGGCCTGGGCTCAATATTCCTGATAATCCTCACCCTGCCGCTGCTGTTCCTGGTCCTCCCTGCTCTCTATGGGACGATAAGCCCGTTCATGCACATAATCCTGTCGGGGATTGTTGCCTGGATGGTGTTCGGTGAGAGTAACAGGAAGGCCGCCCTGCTGGTCATTGCGCTGTCCGGGGCGCTGGGGTTCGTGTCACTTAATGCGTTCTCTGATGCTGCCCTGTTCCCTGCATTCACGGGGCTGTTTGCGCTGAGCACGCTCTTTGCTAGCGTGAGGAGAGAGGGAGAAATCCCCCCGCAGAAGAAACCCACTGATGTTAAGGGGCCATTCAGGAGAGGGATAATCACGGGCTGGCTTGCCGGCTGGTTCTCTGGAATGCTTCCTGGCATAGGAGCGGCCCAGGCAGGGGTCCTTGCTGCTCAGGTACTGAAGGCGAAGACCAGGGACTTCCTGACTGCGCTCGGTGGTATAAACACGTCCAATATCGTGTTTACGTTGATAATGCTCTACCTGATTGGCAGGACAAGGTCCGGTGCAGCAGTGGCGGTCTCACAAACAATCGGATTAATGGGACCAGGCCACTTGGTGCTGGCGATAATCACAGTCCTTGTGGTAGGGTGCGTTTCCGCGCCCCTTACACTCTTCCTGGGAAAGAGGTTCATATCGCTGGTGGAGAGGATTGATTACGTGAAGATGAACAAAACCATCATAATAGGACTGATAGTGATGGTGGTTGCCTTCTCCGGCCTGGTTGGGATAATCATAACATTCGCGGCGGCGTGTATAGGGATAATAACGATAAATTCCGGAGTAAGGAGGTCGCATCTAATGGGTTTCCTGTTGGTGCCAACGATTCTATACTTCTCTTCGGTTGGGGTTTATATGAAGGTTTTTGCGGGGATGTGAAGGTTGCCATGTCCCATTGGGGGTAGACGTTAACTTCATGTGGAGTTCATATAAAAACGACCCAAACTTCACGTGTTTATACTAAATATCTATACAGAAAGAGGATCAAGCGCTTCATCAAGAAGGTCTATCTTATATCCCAGCGTGAAGCCGACCCTGTCTTTAAAGAGGTCCAGCCGGGTCTTCCCCTCTATATCAAGGCAGAAATAAGAACCACTGCTGTAGAGGGACGAGCGAATGCCAACCCCCTTAAGGAGAGAACCGACACCCTCCAGTCCCCTCTGGTTGGCAGACGTGCACCTGACCCTTCTTATCTTATGCTTCCCCCTTTTTGTCTTCTTGACGTAATGGGTCACGATACCTTCACAATCAAAGAAACCCCTCAGGAACATCACACCGAGCCCTTTGTCCTCGGCGCATCTCCTGGGAATCACCCAGGAAGAGGTTCCTGCGACCATTCCCCACCTTGACACAAACGATTCAACAACATCCTTCCCGTATTTAACGACCCTGTAAGAGACGCGCGACTCGTTTCCATGCTCCCTCATGCTGGTATAAACTCCCGGCTTTCCCAAACATCTCATGAGCGCGTCTGAGAAAACCTTCACGAGTTCCCACCTTGACGTGCCCAGCGATATGTAGTAGTTTCCAGCTTCATGGTTGAGCTCTATCCTGCCTGCGGCGCAGAGGAGACCGCATAGGTAGGCGCCTGTTTTCTCCATGCGTGATATTTGGAGGCAGGTTTTATAAGCATGTCCCATTGGGGGTAGACGTTAACTTCATGTGGAGTTCATATGAAACACCACAACCAAACCCTGCGTAGGAAGCAAAGGCACATGAAATTCACGCCAGTCACGTCAAGACGCTCCGGGCTTTGTCTGGGGGAACGGGTATATGTTTTTAATTTGCACATCCCATCACTTCAGTGGCGGGCACTTAACGGGCACGTCATCACACACTCAACCGGTCCCTTTGACGAGCCTATCAGGAGAGCCTTCCCACATTCACATGTCCCCGAAAGGGACGAGCCCTCATAGAACCTTCCACACCCGCTGCACACGAATCCGGTCATGTCAGATATCCCAGCCTCCCTCGCAACGTTCTTATCCTCCACACCATTCAGGCCGAACGATGACATCAGGTCCATCTGCTTCCCGTTCCCAAGGAGCTCTGACTTGCTCACACCAAGGGCCCCGAATATCCTCTCCAGCGGAGGAAGGAGCTGGTTCTCGATATAATACTTGGGGTCCACCTGAACCCCTTTCTCCTTTATATAGTTCGGGTCCTCTGCCCGCTTTGACAGCAGTGACGTTCCCTTAACTATGACATAACCGACCCTGTCTCCCACACCAGGAGCCTCCTGCGGGTTCCTTATCCTCATCTTCTTCACGAGTTCTACGTGTGGCTGTATCCCCGCATACCTCTCAGGCGCCCTGGTCAGGGACTTGGTAACGACGAGCTTCTCCACAGGTATCTTCCCGCTAGTCAGCCCCCTAACTATCTCACCGAACCTCTTCACGGCCTCTTCCTGGTCGTCCCTCTTAACTATGATGTCTATTATCTCCTTCATGGTGTCGCTGACCAGCTCGCACCAGTCCCTCCTGACGGTCTCTATTCCCTTCATCTCTATACCCTCCTTCCACCCGCCGTTCGAGGGCTCGAACTTCCACGCGACATACCTCTTCTTCGTGAGCGGAAGAAATCTCCGGAAGAGTTTCTCGAACTCCAGCTCCATCATACCAGGAAGCTTGTCTGTCACATACTCCGATATCTTCTCGGCCTCCCTGCGTATCCTGTTCATGTCATCCATACCCATCTTCACCATGACGGAATCCGTATCACCGTACACCACCCTATGCCCGAACTCCTTCTCTACCATATCCTTGGTCTTGTGTATCATGTCCCTGCCCGTGGCGGTTATCACGTTGGCTATCCTTATGTCATATATCCTGGCCCTCGAGTATCCCATGTGCCCGTAGAACGCGTTTGCCATTATCTTCAGTGCCCACTGCTCAGCGTCGTAAACCCTCCTCCTGTTCTCATCCTTGGCATCCACCATCTTCTTCTTTGCAGCCCCCCTCCTCTTCATCAATTCCTCGAGTATCCCCGGGATTATGCCGTGCCTTACGCCCTTGGGGACGAACGACGTCCCCGTGACCGTGACTATGGGCTTCTCCACCTTCTTGTCCGTTATCATGGTCGTGGGGCAGACGTTGAAGGTCCTTATTATCGATGGATACATGCTCTTGAAATCAAGGACCACCACATTATCGTGAAGCCCCTTGTCTGGCTCGAGGACAAACCCGCCCTTGAGCTCATTCTTTCTCGATGCCTCCCTCTCGGCAACGTCCTCCTCCTTCGGTCTGCACGGGAAGACGAATCCCCCCTTGTTGAATTCCTGGAGAAGGAAGTTCTCTATCCGTTGTGTCTCCCCGCTGGTCAGTGTGTCCTGTATAAGGGTCCCCGATATCTTTGAAAGCGCTATGTATTTGTCCATCAGCCTCATCTTCAGCACGAGGTCCAGCGCGAGCCTCGAGTCCTTCTTGCAGTATTCGACGAACCTCTCGAACCCCTCCTGGCCTCCTTTCCAGAGGTCTTCCATCTCGCTTATCCGTATGGGAATCTTGCTGTCCCCGAGCAGGTTCTTGACGACCGTCCCGAGGTCATACCTCATGAAGGAGAAGTCCTTCTTGATGATTTCAAAACTGTCGAATATTATCCTTCCTGTCGCGGATACCCTGTATCTCGCCATCAGCTTCTTCGCTATGACCGGCTTCTGTGTGCACCTTCCCATCACGGGCCTCATCCTGTATTTTTTCATCCTCTCGAGCAGGTATGGAAAGTCGAAGTTGTTCACGTTATACCCGGTTATGACGTCCGGGTCATACTGGGAGACTATATCCAGGAACCTGCTTATGATTTCCTCCTCTGTCGAGACCGCCGTCACCCCCTTGCCGGGCCTGGTGCTTATAAGCATGGATTTCTCGCCCTTGAACTCCTCGCTGAAGACCACCGATATCATTATCACGGGGTCCCTTACGGCATCTGGGGCGGTCCCGGAAACGAGCGGTATGCACTCTATGTCAAATGCCATGAACCTCAGGGGAGCGTTTTCCATCCTATCCACGGGCTCTATGCTCCCGGCCTTTATTGACTGGTCTGTCCTCACGGTGGCTGTTGGCGTTCCCTTACCCTCTTTTACCTTTATCCAACCGAGACCCTTTATACCGAAGTCGTTCATGAACCTGTACTTGAACAGGATGTCAGACTCATACGTCCGGAGGCCCTTGCCATGTATCATGTCCCTTATTTCAGGCGTCCTTGACGGGTTCTGCAGGGTTATCTTCCACATATCAACAGGGTCGCTGAACCCCATGACCCTCTTCCTCCTCACCTTCTCCCTCTTGAGGACGTTGGGGTCGTCCTTGATGAACTCGAGCGCCCTCTCATCATCAACATAGAAATAAGGAAGATACTTGTCATAGAATACACAGACAGTCTTTCCATCCATCTTCTTGCCGAATATCCTCACGATCGGCTTCTCATCAACCAGCACGTAATCGACGTCAAGCACCTGTATCTCCATCATCACACCCATCTTAACAGGGGCAGGCCCCAGCAGGACACATACCCCAATTCAAATCATCCAATAACCCAACGGAACCCCAGAAATTCCAGATTTCCAACCCTAAATTATTGTCAGCACATAATAAAAAAACACCCTCACCCCAGACATATATTATAGAGGAGATGCTTGCCGCATAATTTATTTAAAACCCCGGAACAAGTGATATGCATGAAAATCAACCCCAAGCAGCTCGAGAAGATGGCAAGGAAGATGGGAATCCAGAGCACGGAGATAGACGCAGAGGAGGTCATAATAAGGACGAAGAAGAAGGAAATCATCATCACGAATCCACAAGTGTCAAAGGTCAACATGGCCGGACAGGACACCTTCCAGATATCCGGCGACATCGAGGAGAAGGACTCCTCAGAGTTCTCAGAAGAGGACCTCCGCCTAATCGTTGAGCAGACCGGCGCCACCCCCCAGGAGGCCGCGGAGGCCCTGGAAGAAACAGGCGACATCGCCCATGCCATCCTGAAGCTCAAGAAATGAACTGGTTTTAAGCCGGGGCTGCCATAATATATTAATATGGACGAGGGCCAGTGGCACGAGACTGATGCCAAGCGCGTTCTGAAGAAGCTGGGTTCGTCTCCCCATGGAATCTCCCCGCAGGAGGCATCCTCCCGCCTGAGGGAATACGGGCCGAACGAGATAAAGTCAGGGAAGAAGATAAACCCCCTTGCCATCTTCCTCGGCCAGTTCAAGAGCACCCTCGTCATCATCCTTATCTTCGCCACCTTCTTCTCTGCCCTCATAGGCGAGGTCATAGACGCGATAGCGATACTTATCATAGTAATACTGAATTCGATATTCGGCTTCATGCAGGAATATCGCGCCGAGAAAACGATAGAGGCGCTCAAGAAGATGACCACCCCGGAATCAATCGTCATCAGGGACGGAAAGAAGCTCAGGATACAGAGCACCGAGCTCGTACCCGGAGACGTAGTCCTCCTGGAGCAGGGGACCCGCGTCCCTGCTGACATGCGCATCATAGAGACAGCAGAGCTCAAGATAGACGAGGCAATCCTGACAGGAGAGTCGCAGCCCGTCACCAAGGAAACCTCTCCGCTCAAGGCAGGAGCCCTCGCTGACAGGAAGAACATGTGCTACATGGGAACGGTAGTTTCTTACGGGAGGGGAATGGGAGTCGTCGTTTCAACTGGCATGAACACAGAGATGGGGAAGATTGCCCACAGGATAGAGGAGACCCCTGAAGAGGAGACGCCCCTCCAGAAGAAGCTCGCTGCGTTCGGCAAGAAGCTCGGGGCGATAATCCTCGGCATATGCGCTGTGGTCGCAACCACCGGGATACTCAGGGGAAGCCTTCTTACCGGAGACCCGGTAACAGAGAAGCTGATAACCACGCAGATAATAAACGGCATAGCCCTGGCGGTAGCAGCGGTCCCTGAGGGCCTTCCTGCGGTAGTCACGGTTACCCTGGCCCTGGGCCTGAGGAGGCTCGCTAAGAGGAACGCGCTGATGAGGAGGCTCCCGGTCGTTGAGACGCTCGGCTCCACGACAGTCATATGCAGCGACAAGACAGGGACCCTCACAAAGAACGAGATGACGATTAGCAGGATATGGCACCCGGGAAGGGACATATCCGTGACAGGGGCAGGATACGAGCCAAAAGGAGGGTTTCTTGTAAACGGAAAGAAGACCGACCCGTCCAGGGACAAGCAGCTTTCCCTCCTTCTGAAGACCGGCGCGCTCTGCAACAATGCGTCGCTTGATTTGTCCGGGAAGACATGGAGCATAATAGGCGACCCCACAGAGGGTGCAATCATCGTTGCGGCCCGTAAGGCAGGATATCATAGCGATGACATGGAAAGGGAGCATCCGAGGAAGAAGGAGTTCCCATTCACGTCAGAGAGGAAGATGATGAGCACCGTGAACTCCTGCGGAGGGATTGTTGTCAACGTCAAGGGCGCGCCTGAGAACGTGCTCAGGAAATGCACCACGATAATGATTAACGGAAAGGCAGCAAGAATGACACCCAAGCACAGGAAGGAAATCCTCTCAATGAACACGGAATTCGCCACAGGGGCCCTGAGGGTGCTCGCCATTGCAATGAAGGAAACCATGAGCATTCCAGGGACACAGGAACAGGCAGAGTCCGGACTCACCTTCCTCGGCCTCGTCGGCATGATAGACCCGCCCAGGAAGACGGTCAGGGATGACATAGAGCTCTGCAAGAGGGCCGGCATAAAGGTCGTGATGATAACAGGCGACCACAGGGACACCGCCATCGCCATATCGAAACAGATAGGCATAGTGGGTGACAGGCCGGTTGCCCTGACAGGCGAGGAGCTCGAAAAGATGTCTGACAAGGAGCTCTGCGGTAAGGCAAACGACATATCCGTCTATGCCAGGGTTAATCCCGAGCATAAGGTCAGGATAGTCGAGGCCCTCCGTTCCAACGGACATGTAATAGCAATGACCGGTGACGGCGTGAACGACGCCCCTGCCCTGAAGAGCGCAGACATCGGGATAGCCATGGGTATAAAGGGGACGGACGTTGCAAAGGAGGCCTCGGACATGATTCTGAGGGATGACAACTTCTCGAGCATAGTGAGCGCCATAAAGGAGGGCAGGGGAATCTATGACAACATAAAGAAGTTCATACAGTACCTCCTCTCCAGCAATACGGGGGAAGTGCTCATAGTCTTCATCGCGACCCTGATTGCCCTGGTTGACCCGGAAACGGGCCTCATACTCCTCCCGCTCCAGCTGCTCTGGATAAACATCCTGACCGATGGTTTGCCTGCGCTCGCCCTGGGGGTTGACCCTGCCTCGCCCGGAATAATGGACAAGAGGCCCCGTGACCCCAAGGAGAGCATACTCACCAGGAGAATGATGACAGACATTCTAATCGTCGGTATAGTGATGTGCGTAGGGACGCTCTTCCTCTTCTGGCTCAACCTCCCGACAGGGGGGAGGCACGCCATGACGGTCGCCTTCACTGCGATAGTGATGCTAGAGATGGTAAGGGTCCAGACGGTCAGGTCAGACTACAAGATAGGACTCTTCTCGAACAAGGCCCTACTCATGGCAATGGGCCTTTCGATAGGGTTACAGGTCATCGTTGTCTACGTGCCGTTCCTCCAGCCAATATTCAGCACGGTACCCATCGGCCTGGAGGACTGGATTGAAATAATCATGGTCTCGCTGAGCGTAATGGTTATAATGAAGCTGAGGACAATAATTAAGAGTGGTTAGATGTACGAGGCAATGAACATCCTGATATTCATCGTCAGCCTTGGAATCCTCATAAAGGGCGCGGACATAATAACGAACTATGCCTCCCGCCTCGCAAAGCTCTGGGGCATCTCCGAGCTCGTCATAGGCATAACCATAGTAGCAATCTCTACATCCCTCCCTGAGCTCGCGGTCTCCCTCATATCAGTCCTCGGCTCATTGGGAGGGATAGCGGTTGGAACGATAATAGGCTCCAACATCGCAAACATAGGCCTGATTGTTGGAATCTCCGCCCTCGCCTCCCCGCTCCTGGTGACCAGGAAGTTCATAAGGGAGGGTATAGTCATGCTCTTCTTCAGCATCGTGACGGCCGCCCTGCTCCTTGACGGCATGTTCTGGTACGAGGGAATTATCCTGATAATAATGCTCTTTGGCTACCTCTACTACCTGGTAAAATCGGCAACGTCAGGGGCATCGCACAAGAGAACCAGCAGGGCGGCCGAGGAGAAGAAGCACCGTGCCGTAATCAAGTGCCTCCTTTTCTGCGCGCTCGGCGCCGCGTTCATCGCAATCGGCGCGGAGGTGCTGGTCTACTCCACGATAAACATAGCGACCTGGCTAGGGATATCAGAGGTCGTTATAGCGCTGGTCGCAATAGCAATCGGGACATCGCTTCCGGAGTTCGCGACCTCTGTCGTGGCAGCCCTCAAGAAGATGCGCGGGATATCCGTAGGGAACATAATAGGCTCGAACATATTCAACGTCTCCATACTGGGCCTGGTTGCCCTGTTCGGTCCCATACCCACAGAGGCCATAATAAACAACATAAACATACCGATAATGCTCGTCCTCTCCTTCCTGCTAATCCTCTTCATGCGCAAGGGAATGAAGATAGACAGGACAGAGGCAATAGTCTTGTTCGGCATCTACGTGGTCTTCCTGATACTACAGTTCGCATATTAGAATCACTTTATAACGACCCCTAGCTTGCTCAGCGGCTTCCCGTTTATGAAGCCTCTCAGGGTTTCCGGGAGGTCGCTTACCCTGACCCTTATCTGCTTCATGGTGTCCCTGTCCCTCAGGGTGACGTCATTCCCTTTGAGCGAGTCATAATCTATGGTTATCCCCGCAGCAACCCCTGCCTCGTCAATCCTCCGGTATCTCCTGCCGATGCTACCTGACGAGTCATAGAACACGCTGAATCCGGCTTCCTGGAGAAGCCTCTTCACCCCCCTTGCCTTCTCCGGGAGGTTGTCCTTGTTTACGAGAGGAAAGATTCCCGCATCGAAGGGAGAGACCCTCCTCGGGAAGAGCATGACGTCCCTTTCCTTCTCTTCCCTGTAAGCGAGCTCGAAAAGGGCGTATATGTTCCTGTCAACCCCGAAGCTCAGCTCAAGCACGTGAGGGAGAATCTTCTTGCCGTCAACGTCAACCACCATGCTGACGCCGGACACCTTCTGGTGACCCGATAGGTCATGGTCTGCCCTGTAGTGGAGGCCGGCAATCTCCCTGTATCCCCCTATACTTTCGAGGTCCATCTCAACATCCCAGTGATACTTGTTGTAAAACGCCCTCTCATCCTCATCCAGCTCCCTGAACCGAAACTTCTCTTTCGGTAGGCCAAGCACGTCCAGGTAGAACTGCTGCATCATTGCCATGTGATAGACGTAGAACTTCGGGAGCTTCAGCACCCTGACAGCATCCTTCGCAGCCACCTCCTTTATCGTCCCCCTCGAGCGGTTCTTCACCGGAAAGACCCTGATTCTATACCTTTCAATCTCCCTGAACCTGGGGTGCTGCCTTATATTGTCAGGGTCAAAGAATACCTGGAGCTCTGCCTGCGTGAACTCCCTCTGCCTTATCAGGACATTCCTCGGTGATATCTCGTTCCTGAAGGCCTTCCCCACCACGGCAAGCCCCATGGGAAGCCTCTTCCTCAGGGCATCGAATTCGTGCTTGAAGTTAACGTAAGCGCCCTGCGCGGTTTCCGGGGAAAGATACCCCGTCCTCTTGGTCTTGCCCGTCCCTATCTCCAGGGGAAACATCATGTTGAGGATACCGACCTCCGCAAGCTCCCCCTTACATTTCGGGCACCTTATGTTGTTGTCCTTTATCAACTTCTCCATCTTCCTGAGGGAAACGCCCTCGAACGTCCCTCCCAGTTCTGCCTCTATTATGTGGTCTGCCCTCTCCACGTTAAGGCATTTCTTGCATTTGACTATGGGGTCCACGAAGGACTCCAGGTGTCCTGATGCCCTGAACACTTCCTCGGGCATGACCTGGGAGACCTGTATCTCATGGAAGTTGTCGTCCAGTCCCAGGAAATATTCCCTCCAGACGTTCTCCCACTTCCTCTTAAGGGACGCCCCCAGGTGGGCATAGTCATAAAACCCCGCTATAGGGCTGTATATCTGGGAGGACTGCCAGAAGAATCCCCTCCTCTTGGCTATGTCGAGTAGTTTGTCAGTCTTCATCCAACCACATTCCTATTTGGTATCAACAATTTATAATTGTCCCTGCTCACATAAAAGGCATTTATTATCTCGGCACAAGAATAACCCATGGCAGCTCCTGCACGAACCAGGAAACTGAAGGTAGACCTCCACATCCACACCAACCTATCCTCTGACGGTGGACAGACACCGGAGGAGCTGGTTGAGACAGCACTCGCCCACGGCTTTGACGCGATAGCGGTAACGGACCACAACACCGTCCAGGGCTCGCTCAGGGCAGAGCGCCACGCAAGAGGAAGAATAATCATCTTCCCTGGCCAGGAGGTCCTGACAGATAGCGGAGAGATCGTGGTCCTTAATCTTCGGGAGACCCTGCCTGCCGGAGGGGGCCTCGAGGAGACGGTCAGGCTCGCCAAAGAGAAGGGAGGTTTCGTGATAGCACCACACCCCTTTGACATCATGAGGAGGGGCATAGGGGACAACCTCAACCGGATAATCGGCCAGGTCGATGCCATAGAGGCCTTCAATTCCAGGACCATATGGACCAGGTTCAACAGGAGGGCTCTGGAATACGCAGAGTCCAAAGGCAAGCCAATGGTCGCGGCCTCGGATGCCCACTTCCCGGACGAAATCGGAAAGACCTACATGCTGGTCTCATCCAGAAAGGACCCCGCGGACATACTGAAATCCATACTCGCGGGAAGAGCGGAACTCGTCATGAAGGCCCAGAGCCGCTCCTCAAAGCTCATGAGAGGATTCAGGAAGCTCAGGACATACCTCTGATTCGTGCAATATAAAGACAGCTTCCAATATAGATTATGTGGTTGGTCATAACAGTAGGAATCCTCACATTCACCTATCTGGTTCTCGGCCACGCGGGCATAAAAAGGACAGAGAGGGAGAGGTCCTCGCTCACTGCCCCCAAGAAGCTGCCGCTGGTTTCCATAATAATCCCTGCCTACAGGTCAGAGAAGACCATAGAATCCACCCTGAAGTCAATAAAGTCTCTTAGATACCCGAGGAAGGAAATAATAGTGGTCAACGAATACCCGGACAGGACACCTGAAATAGCGAGGAAATACACGAGCAAGGTCTACCACAGCAAAGAGAGGACAGGAAAGCCAAACTCCCTGAATTTGGCCCTCACCAAGGCTAGAGGAGATATTCTCTTTTTCCTTGATTCTGACACCTCGGTCATGCCAGACACGCTCAGCAGGATGGTTCCGTGGTTCTCGAAAAAGGACGTTGCCGCAGTGATGCCGAAATACCTGGTCAGGAACGACAGAAACGACCTCGCGAGGCTCGCTGGCGTGGAGAACGCGTTCACATTCGCACTGATAAAGATGAACATGTTCTTCGGCTCACTCATAGGATTCCGCGGCTGCGGGATTGCCATAAGGAGGTCTGTCATCAAGAGGCTGGGCGGGTGGCCTAACACCCTCCTGGAGGACAATGACCTCGCGGCAAGGATTGCAAAGAAGGGGATGAAAATCCAGTGGGAGCCGCTCTCCATAATAAAGACCACAGAGCCGCCCGACAGGAAGAGGCTCAGGAACCAGAAGATACGGTGGGGCAAGGGCAGCTTCTTCAGCTATGCCCACCACTGGAAGTTCTACATGAAGGCGCCGCAGTTCCTGCTGTTCTTCTTCCCCTACCTGCTGCTGAGCATATTCATGATTGACACCCTGCTGATAGGGACGGTGATGTCCCTCATCTATGACGCCCCGATGTTCTTCGCCTTCGTCATATACCAGATACTACTAGCCTTCCTGGCCATGCTCCTCCATTCAGTGATAATGGTCTGGTCAACCGGCGACAGGAGGGACCCACTCGAAATATTCGAGTTCGTGTTCTTCTACTTCCCCCTCACCACATACTACTACTTCCGCGGCCTCATCAAGGGGATAAGGAAGAAGAAGAGAAAGGAGCCAGAGCTCAGCTTCAAATACTGGCAGTAAACCAATGTTCATCTACTCAGGTTCTTATATGAAGATTTCTTTGTCCAATATGCGAGCTGAAGTATATATCCAGGAACACCACATTTGTTTGCCAAATCCAAGGAAAACTCCTCTGCCTCAATGTAGGACCTTCCCTTAAGACCAAGTTTTTTCTTTTTTGTTGATATCACGTCTGTTCCCCACCTGGGTCTATCAACCTCGACCCTAGGCATCTCAACAGGATAGCCAAGAAAATAAAGCATCTCTGCCATCCATGAATCAACCGGAACCAGATATTCTGCTCCGCACATTCTCAAGAAAATGGATGCTGTTTTCCCTCCAAACCCCCTGACATCCTTTATCATCCCCTTCCTGAGCAAAATCTCTCGCTCCCTGTTAGTTTTGATGCCCTCATTAATCCTTTCCAAAAAATCCAAGCTTTCCCAAATCTCAGACAACTCATGAATATTGCTGGGCTTTTGTCTAAACAGCGAAACCCTCCCTTCCCTGAAAATCCTATATAATTTTTCTTCGCTCTCTCTGACACTCTCTGGTGAGTCAAGACCCTCACTCATAAGCTGTTCAAAAAGCCTGATATGTCCAGGATAATCCTGTTGTGGGGTTAATAATGAATAAATCGCTCCACGAAAGACCCCATTGTCTGTGAGCTCTCCGTTTTCACGGACAATTTCTGACTCCCTGCTATATACTTCATGTGCCTCTCTAAAATCGTCCTCAGTAAGAATCATATCAGAAAATCCTTCTATTTTATAGAGCCTGCCGGTTTCAGCAATCCGTTTTTCAGCCAGTCCCATGTCATACACTATTGTCATTTTGAAAAGAAGGAAAAAAACATTAAATCATTGTATTGTTCTCAGATTACTTCTTTACCCCAACGGCGGCGATAACCCTCCCGAACCTGTTGGCCAGGGGGTTGTCGTAATTGAGGCGGCTCACCTTCCTGTTCCTCGGCCTGCCTATTGACATTGAAAGGATCCTGCTCTTCATCCATAGCGGGGCGAACGCCCACCCAAAGGAGAACAGGAATTCCCCACCTATCATTTTCTCGAACCTCATCCCGGACCTCTCCATCCTCTTCCTCAGCTCTGTCCTGGAATAGGGATACTCGTTGCCATGAATCCACGTCCCCGTCTTTTCTGCAAGGAGCTTGCCAATCCTGTATGGGGGCGACTTTATCTGGGGGACTGTTATCACAGACCTCCCTCCCCTCTTCAGGGCATTGGCATGGACGTCCACGATTCCCTGCCTCCTCTCCCCCCTGAAGTGCTCTATCACACCCTCGCTGTGGGAGATGTCAAACCCACTCAAATCAACATCGAACGCGTCCCCGAGGACCAGCTCTCCGTCAACGCCCAGGGACCTCATCACGCGCTTCACTATCCCCAGCGCATCCCTGGAATAATCCAGGAACGTGACCTCCGCTCCCCTCCTTGCCATCATGCAGGTGCTTATCCCTGTCCCGCACCCGATCTCCACCACGCGCTTCCCCCTGTAATCAAACCTTCTCCCGAGAAGGGACTCGTATATGCTCCATGTGTAGTTCTCCCTCTCAAACCCAATGTCCTTCATACCTGTCCAGACAGAATCCCACGAAGACTCAGATGACATGTCTTTAATTAGGGCCAGTTAATTTAATAACTGTTGCGAATATTGCGGCAGCCAAGAAAAAGAAAAAATTAATAAGCAAGCCGTTAACTAATATTATGTCCGATATGGACGACCAATTAAAGCAACTGGTTGAAGACAATGTTGGGGCCCTTGCAAGCATAGGCGAATCCGTCAGGCCGCACAACATAGCGGTGGGTTCCTCAAAGGTCGTTTCTGAAAACCAGATTCTTGTAACTGATAATTTCATGAAGGAAACCATACAAAATATCCTGAAAAACAAAAACGTTTCTTTGTTATTCTGGAACACTGACCGGGAAAAGAGAAAGGACTGTCCTGGCTGCGAATTCAGAGGCACCGCAGAATACTTCACTTCCGGTAAATGGGTTGAAAATATTAGGGACAGATATAAAAAACAAGGCAAAACCCTGCCTGCCAAGGGAGCGATTCTCATTAAAGTGGACGATATTAAGAAATTAACATAACATGCCTTATTGCCTTCAGCCAACGCGAAAGGTATAAATTCGTAACCATGAAATATAAGCATGGCAATCCGTTTTTCAGTGATAATCCCCACCTACATGGAAGAGCGCGCGATAGGAAGGACGCTGAAGCATCTGGAGCGCGCAGGGCGCGGGTACGGTATGGAAACCATAGTAGTGGATTCTGACTCTCCTGACAGGACGAGGGAGATTGCGTCCGGCCTCGGGGCCAGGGTACTTAACATCAGCAAGAGAGGCATTTCTGTTGCCAGGAACCACGGAGCCAGGCTGGCCAGCGGAGAGATTCTCATGTTCATAGACGCCGACGCAATAGTTCCCACTAACCTCTTCGCAAGGCTTGACTCTGTCTTCTCAGAGCCTTCTGTTGCTGGGGCATCATGCAATATGATGCCAGACCCTTCGGTGAAGCCCACCCTGTTCGAATACTCCTTCTACAGGGCATGGTCAGGCATCAAGTCACTCGCACACACGATAAAGCCCTGCACGTCAGGGGAGAACGGGATAATGGTAAGGAGGGAAACCTTCAGCCGCCTGGGAGGGTTCGATGAGAGCCTCCCCGTGATAGAGGACCTGGATTTCGTCTTCCGCGCATCGAGATGCGGCAGCTTTCCCCTCCTGAGGGACCTCACGATAAAGGACTCAATCCGCAGGTTCAGGGAGCTGGGAGTCCTGGCCTTCTCAAAGACATACCTGACCAACTGGATATACTACACGTTCATGAAGAGCAGCAGGGTAAGTGAGTGGCACCCTGTCCGCTGACCTTAAACCATTATTAACGACCAAAACCAATAAGGATATAGATAACATGGAAGACGTTGTCAAGAAGCTTTCCCCGCACGAGAAGAAGGTTCTGCTCGCACTCAAGAAGCTTCAGGAGGCAGCCACGGGCGAGATAGCAAAAGAGACAGGCCTCTCTGAGGACACTGTCCACAAGGCAGGCCAGTGGGCCAGCATGAAGGGACTTGTGGAGCACAGGGAGGAGGTCGAGACAAAGGCAGAGCTCACCGAAGAGGGGAAGAGATACTCTGAGGAGGGTGTCCCCGAGAAAAAACTTCTGGAGATAGTTTCAAAGAAGACCATGTCAATACAGGAACTCAACAGGAGCGTTGATAATTTCAGCATTGCCCTTGCCTGGGCCAAGAAGAAGGGCTGGGTCCAGATGGCAGGGGGAAAGGTGAGCATAACCAAGACAGGAAGGGAAGTCCTCTCCAAGAGCACGCCCGTTGAGGAGGGCCTCAGGGGAAACTTCCATGAGAATAATCTGGATGAGCTCAGGGCAAGGAAGCTCGTCACGGTCAGGGAGAAGAAAACGAAGATGCTCTCCCTCACAGAGAAGGGAAGGCAAATCCTTCCGCACCTCAAGGATATGAAGGCAATAAAGGAGGAGGTGGGTCAGTTGACGCCCTCCCATATAAAGACAGGCAAGTGGAAGGACGAGGTATTCAGGGAGTATGACGTCAACACCCCTGTTCCAACGTTATACACGTCCACCATCCATCCATACGTGCAGTTCATAAACGAGACCAGGAGGAAGATGATTGCCCTGGGATTCCATGAGATGAAGGGTCCCTTTACAGAGACAGAGTTCTGGAACATGGATGCCCTGTTCATGCCACAGGACCACCCCGCCAGGGGGATACATGACGTATTCAGGCTGAAGAAGCCCTCTAAAGGCGAGGTGAAGGATAAGATGGCCCTGGAGAGGGTAGGAAAGACGCATAAGAATGGCTGGATAACAGGCTCCACCGGATGGGGTCACTGGAACCAGGAGCAGACACTCAATCTGGTATTGAGGAGCCACACGACCTGCGTTTCTGCCAGGACCCTCGCATCCAGGCCGGAGATTCCCTCGAAGTTCTTCACCATAGACAGGGTTTTCAGGCCGGACGTCCTTGACGCCACCCATTCCTTTGAGTTCCACCAGATGGAAGGAATAATCCTCGGGGAGAACCTCAACATAAGGAACCTGCTGGGATACCTTGAACTCTTCGGAAGGGAGGTCGCAGGAGCAGAGGACATTCGTTTCAGGCCGGGATACTTCCCCTTCACAGAGCCATCCGTTGAGATGGACGCCAAGATAGGGGGGAAATGGGTCGAGATTGGAGGCTCGGGCATATTCAGGCCAGAGCTCACCAAACCCCTGGGGATTGATGCGAGCGTCCTTGCATGGGGTCTGGGTTTCGGGAGGCTCGCCATGATAAAGCTCGGCATAAGCGACATGAGGGACCTGTTCAACCACGACGTTGAGTGGCTCAGGAAGAGGAGGCTGGTGGTCTGATGCCTGTCATAGAGATAAGCGCCCCTGACCTCAAGGGGATGATAGGAAGGAAGGTGGCGGACAGCGAGCTGGAGAGCGTCCTTCCCCTGAACAAGCTCGAGATAGAGGAATGGGACGGTGACAGGATAAAGATTGAGGTCACTCCAGACAGGCCAGACCTCATGTGCACAGAGGGCATAGCCAGGCAGGTTTCCGCGTGGCTGGGGATAAGGAGAGGCCTGCCGAGCCATGTTGTCTCGAAACCAACCATATCCATGGCAGCAGGTCCTGTCAAGGCGAGACCCTGCATAGTCGCAGGCATAGCCCGTGGCCTGAATCTCAATGACGACACCGTCAGGAGCATAATGCAGCTCCAGGAACTGATTGACCTCACCATAGGAAGGGACAGGGTAAAGACAGCAATAGGCGTGCACGACGTCTCCAAGGTAAAGCCGCCGTTCTGCTACAAGGAGGTCGACCCCAAGACGGTCAGCTTCGTTCCCCTAGGATTCAAGAAAGAGATGACCATGGAGGAAATCCTCAGGAAGCATCCCAAGGGAATCCAGTACAGGCACATCTTCGGGAACGCCAGGAAGCTGCCGATAATCCTTGACAGGAACGGCGATGTTATCTCCTTCCCTCCCATAATAAACGGGGAGCTGACAAAGGTAACAGAGGGGACCAAGGACATATTCCTTGACATAACGGGTTATGAAGAGACCCCGATAAGCTATGCCCTCAACATCCTGCTCACCTCCATGGAGATGCGCGGGGGAAGGATAGAGGCTGTCAGGATAAACAAAAAGACCTATCCGAACCTGAGGGCAAGGTCCATGAAGCTCGATACGGGTTATGTCAAGAGGATGCTCGGCTACAACCTGAAGGACAGCGAGATAAAGTCCCTCCTTGAAAGGATGAACTACGGCGTGAACATGAAGAACAGGACGGTCCTCGTCCCGCCATATAGGTATGACATCCTCCACACCGTTGACATCATAGAGGACATAGCGATAGCATACGGCTACAATGATTTCGAGCCAGAGCTTCCAAGGCTCCCGGCCGTGGGAAGGCCGCACCCTTTCGAGGAGTTCTGCAACAGGATAAGGGAGATGATGATAGGAACGGGATTCCAGGAGGTCGTCAATTACACCCTCACGAACCCCGAGAAGCAGTTCAGGCTGATGAACGTTCCCGAGGGAGAGACCGTGGAGATAGCCAATCCCATGTCAAAGGAATACTCCCAGGTGAGGGTGTGGGCAATCCCCTCGCTCATGGCAAACCTCGTCTCCAACAAGCACAGGAGATACCCCCAGAGGCTGTTTGAGGTCGCTGACTGCGTGCTCCCTGACCCCAAGCAGGACGTCAGGACAAGGAACATAAGGAAGCTCGCGGGCGTGGTCAGCCACGCCAACGCCAACTTCTCTGAGATGGCAGCGATAGTCAACTCGATAGACGAGAACCTGAGTCTAATGGCGTCCAAGCAACCCTCTGACCATCCCTCCTTCATGAAGGGGAGGTGCGGCCAGATAATGAAGGGAAAGAAGACAATCGGATTCTTCGGAGAGATATCCCCGGCCATCCTCAGCAAGCTCGCGCTCAAGATGCCCGTCACGGCCTTCGAGCTTGAGCTCGACGAAGTCTACAAGCACAAGCAACCCCTTTACTGCTAATCCTGCCCCACCAGATAACAACAGGGCAGGTAACAGCAACGAATCTTCGCGTCCAGGAACAACATAATCTATCCTGGGTCCGAAAGGCTTAACCAAAAACGGAGTCAGTAAACGAGCCTGACCAAAAGCTTAAATATATAAGTTTATATATATAATATTATTAATATATATTAGGTGATTTCATGAAGACCCAGACCCTTCACATGCCGAGACTTGACACCGTTCTGATGGTAGAGGACACCATAAAGAAGTTTGATTACTATCCGACAAAGAACCAGCTCTGGAGGGCCCTCCCGAAAATGGTCATGTGGCAGACATTTAATTTGATTCTGGAATACCTGGAGAAGAGCAACAAGATACTGATAACAAAGGACAAAAAGATAATGTGGGTAGCAATGGACAACAAGAAGCTAAGAAAGCTCTTCGAAACATCAGTCAAATGGGAGAAAAAAGGCAAATGACGACAATAAGATTATCCCAGGAATTCCTTAAGGATTTTTCTAAACTCGAAAGGCGGCTTGAAAAAGGAAGCGGAGATGCCGAACACATAATCAGGATAATAAACAGGGGTATGACCAAGCTATCCGAGAATCCTGAGGCCGGCCAGAAAATACCAAGAAAGCTCTGGCCGGAATATTACATAAGCAAATATGACATAAACAACCTCTGGAGGCTCAGGCTTGATGACAGCTGGAGAATGATATACACGCTGGGCAAGGAAGGCATAGAAATATTCTGCATAGTTCTAGAAGCAATGGACCACAAGAAATACAACAAGAGGTTCGGATACAAATAACCTTTTTACAGATAACTCTGTCGCCAGATAACAACAGAGCATGTAACAGCAACGAATCTTCGTGCCCATGAACAACATAATCTATCCTGGGTCCGAAAGGCTTAACCAAAAAAAAACAAAATCAGTAGACGAACCGTCCGAAGAACCTGTGCAGGACAGGCCTCTTTATCTTGTATTCCATCCCAAGGATGTTGGCTGCCACTGCAAGGAACTGCTGCGACGAGAGCGCCCCGGGGTTGTGCGAAACCACAGGAGACTTCTCTGCTATCGCCTTCCTTACGTTCTGGTCCTCGTTTATTATTCCTATGACAGGAACGCCCAGAAACTCCTCCACCTGCTCAAGGGGGAATTCCCACGACTCCTTCCTGACCCTGTTCACCACGACCCCCAGGTTGTGCGTGTGGTATCTTTCCGCAACCCTTATCAGCTTCAGCGCATCGGTCAGGGCAGGAAGCTCGAGATTGGTTACGGTTATCAGCTCGTCAGACGCCTTTATGGTGGAGACAGCTTCCTTCCCGAGACCGGCGGCAGAATCTATCAGGACGAAGTCGGTCTTGTTCAGCAGCTTATACATGGAGTCAACAATCTTGTGGGAGCTTGGGGTAATCACGTTCTCTATGGATATGTCAGCGGGTATTATCCTGAACCCGTCCTTGTGGTGATAGACAGCGTCCCTGAGTGCTGCCTTTCCCTTTATCACGTCCTGTATGGTCGTGTGATACATGGGGATTCCCATATGCAAACCGAGGTTCGCAGTGGTAAAATTCGCGTCCACCGCTATCACGCTCTGCTCAAAGACAGACAGCGCAGAGGAGAGGTTTGACACCACAGTGGTCTTTCCGACACCCCCCTTCCCGGAAGCTATCGCAATAATCCTCGTCATACTATCTTATTGTCCCTGAATCCATAAAAACTTACTCCTTTTTGGTTAAGCCTTTCGGACCCAGGATAGATTATGTTGTTCCTGGACGCGAAGATTCGTTGCTGTTACCTGCCTTGTGGTTAATTGGCGATAAAATTAGCTGTAAAAAGGTTAGCGGACCCGGCAGGAATTTCAGGACCTTGTTCACGGCAACCCGCTTGCGGTAGCGGTCTTTCCGCGAACGCTTTTGCACGTTTACAGGGCAAAAGGGTTCTTTCGAACCTGCGACTTCTCGCTCTCTCCCACTTACAAGCAACGATGTTTACAAGGAACGATAGGAGGCGAGCACTCTGTCCAACTGAGTTACGGGCCCATTTCATGTATAATATTTTTCAGGGTTTATAAAACCCTTTAACATTCTTATTCTTTCATTATGTGTTGTGTATGGAGGAAGCAAACCAAATTTCTCCCACACAAGATATTTAGAAAGTTTTACGTGATTTGCTATCCCTATGGTTTTCATCCATTCTCTCAGCATGGTTTCGCCTTTAAGCTCGTATCTGTGTGGAACCCTTTTACATTTCCTAAAAATACGGGTTTTCCAACAGGATCCCTTAAAACCAAGGTTATCAAGAAGCCTTTTATAATCTTCAATTAACTCAAAAGATGTGCTATTGACTTGTATTCTGGGATAAGTGTGCCTTGTGCTTTTGTTTGGTTTATAAAAACTTAAACAACCGTCTGTATCAAAATAACCCCTTATAAACGATCTCCAAATATTTTTGTTTTTGCTTTCCCTAATCTCTTCGGGCACCCTGATTTTGTTATGAGAAACCATCAAACCAAAAGTTTCTAAATATTTAACCAATTCTTTTGAGCAAATATAAAAACCATAGGTGTTTTTGATTCCCCGCCTGTTAAAGAATCTGCCCTTTAGATTAGTAACGAAGACGCTATTGAATAGAGGTATTATGCGTTGTTCAATAAAAACTCTTTCTTCCGAAGAGGTTTCAATAAACAACCACCAATTCGGTTTGCCCCTGAGATAGCCATCACCAACCACGGTCCCGAATATCTCTGCCAATTCTTCTGTCATTTGTTCTGGAATCTTTATTTTCATAATATTCGATTTTCTTACTTACATAATATATTATTATATAATAAGATATTTAAATCTTTCTTCTATATTTTTATTATGAGGAAAATTAGTTTTGTTGTTGAAGGATGCCGTTGCGAAAGATGTGACCACAAATGGATACCAAGAAAAAAACAAATAAAAGTATGCCCAAAATGCAAATCTCCCTATTGGGATACGCCCAGAAAGAAATAATATTGCAATATTATAAACCACTTATCAAAATATAAACATGCGCGAAGTTTTTGTTCTATTCACCATCATGTTTCTGGTACTCACGTCGGGCTGCACCTCAGAGACAGGGAGGGTCACGGACACATCCCACGAAAACGGCGCTCACGATGATTATGACGAATACGTTTCAGCCAGGCAGACCGATCCCTGCATGGGCGTCGAATGCGACATAACCACAATAACCTGCCCTGACGGAACAGATGTGTCCTGCCGGGATTCATGCGACCCCTCCACAGGTAACTGCGTCTCCTGCGAGCCCCTCTGCACGGGCCACGAGGCAGAGCAGGAAGAAGCTGAGCCAGGGTGTCAGCTCTCCTGCGGGGCCTGCCAGAAGCTATCCAATTGCAAGTGCGTGACCCTCCTTGACTGCGAAGGGAACGGCATATGCGAGCAGGGAGAGTATCCAGAGGGCATGGACTGCGAGCCATGCCCCGATGACACGGACTGCACGTCATACCGCTTTGACTTCTCTGTCCAGCTCTGCGTCCCGCACGATACCTGCTGCGGAAACGGGGCCTGTGACAATGGCGAGACGGAACAGACCTGCGCTGAAGACTGCTTTCAGGAGGAGGGCGACATAAGGATAATAGGAGTGAACGAGATAGACGAGTATGTTGAGATAGAGGGCTACGGCTTCATTCTAACCGGTTGGACGCTCAAGGACGAGACAGAGAAGAACGTTTACTCCTTCCCCGAGGATTTCGTAATCAGCGGAACTGTAAGAGTCCACACAGGAACCGGCAACAGGACAACTACCGACCTTTACTGGGGAAGGAATTGTCCTGCGAACTCGTTCCAGTGCGTCTGGAACAACGACGGAGATACGGCCTACCTGATAGACAACGGAGAGATAGTGGACGAATACTCTTATCCCTAGTCCCTGTCCCTGCAGCCCTCGCAGAGCCACTTGTCGCCGATGCTCTTGAGGTCGTCTGAGTAGCCTTCGCACATCTCGCATATGCCCGATATCGTCCCCTCCCTCGGGGAGACGCTCTCTATCCTCATCTTCAGCTTCTCTGACATTATGTCAAGTAACTGCGGCTGCACGAGGATGATTTCCTTCTCGGAGACTATTCCATACAGCTTCCCGTTCTTCATCACCGGAATCCTCTTGAACCCGGTCTTTATCATGAGCTGGGCAACCTTCTGTATCTTCTCCTCAGGCGGGACAGTAATGATGCTCTTCTTCTTCAAATCCCTCAGCTTTAACTTGCTGGGGTTCTTCCCCAGCGCGACAACAGAAACAACGTCATCGTTCGTGACTATGTTGACAGGCACCGAACCCTTCATGACGACAATGGAGCCAATCCTGTTGTTCGTCATTATCTTCGCGGCATCAGCAAGCGTTATGCCAGGGTCAGCAGTCACCACGAACCTCTTCATTATCTTGTCAACGCTCACCATTCACATCACCCCCGTTCCTGATAATTATTGTCCCGGAGTTTTATAAAGATAAAGATTCCCATCAAAAAAACAGCCTTTTTTGGAATATTCCACAATATGTATTTATATATGTTTTGGACAATTCTAAATATGGTTGATAGAATCTCCAGCAGGGCCAGAAAAAAGAGGATAAGCGAACAAACGAGGAAGGTCCTTGAGGTCATATGCGACAGGTGGCCAGCCAACCCGATTGAGGTCGCGAAAGAGCTGGGAGAGAACGGGAAGAGCAAGAGCCTCTCGGCAAAATACATCTACCATTTCAAGCGCCTCAGGGAGATGGACCTCATACAGATGAAGAAGACCGGCAACACCTACATCGCCTGGCCG
>CAYMDJ010000002.1:0-59633 GCA_964389315.1 uncultured archaeon
TCAAGGACCTGCTCGAGGGGAAGATAATAGAGCAGGAAACCGTCTACAGGAAAGAGGACTATAAGAAGCTGCCGCAAATCAGAACGCAGCCAGGGCAGGCTCCTCAGCAGGCAAGCCAGTATGGAAGCTATCCTCCGCAGAAGAAGAAAGGGTAATACTTTTAATAACAGGATACAAGTTCTATACGGATGGGATATGAAGGTTGCAATCCTTGGCCCGGGAAAGAATGCCATCGGATACACGACAAAGAGGCTGCTTGAGGAGGCGAAGAATGCCAGGATGAAGGCAAGCCTCGTTCCAATCATAGACGTCAGGCTGGTGATAAAGAAGAAGCTTGACGCGGTTTATGAGAAGAAGAGCCTTTCTGATTTTGACTACATCCTTCCGAGGATTGATTCCAAGAGGGCAAGGGTGGGCTATCCTGTGATGAGATTCCTTGACGAGATGGGTGTCATGAAGCCCTACAACGCAGAAACCGTGATGGTGGCACACAACAAATTCATAACCCTGGAGAGGCTGGTATCGAAGGGGATAGAGGTTCCTGAAACATATATGACGGGGTCAAAAAGTTCAGCACTTTCGATAATAAGCAGGCATAAGATGCCGGTGATGCTCAAGCTCCTCTCAGGCTTCGGAGGGCAGGGTGTCATGTTGATGGAGAGCAAGGAGGCAGCAAGGTCTGCCATAGAAACCATGAGGGTCCTGAAGCAGGAGATTCTCATCGAGAAATACCTCCCGAACCCGGGCGAGGACATGAGGGGCATAGTTGCCGGTGATGAGGTAATCGCCAGCTACAAGAGGATTGCGGCAAAGGACGAGTCGCGCTCCAACATAAAGGCAGGGGGAAGAGGAGTGGCGTTCAAGCTCACCGGTGAGATGGAGGACATCTGCATCATGTCGGCAAAGGCCATAGGGGCCAGGATATGTGCAGTGGACATGATAGATACGAAAGGAAAGATAAACGTCCTTGAGGTCAACATAAACCCCGGCCTTGAGGGTATAGAGAAAGCAACCAACATAAACGTTGCCCAGAAGATTATCGATTTCGTGAAGTCAGAAGTAAAGGGGTAGCTAAAGGTTTTCCAGGAGGAGCTCGAAGTCCTCTGGGTTGACTATTGGTTTCTTGAACATCCTGGAATCCTCCCTTATCCTGGGGCAGGCGGTGTTTATCAGGGCATCTATTCCCATGCCCTCGAGCTGGGATGGAAGGAATTCGTTCGCGGCAAGGATGCACGCGGAGACCTTCTTCTTCCCGAGCCTCTTCTTCATCGAGATTGCTGCCTTTATCCCCATCTGCCCGGGCTTGGTGGACACCATGATTCCGAAGCTCTTTGCATGGGAGGCCTTTGCCACCTGGATCATCCTCATCTTCTCTGCGTTCCTCTTCTCGTTCCTCATGTCAGCGAGTTCTGTGGTCTCGTAATCGAGGAACAGGACGGGCTTCCTGACTGCCATCGCAAGGCCGACCGGGTGGAATGTCCCTGTTCCCAGGAAGAGGAAGCAGTCAACGACGCTCTCCAGGGGGACGGCCGCAGAGAAGTCGCAACCCAGGACCTGGCCGGGATATCTGGCAATGCTGGGGCTTCCCAGGAAGATTTTCTTTCCGTTAGCTTCGAGAAACCTCTTCGCCTTCGGGAGGCCGGAAAGATACTGGAGGGTCGTTACCAGGCAGAGCTTCTTGTACTCCTTCAGGCTGTTGAGGTGCCTCTTCAGGAGGGCAGTCGGGTCATAATCAATCCTGTATTCCTCGTAGATTACTGGAATCCTCGTCTTTATCCCATAGTCAGAGTGCCCGATGTGGACTATGAGATCGCAGCCGAGCATCCTTGCCTCGTCCTCCCTGAGGTCGCAGGCGCCGTAGCAGGGGGAGAGCGACAGGACGGTTTCTGTCCCTGACCTCTCAAGCATCATGCATAATCCGGTTGCCGCAGGCTTGAGACCCTCGGGGACCTGGACGAAGATTCTCCTCGGCTTCATTGCCCTCACCTTGCTCAGAACCCTTTCTGTTTCAATCATCTCTTCACTATCCTGACCTTCTTTATGGTCTTCTCATCAGAATCCTCGATTATTATCTTGACCTTCTTGAGGTGTATTATCTCTCCCTTCTTCGGTATCTCGCCTGTCCTCTTCTGTATTAGGCCCGCCATGGTATCGAACTCCTTATCCGGAAGGCCCAGGTCCATGTAATCATCCAGCATCTCCACGGTCACGCGGGCATCAACCAGCAGCTCCGAGGGGCTTATCCTCTTTATGTAGATGCTGGGCTTCTTGCTCTTGTCAAAGATGTCACCCACTATCTCCTCCATCACGTCATCCACGGTGACGAGGCCCTTAACATGGCCGAACTCGTCAACCACCACCGCGATGACCGTCCCCTTTGCCTCGAAATCATAGAGGAGGCTTGCTATCTCCTTGGTAGAGGGAACGAAGTAGGGCTTCCTGCTGATTCTCGAGATTTTCGTCTTCGTCTTGCCTGCCTTGAGCTTTGCCAGCATCTCGTCCACGTCCACTATTCCCACCACGTTGTCCTCATTATCCATGTATACAGGATACCTGGAATAGGGCGTCTTCACTACGAAGTCAATCACATCGCCTATCGTCCTGTTCCCGTCTATCATAAGCATCTCGTCCCTGTGCGTCATAACCTCGCCCACATGGGTCTTCTCGAACTTTATGAGGCTGTTCATCATCCCTGCTATCTCCCTCTTTATTATCCCCTGCTCTGCCCCCATGGTCACTATGGTCTTGAGCTCGTCCTCTGTGAGCTTTTCAGAACCCTTCTTCCCGAAGATTCTCATCATGAGGTTGCTGAATGCCTCCAGGCTCCTCACTATGGGGAAGAGAATCTTGCTTATTATCTCGACCGTCCTTGCAACCCTGAGGGCTACCTTCTCTGAGTGGTGGGTGGAATAGGACTTCGGGGTTATCTCGCCGAACATCAGGACGAGCAGCGTCATTATGCCGGTCGCTATGCCAACGCCCGCGTCACCGAAAACCGAGGTAGCGACAGAGGTTGCAATGGCTGCCGCTGATATGTTGACTACGTTGTTCCCGACCAGTATGGTTACCAGGAGCCTCTCCGGGTTTGACTTTATCCTCTGCAGCGCTTCAGCGCCCCTCTTCTTCTGCCTCACCAGCGTCTTGACCTTTATGCTGCTTACCGACATGAGCGCAGTCTCTATGCCGGAGAAGAACGCAGAGAGGCACAGAAGTATCACAAGGGCTGCTATATGGACCTCAAGCATACTATAATATTGTCTTCCGGGGTAATAATGCTTTTGGTCCGGTGGGTTGGGCAATAAGCGTTGCCGGAAAGAATGCTTTTTAAATAGTTTCCTGCAACTTTCTAATGATGTCTGATATTAAGGGTAAGAGTTCTGAGATAAGCGGGTTTCATAAGCTCAGTGTGGACGAGAAGCTCTCTGCCATAAAGGATTTTGCCGGCCTCGACGAGGAGGACCTGAAAATCCTCCGAAAGACCGGGAGCCTGGGGCTTGACGTTGCGACCAGGATGATAGAGAACGTGGTCGGGACGTTCGAGTTCCCCTTTGGCGTTGCAACGAACTTCAGGATAAACGGGAAGGACTATCTCATTCCGATGGTAATCGAGGAGCCGAGCGTCGTGGCAGCTGCCTCGTATGCCGCGAAGCTGGCAAGGCCCAACGGATTCGAAGCAGAGACGGACGAGCCGGTGATGATAGGACAGGCCCAGATAGTGGACGTCCCGGACATGGAGAAGGCAAAGAGGGGGATAGAAGATAGGAAGGAAGAACTGATAGAACTCGCGAGGAAGCAGGACTCCATGCTTGAGAGGTTCGGCGGCGGGCCGAGAGGACTGGAGGTCAGGGAGATTGAGACTGATGCAGGAAGGATGCTTATTATTCACCTGCTGGTTGACGTGAGGGACGCAATGGGAGCCAACGCTGTCAACACCATGGTGGAGAAGATATCGCCCATGCTCGAGGAAATCACAGGGGGGAAGATGAGGCTCAGGATAATATCGAACCTCGCAACCAAGCGCCTTGCCAGAGCCAGGGCGGTCTGGGGGAAGGACGTCCTGGGGGAGGATGTCATAGACGGGATAATACAGGCATACAATTTCGCGGTCAAGGACCCGTTCAGGTGCACCACGCACAACAAGGGAGTCATGAACGGGATAGACGCAGTCACCATAGCCACGGGCAACGATTTCCGTGCAGTGGAAGCGGGGATGCATTCCTACGCAGCGATTGACGGATACAAGCCGATAACGAAGTATGAGAAGGACAAGGGAGGGAACCTGGTCGGGAGCATAGAACTGCCGATAGCTGTAGGGACGGTTGGCGGGTGCACGAGGACCAATCCCGTAGCGAAGGTATCGCTGAAGATTCTCGGAGTGAAGACAGCGCAGGAACTCGCCGGCGTGATTGCTTCGGTCGGCCTTGCACAGAACTTTGCCGCCCTAAGGGCGCTCGCTACGGAAGGAATACAACGTGGGCACATGAAATTGCATGCCACTAATCTTGCTATAGTGGGAGGAGCGACCGGTGAGATGGCCGAGAGGGTCGCGAAGAGGATGATAGAAGAAGGCGACGTCTCCGCCTCCAGAGCAGAGCAGCTCGTCAAGGAAATGGGCAAATAGCCGACAACTTATATTATATACAATTATAGAATAGTTAACCGTGATTGCATGGATTATTCGATATTCAGGGCATATGACATAAGGGGCGTTTACGGGGAGAACCTGACAGATGGGATAATGGAGAATATAGGCAACCTCGTCTGCCAGCACGCAGAGAAGAAGGATTTCGTGGTGGCCAGGGACGGGAGGCTTTCCTCGCCAGCGCTCTCTGAGGCCTTGATAAGGGGTGTGAGGAAGGCAGGAGGGAACGTTGTTGATGTGGGAATAAACCCTCTCGGTAGCGGGTTCTTCCGTGCATGGAAGAGCGGGATGTTTTTTCTCTATGTAACGGGCTCCCACCTGGGAAAGGAGCACAACGGCGTCAAGCTCTTCCGCCCCAATGGCGAGGGGTTCAGGGAAGAGGAGATAATGAGGATAAGGGACCTGTTCAAGGAGGGCAGGTTCGTTGAGAAGGGAAGGGGAAGGCTTGAGGTTGTGGATAACAGGAAGGTCATCGGGGAGTATGTTGACTATCTCCTGTCACGGATAAGGCCGAAAAGGAAGATGAAAATTATTCTGGACTGCGGGAACGGCGCCGCCTCCCTGATTGCAGGGGAGCTGTTCGAGAGGGCGGGGTTCGAGGTAAAGGTCCTCTTTGGAGGGTTGGACGGGAACTTCCCCAACAGGCATCCTGACCAGATGAAGGACCCTCTCAATGCCCTGAGGGAGAGCGTCAGGGAATATGAACTCGGTATAGCATACGACGGGGACGGGGACAGGATAACGCCTGTTGACGACAGGGGGAGGAAGCTCGAGCCAGAGCAGACTTCATACGTTATCCTGTCGGAGGTGCTCAAGAAAGAGAAGGGGCCTGTGATAGCCAACGTGGAGTGCACGAGGATGCTGGATGACATAGCAGGAAGGTTCGGAAGGCGCGTGGAGAGGATAAAGGTCGGGCATACCTTCCTCACAGAGTTCACGCATAAGCTCAAGGGGGCGTTCGGGGTGGAGAGGTCAGGCCATTTCGTGCTTCCCTCATTGATTCCTTACGACGATTCGCTAGCCATATCCTATTACATGGCATGCATTCTATCGTCGCAGGACAAAAAGCTCTCGGAAATCATTGACGGGATAAAATCGTCCCCGTTTGACAGGGACGGCTTCGAGTGCCCTGACAGCGTGAAGTTCAGGGTCATAGAGAACCTCCAGGAGAGGTTCAGCAGGGAGTTTGACAACGTCAACACCCTAGACGGGGTGAGGGTCGACTTCCCGGACGGCTGGGTCCTGATAAGGGCGTCCAACACCTCGCCCAAGATAAGGATAACCGTGGAGGCAGACAACGAGGAACGTCTCAGGGAAATAAAGGAGAGGTTCGGGAAGGAATTAAGGAAGGAGATAAGCTCATTAAAGGGGTAAGTATATAAACCCCTGTCACAATTATCTTAAGCGCAAAAGGTGGTTTCATGGAGCTAACGGTCATTGAAAAGGGCAAGGATAAATTGAAGGTAGAAGTCCAGGGGGAGACCCACACGCTGCTCAATGTCCTGAGGGAGAATGCATGGAAGGCCGGTGCGGGGCAGGCATCGTACATTATAGAGCACCCTTATATGGCAAAGCCCAAGATAATAGTCAAGGCAAAGGACCCAAAGAAGATTCTCACTTCAGCAGCGCAGGCCATGTCAGACGATTCTAAGGCCTTTCTCACATCATTCAAGAGGGCGTGCAAAAGATAATTATTTAAATACCACTATTAAATAGTGACATGTGATTATATGCCTGGAAAGCTTTCTGGAAGGGTCAACTTAAAGGAACTTGTAATGAAATACTGGTGGCTTGTAGCTTTAGTGCTCATAGTTTCCAGCGCGTTCTGGATAAGGTCGTTCCCCGCGAGGTTCGGGGAGCTGCAGGCACTTGACCCTTTCTTCTTCTACAGGACAGGCGAGCATGCCCTGCAGAACGGCCTGAGCGTGAATTATCATGACGACCTGAGATACTATCCCGATGGTGTGAACACATACCAGATAGAATACATGCTTCCCATATACCTTCCCATATTCGGTTATCTGTTGGTATCTTTCCTCGGTTCCCAGATGACGTTCCTGCAGTTCAGCATAATCTTCCCTGCAATAATGGGAGCTCTATCGATTGTCGTGGTGTATTTCCTCGGTAGGGAGCTCTTCCAGAGCAGGCTCGCAGGAATCTCCTCGGCATTCTTCATGGCAGTGATACCAGCGGCAGTGACGAGAACCTCCGCAGGGTTCATCGAGAAGGAGCCCGTTGCCGCGATATTCATACCGCTCACAGCATACTTCTTCGTGAGGGCATTCCGGAGGAAGTCACTGATTGACGGGGTCATGTCAGGTATCTCTCTCGCAATGCTCGGGATGTCATGGGGCGGCGTCCAGTATATATATGTCCTCTATGTCGGGTTCTTCGGTATCCTGTTCCTCACAGGAGGGATTCTCGTGCTCCTCAACTACCTGTTCGGGGGACTTGACAAGTGGATAAGCTCGATAGAGTCGTGCTATGACGAGAGGATTGTCTTCTCGTTCCTTCCGCTGATGCTCATAGGGATTCCTCTGCACTGGGTTTTCCCGCACAGCATAACCACCAATGCGGTGGCTGTCCAGCTCTCGTTTGCCGTTGCAGGCGTTCTCGCAGGCAGGTATGGACTTGAGAGGTTCAAGCTGGTGAAATCAGAGCTCCTTCCCTATGTGATACCTGCGATAATGGTCATGGGTGTCGTTGGCCTGCTCACGGGCTCCATGTTCATAGACAGCCTCTCAAGAGGGGTTTCCGAATTCACTGGCCTTATGACGTTCCAGAAGGGTGTCATAGGGACGACCGTAGCTGAGAACGCTCCCGGGGACTGGAATGCCATACAGTCAACGACAGGCAACAGCTATTCGTCCGCTTACCTGCCTTATCTTTCTCCGGTGGCGTGGTTCTTCTCAGCAAGCCTGCTCATGATTCTCGGCATAGGCGCGATAATATACAGGGTGTGGAGAAGGAAGGACTGGATTCTCATCCTTCCTGCAATATGGTTCTTCACCAGCATATTCGCGGTCTTCTATTACGTCAGGCTGGTCTTCCTGATAGCGGTCCCTGCATCCCTCCTTTCCGGATTCTTTGCATACTGGGTAGTGGACAGGTCAAAAAGGACCGGGGCATATAAGCGAATGGCTGACGCAGGAAAGAGGTTCAATCCCATAGCAATAGTCCTGGCTGCGCTGGCAATCCTCCTGGTAATGACGAATTTTGCAAGCGCGTATGCATACGGCATAAACCTGGGTCCTTCGATATGCTTCCCCAGGTATAATTCCAACAATCCGTTCGATGTCGAGCCCTGCATCACGTATGATGGGAACGGCAACGAGGTCTTTGCAGACAACCAGCCATGGTATGAGGCATTCGCGTTCTTCAGGGACCAGACCCCCGAGGACAGCGTCATCCTTTCATGGTGGGACTTCGGCCACTGGTTCCACGCGAGGGCCGAAAGAGCGTCGGTCGCTGACGGCGGTAACATCTTCGGCTCAACCATAAACGTCCCTATAGCCCAGTGGTACGTGGACGACGTCTCGAACTGGGGCGGGCACGAGGAATGGATAAAGAGCAGGGGGGTTACTCACATACTGATGGATTATACCCTTCCCGGAAAGTACGGGGCAATATCAAAGATTGCATCTAATGGCGAGCAGATAATAGGATACCTCCAGATGAGCCAGTCGGGCGCTCAGCAGAGGGACAATGACACGATATATATATTCAGCAACGGACCCTATGAGCTGTGGCTTCCGATGGGACCGGATGGGGGGCTTTCAGGGACGCCCATGTTCCTCATCTCGCAGAACGGGCAGTATTACCAGAGGAGTTACGTGAACGACGTATGCACCAACCAGGGTATACTGACCGTCGGAAACCAGACACCATCAATGCCGGGTTGTGTGGGGCTAGCGGACTTCGGTGTGTTTTACGTCCCCCCGGAGGCAGAGAACTCTATATTCAACAGCCTTATGTTCCTTGACGGCAAGGGACTTCCCGTTAAGAAGGTCTTTGACAACAGATACATAAAGATTTACGAAGTGGAATACAGATAGTTGTTTTATTCCTTTTCTCCCATGAACCCGCCCTTCTTGTAGGCAGCATAGAATATCATTAGCAGGAGGATTCCTGCCACGATGAAGACCGAATTCTCTGAAGAGAGCCAGGGAACGTAGCTCTCCACGAAGTCCTGCTGGCTCGAGACGAAGACCAGGACGAGGGCCGCTATCACCGCAACAAGGGAAAAATCGACCTTCTTGTCCTCTCCCCTGAAGACGTTGAGTATGAAGCCCAGGACGAAAAAGATAACGAACAGGATTGCAGCGTAGGGGAGGATGTCCATGACAAAGACCGTCACTGCCTCTGATGTGAGTGTAACGGCGGCTATGGCGAGGGATATCAGTCCCTTGACAGAGGACTTCCTGAATACGTTGGATACCTCCAGCGACCCATACACCACTGCCAGGACGAAGAAGAACGGAATCGCAATCTCAACGAACGTTGCCATGATTATCGCCTCTTTGATTTGAAATATTCATTCTGGAGTTTCTGTACCTTATCGCCAAGGTCGTCAATCTTCTGTGCCCTTTTGCGGTCGGTGTCTATCAGGCCACCCATTAATCCGACTTCTGTGAGTGCGCGCAATCTGCCTTCAATGCTTGTAAACAAAGCCTCTATAGTTTGTGCAAGCCGGGTATTGTCTTGACCCCCCCTTTTACTTTTATAATCATCCACATAGCCTTCCAGACGGCCTATCTCATGGTCTATGGAACTGAATTCCTTAGGGTCGTCCTTCCTTATGTTTCTTGCGGCCTTTCCTGCAAGATAACCCGTGAGTCCTCCGGCCATTGCCCCTGCAAGAGGTCCGCTACCGCCCTTCTTCCTGTCCCTGAAGAGGAGGCGGAAGAAGAACACCCATGCACCGACTATTAGTATCAGGACAATCCACCAGAACTGGCTGAGGGGGATGAACAGGGTCATCAATCCGTTGAGGACTATCACGGCGTAGAGAGCTATTGATATGAGGAGGCGGAGCCCTCCTCTCACCTCGTCGAGGATGTACTGGAGGATGAGGTAAATTATCAGGAGTATGAAGACCGTGGGGAAGAAGAAGAGGTTGAATATCGCGTCTATCTGGTTGGTGTAGTAGCAGTTCACGGTGCTGCAGTTTATCCTGAGGACTTCAATAAGCATCTGTATGAGGTCTGCCATGCTTTAATTTGAATTAGCAAGCTTATATTAATTGGACATTCGTGGATTCGTGACCGGCAGTGATAGGATGGCGGTCATTGAAGGGTTTGTTGGAAACGCGCAGCAGACGGTGACAATAAAAAACCGCAATAAAACGTAACGATATAATTTATTAAGAACAACGGATATAACATTAATAATACAATAATTAACAGTGAAGCTAATGGAGCTGGGTTTTGTTCGCGGGGGGAAACTGGCAGTCCTCCTTCTGGCAGGACTATTACTTATTCTCGTTTCACAGGGCGGCGTGTTCGCCGCAGGAGGGAACCTCACCGTGACGATGACAGGACCGGCGAACGGAAGCTTTGTCAGCGGGATAGAGACCTTCACAGCAACCAGCGTGACCGGAGTGAACATGACCTGGAGGTATTACGATTCCGGCTACTTTACCGTCTGCTTCAACACCAGCTCAACGACGTCTTTCTATAACGAGAGCTGCGACCTTTCCGGAATCTCCGACGGAACATATAATTTCAGCGCGTGGGCAAACCTCACTGCTGACAACGAGAGCTGGTCTGACAACGTGACTCTTATTGTTGACAACACATACCCTGAGGTGGATTTCGCCACGAACAATCCAGCCGATGGCAACTGGACCAACAGCGGAACGGTGACGCTGAACGTGACCATAACCGACGACAATCCAAGCATCTGCATATTCGAGCTGAACCATTCTGCGTGGGCAACTGCAGTCAACTATACTAACACCACATCAGGCGGCTCGTGCTCTTACTATTTTTCCGGTCTCCCTGACGGGAACTGGACGTATACTGCATGGGCGAACGACAGCGCATCCAATTACAACAGCACGGAAACCAGATGGGTTGTGGTGGAGACCGAATATCCCTCTGTGACAGTCCACACCCCCGGCTCGACAAATCTGAGCAGCCTTCCCGTTATCTTCAACTTCACCGTGGTGGACGAGGTGGAGTCGAACTTCACCTGCCATGTATGGTTCAACGGAAGCCTGGTCAACACCAGTTATCCCCTTAACAACACGCCAACGGAGTTCAATGTGGTGGGCCTTGGGAAGGGCGACCAGACGTGGGAGATTAACTGCTCTGACGCCAACTACACGTATGCATCCGGCAACACCACCTTTGGCTTGTATCCCAACGTGGCGATTGAGGATTTCTGGTGGTCACACTACCCGGACAACAACACCGCCGTTGGGGACGACATCAACGTTACCGTCCTCGTAAACCTCACGGGGAGCTTCAACCTGACCGACAACTTCACGGTAGGGATAAGGCTGGATTCAGGGACGTGGTATTACCAGAACGTGAGCAATTCCATGCTCACGACAGAGAGTCCCTCCCTCCCGCTCACCTTCATAGACAACATAACAGTCACCACAGCAGGGAACCACACGCTGAGCGCGCAGCTCACCCTTTACGAACCAGAGGGGGATTCTTTTGGCAACACCGCAACCACTTACGTGTATGCGGGCTACATAGTTGAACTCATCAATGTCTGCTACGACGGGACCTGCACGTACAACAATGTGAATGAGGCGCCTGTCCCGCCAGGCGAGAACGTGACGGTGAACGTCTCTGTCCAGTACCCGAACGGGAGCTATGTGACATCGGGCCTTTCGTCAGTGAATTTCAAGGTCTATAACAGGAAGGATTCGGGGAGCGTCCCTTACAACCCCACATGGACGAACTCATCCATGGGAACGGTTCAGGGTGGCGGCGCGACCGGCCACTACCAGTTCAACTACACCATACCCGACCTGGTGTGGGGTTCCAATTATCACAACCTTGCGGATGCTCCGGGAAGGTATTACCTTTACATGAACGTTACCAGCGGGAATTACGTCAACCCGGCGAGCCTCGATTATGCGTTCTACAACATAAGCGCCGGATACCTCACAATCAGCTACAGCATACCCTCTGACGTGGCTGACCTTGAGGGAGAGGATTACAAGGTTGCTTACTTAAACATCACGGTATCCAACCAGTATGGGACGGCCGGCTTGCAGCAGATACAGCTGGCAGAGGACGAGTCAGACGGTATAGAGTCCTTCCAGTTCGGGACGTATGACGGAAGCCCTGACTGCGTCACCGCGAACATAACGACCCTTGCGGGGGGTTCGACCCACACGCTATGCAGGATGAGGATAAAGACCTCAAGCACAGGGGACGACCAGTGGACCAACGTGACCGCAGTGGGGCGCGACGCTAACAACAACCTGTATTATTATTCGCTCAAGAGGACGTTCGATATAGAGGATTCTTACACGAGCGGTGATACAGATCCGGGAACGACGGGAGGGACGCCGAGCGGAGGGGATGACTTCGACTTCGCAGTGAGCATAACCAGCTATCCCTCGAAGGTCTATGCATATCCGGGCGGGGGCAACAGGACGAACGTGACCGTAAAGAACTCAGGGGACACGGTCCTGGTGGCAAAGCTGAAGGTCACGGCATCCGGGATAATAGACAGCACCACAATCACGCCCGTGAGCTACAGCCTTAGCCCCGGTTCCAGCTGGAACTTCACAGTTGACTTCACCCTGGCGAGCGACGCAGAGGTCGGGGAGTATACGGGAATATTCACAGCCTACATGTCAACCGATGCTGACACCAACGACGCGAAGACCTTCAAGGTGGTCGTCCTCGCGACAGAGGAGCTTGCAGAGCAGATAAACGCTTCATGCCGGAACAAGACTGCCATGGTGGAGGCGATGTTCGCGAGGTTCAGGCTCATAAACCCCGCGGCCGTCAACGACAGCAACTACACGGTCGTGAAGAATCTCATGGACGCGCTCAATTCGACCTTCAATGCTTTATTGGCTGCGGTGGACGCGGAGGACTGGACCACTGCAAACACCATCCTGCCAACCCTGCAGGCAGACATTGACAATGCAGAGACCGCTCTCGCTGACCTCGAGCTGGAGCAGACCATGGCGTGGGGAGGCAGCTGGTCAGGCATATGGTTCTGGGTCATAATAGTCGTGGTAATGGTCATAGTGGTGGGGTTCGTTGCATACCTGTTCTACCCGCAGAAGAAGGGGCTCGGCTTCGGCCCGCCAATGCAGAAGAGAGGCTTCCTTGACGGCCTCAAGGCGAGGTTCTCATCGGCATCGAAAATCAAGGGTAAGGTGAAGACGCCAAAAATCGGGAAGAAGAAAGAGCCGGAACCAGAGGGTCCGCCGAGATACATAGAGGGATATGAGAAGCACGCCAGGGACTTCCAGTACAAGAAACCCGGAGGGATAATCAAGAAGATAAAGGACAAGTTCAAGAAGAAGAAGCCCCAGAAGGACATGTCAGAGTTCTTCTCCTCTGACAGCACAGAGAGGATAGTTAGCGATTACTAAAACCAGGAACGCTGCGCGAAAATCTGACATTCGTCAGCGATTACTGAGCCCAGGAAATCTGTGCGAATTATTTAAGGATGTCCATCAGGGGGAAGTCCATGTCCAGTCGGGACGTGTCCATTCCCTCAAGGGATTTGAATATATTGTCTATTTGCCTGTTGGTGAGTGATTTGTAGAGTTCCCTGAACATCAGGCCTGCCCTTATCGACCTGCCGATGGTCCTGTGCCAGCGCTCCTCATATATGGAAAGGAAGGATTCTGAGAAATCGTTCTTCCTGAAGGCCTCCTTCAGGACTTCTGCGGCTATCCTCCCGCAAGCCATTCCGTAGACAATCCCTCCGCCTGACCAGGGCTTTGTCTGTGACGCGGCGTCGCCGACCAGGAGGGTCCTGGTGAAAGATGTCCTGTGGAGACCAAAGGGGAGGATGCCTGCCCTCTTATCAAAATTCCTGAGCTTGAAGAATCTCTTGAGAACGGGGAACGAGCACCCTGCCCCGAGCATCCCGTATTCCGTCCTTCTCCCACGCGGGATTCTCCAGAGGAAGCCGTCAGTCCTTTTTTTATCAAACCAGAGCTCCACGAAATCCTCCTCTCCGGGTTTGTCCTCTATCGCGATTATCCCGGGAACGCTCTCTGACCTCTGCCTGAAATGCTTCCTGACGAGGGAGGAAGGACCGTCCGCGCCGACCAGGATTTCGGATTTGAGGGTTTCTCCTTCGGTGGAGACTGTGACGCCCTTTCCTGTAACGGATATCTTCCTGACTCTGGTGCCGAGAAGCTTCTCTGACCTGCTTCTGTCCAGGAGGGAGCGGTCAAACCTCTGACGGTCTATAACGTAGGCCGTTGTTCTCTTTTTCATGAGCTCCAGCTTCCCTCCTCCGGGAGAGTGGAGAACCGCTCCCCTGACCGTGTGCTCTATGCAACCGGAGGGACGGAAGAACCTGTCAACGTTCCTGGATATGAGGCCAGAGCACTGGATTGGGCTTCCAGGCTCCTTCTTCTGGTCAATGAGGAGCGTGCGGAGGGTCTTGCTACACTGCCCTGAAACATAGGCCCCGGAGGGCCCGGCACCGATAACAATAATATCGTGCTTCTCCATAACATTTATAAGCCTTTTCAATATTTATAACCTAAAACAAGAGTATGTTATAGGCTTCTTCAGAGTGAATATCATGTCAAAGGGTAAAGGCGTCCTGGCTTCAAAATCAGTAATAATCATCCCCATGATAATTCTCCTGTTCTCTGTGGGTTTCCTGGTATACGGCTACATGCAGACAGGGGAATGGTTCCAGCGCTCCATAGAGCTGAAGGGAGGGACCCTGATAACAGTGAACAGCCCCTCGGGATTCGATATCGGTGATGTGAAAGAATCGCTTGAGGGAATGTTCGGGACGACTGTCGTGAGGGAGCTCAGGAGCTTCTCGGGGTATGCAATGACGATAGAGGTCTCATCTGACGTGAATCCGGACAGCGTCATGGAAACGCTCGGCTCGCTGGGGGTGGATGTGACAGATTCCTCTGTGGAGACTATAGGGCCCTCGCTCGGCGAGGCATTCTGGTTCCAGGCGCAGATCGGTATAATAATAGCGTTCGTGCTGATGGGGGTAATAGTCTTCGTGATATTCCGGACCCCTGTCCCCTCTGCGGCGGTGATGATGGCCGCGGTCTCTGACATAATAATAACGCTCGCGATGATGCAGGTCTTCGGCATTGAGCTATCTCTCGCGAGCTTTGCCGCTCTCCTGATGCTCATAGGTTACTCGATTGACACGGACATACTGCTCACGACAAGGATACTCAGGACAGAGGGCGAACTGGACGGGAAGATAAGGTCTGCATTCAAGACAGGAATCACGATGACTGGCACGACCCTGGGCGTCCTGGTTGCCATACTGATTACAACGTCATCTACTGTCCTGTTCGGGATAGCGTCCGTCCTCGCGATAGGCCTTGCTATAGATATCGTGAACACGTGGCTCCAGAACGCGACCATACTGAGGTGGCACGCAGAGAGGAGGGGGCTGTGATGCTCAAGTACTGGAGGGTCTGGCTTCTGGTGGTGATGGTATTCGCATCGATAATGGCAATAGGCTTCAAGACATATCCTTATGGCAGGAATGCGGTGGAGATAGTCTATGTCTCAAACGATTCTTCTGCAAGGGGGATTCTCGAGCAGGGCATGTTCATAACGAACATCAACGGTGAGAAGGTTCCTGACATAGAAGCATGGAACCTGATAACATCGGGAATCAGGGACCAGAACGTGACGCTCATGGTCAACGGGAAGAGTTATGAATTCTACGTGAATGACAGCATCGGGATAGATGCAATAGACATAGACAGGACCAACCTCAACTTCGGCCTTGACCTCAGGGGAGGGACTAGGATTATCCTGAAGCCGAAGGAAAACGCAACGAAAGAGACCATAGACCAGGTTATATCAACGCTCCAGACGAGGGCCAACATATACGGCCTCAGGGAGATGAACTTCTTCTCCGTCCGGGGAGCGGACGGCGACTATTACCTGCAGATAGAGGTCGCGGGGATAAAGAGGGACATAATCGACGAGCTGCTCTCGGCGCAGGGCAGGTTCGAGGCAAAGATATCAAAGCCCGTGGAGATATCAGGAGGCTCGGGGACAATCCAGCTGGTCTCTGAATCATATCCTGTCGCCCTGGCGGGCAACGACAGTATAATCATTGAAGGGACAGCCTATGAGCAGGGTGACATCTTCACCCTGGGGGGGATAGAATTCGAGTACGTTAACGCAACTGATACGAGGGTCTTACTGATGGGAAAGGCGTATGACGGGGACGACATAGAGCTAATCTATTCTGACCCGCAGAGGTCCGGCATCATGCCCATACAGGGGGGTTACAGGTTCTTCTTTGGCGTGCTTGTCTCACCAGAGGGTGCGCAGAGGTTTGCTGACATAACGGCAGGCGTGCAGAGCTACCTGGACCTTGTCGGTGGGGAGAGATACCTGGAGAGCGAGATATTCCTTTACCTGGATGAGCAGCTCGTATCGAGCCTTAGGATATCATCAGACCTCGGAGGAAGAATCGTCCAGGAGCCCCAGATTACCGGAAGCAGGGTAGAGCAGGAGGATGCGATACAGGAGAAGCTTCGGCTCCAGGCAATACTCAGGTCAGGCGAGCTTCCGACCTCCCTGGAAACCGTTTCCGTGGGCGTGATATCGCCAGCCCTGGGGGAGGAGTTCTTCAACTCAACCCTGTATGCCGCTTTGTTTGCTGCCGGCGCGGTCATAATCATAATATTCATCAGGTACAGGAGCCTGAAGATTTCCATTCCCATGGTGTTCATTGGATTGTCAGAGGTCATAATAATACTGGGGATATCCGCGGCCGATGACGCGATGATATGGCTGGTGGCCCTCCTCATAAACTTCCTGATAGTCTCGATATCGTGGTGGAAGAAATTCGAGATTGACATATACGCATGGGTCGGGGCGATACTGATACCACTCCTCGGAATGGCGTCGTGGACCATAGACCTTCCGGCGATAGGTGGTATAATCGCTGCCATAGGGACCGGCGTTGACCACCAGATAATAATAGCGGACGAGACCCTGAGCAGCAGGGGTGGCGACAAGAGGGACTACACCGTGAAGGAGAAGATAAAGAGGGCGTTCTTCATAATATTCGGTGCGGCCGCGACGACCATAGCGGCGATGATTCCCCTCATGTCAATAGGGATAGGATTCGTCAGGGGTTTCGCGATAACCACCATAGTGGGCGTCCTGGCAGGCATCCTGGTGACGAGACCCGCTTACGCCAGGATAATAGAGGCCATGAACAAGGAATAATCCTTACAGGGGTTTCTGGTTCTTGATAAACTTTATTACAGGCGTGGCCCAAGTATAAACAGGTGATTTGTTGGGATTCATATTATGGTTTGATGACATAGGAAAGGGCGACATAGAGAAGGTCGGGGGGAAATGCGCAAACCTCGGAGAGATTGCAGGAATACACGTCCCTACTTTGCCGGGGTTTGCAATAACTGCAGATGCCTATGACCACTTCATAAAGGGCGCAGGCCTGAGGGAGCATATAAAAAAGACCCTGGAAGGGCTCGATGTGAAGAACATAAGGGACCTGAGGAAGAGGGGCGCGGAAATAAGGAAAAGCGTTTCCTCTGCAATAATCCCCGATGATCTCAGCAAGGATATAATCAGTTCCTACAGGAAACTGGGCAAGAAGCTCGGGGTGCCGAACCCTTTCGTTGCAGTGAGGTCCTCGGCGACCGCAGAGGACCTTCCGGGCGCAAGCTTTGCAGGCCAGCAGGACACGTTCCTGAACGTCTCGGGTGAGAAAGACCTCCTGCAGAAGGTAAGGAACTGCTTCGCTTCACTGTTCACAGACAGGGCAATATCGTACAGGGTTGACAAGGGATTCGACCACCTGAAGGTCAAGCTTTCCATAGGCGTCCAGAAGATGGTGAGGAGCGACGTCGGCTCCTCGGGTGTGATGTTCACCATGGATCCGGATTCAGGGTTCGATGGAGTGGTGGTGATAAACGGGACGTATGGGTTGGGGGAGTATCTGGTCCAGGGAAAGGTCACGCCAGACACCTTCATAGTCTTCAAGAAGACCATGAAGATAATAGAGAAGAGCCTCGGGAGCAAGAGGGTCAAGCTTATAAGGGGAGGGAGAGGCAACAGGGAGGCCCGCGTCTCCGAGGAGGACAGGGGCAAGTTCTGCATCACGGACGAGCAGGCAAAGAAGCTTGCAGAGTATGCAATGATGATAGAGGACCATTACAGGCGGCCAATGGACATAGAATGGGCAATAGACGGCGAGACAGGGGATTTGTACATAGTCCAGGCAAGGCCCGAGACCGTCCATTCGGCAGGGAAGAAGAACATAATAAGGGACTTTGTCCTGGAGGAGAAGGGCAGGGTAATCGTCACAGGAAGCGCGGTAGGAAGGAAGATAGGCGTGGGCAAGGTGAACGTCATCAGGTCGTCAAAGGACATATACAGGTTCAAGGTCGGCGAGGTCCTGGTGACAGAAATGACAGACCCGGACTGGGAGCCCATAATGAAGATAGCTTCAGCTATAGTGACTGACAGCGGCGGCCAGACGAGTCACGCAGCCATAGTATCAAGGGAGTTGGGCGTCCCGTGTATAATCGGGACGGAAAACGCAACAGGGCTCCTCAAAACAGGCCAGGAGGTAACCATAGACTGCTCGACAGGCGAGGGAAGGGTCTTCCGGGGTTTTCTGAAGTTCAGGATAATCGAGAAGGACGTGAGCAGGATACCGAGGACCAGGACGAAGATAATGCTGAACATAGGCGAGCCTAGCAGGGCATTCAGCCTTGCGAAGCTCCCTGTTGATGGAGTGGGTCTCGCTAGGGAGGAGTTCATAATAAGCAGCCACGTGGGGAAGCATCCCCTCTATCTCCTTGAGAAGGGCATGGGGGACGTTTACGTCCAGGCCCTCGCGACCGGCATAGGGAAGATAGCAGCAGCGTTCTATCCGAGGCCTGTAATAGTGAGGCTTTCTGACTTCAAGACAGACGAGTATGCTAACCTCAAGGGTGGAGAACATTACGAGCCAAAGGAGGACAACCCCATGCTGGGGTGGAGGGGGGCTTCGAGATACTATGACAAGATATTCTCGCTCGCGTTCGAGCTGGAATGCAAGGCCCTCCGGATGGTCAGGGAAGACCTGAAGCTGGACAACGTTATAATAATGGTCCCCTTCTGCAGGACAGTGGAGGAGGCGAAGAGGGTGAAGAGCGAGCTTTCCAGGTTCGGGCTGGACAGGAAATCCGGATGTGAGATGTACATGATGGCAGAGCTGCCCAGCAACATAATACTTGCCGACGAGTTCGCAAAGCTCTTTGACGGCTTCTCCATAGGCTCGAACGACCTCACCCAGCTGACCCTGGGGCTTGACCGGAACTCTGACAAGCTTTCCTATCTCTTTGATGAGAGGAACGATGCTGTCAAGCGCCTTATAGAGATGCTGATTAAGACGGCCCACAGGAACAAGCCGAGGAGGAGCGTGGGGATATGCGGTGAGGCCCCTTCCAACTACCCGGATTTCACCGAATTCCTGGTGAGGAGGGGGATAGATTCCATATCTGTTGAGCCCGACGTCGCGCTCAAGACCATCCTCCTGGTGGACCGGGTCGAGAAGAAGCTCAGGACAAAAGGCTGATTAGAAGCCGCCGAGTATGTCCCTCAAAACGTCCTCTGGGTTGTTTGATTTCAGGACAGCGGATGATACCAGGGCCCCGTTTGCGCCGAGAGCCAGGACGGCCACGACATCCTGCCCGGAATTCGCGGATGCCAGAACCCTGACCGCGGGGTTCGCGGCCCTGACCCTGCTTATCGTCTCCTCCAGGAGGTCTCTGGAATCCGAAATTGGAGCATCACCTGGGGGCTCAATAGCAACGTGGTTAGGTCCCATGCGCGCTATCTCCTCTGCCTGCACGGCATCTGGTGCAAAGACAACCGTGGATAGGCCCACGTTCTTGGCACGCTCAATCCTGTGCCTTATATCGTCCATGGAGAGCATCCTTTCATGATGATTTATCAGGGTCCCTTTTGCTCCGGCCCCTTTCACTGCCTCGGGAAGGATGTGCCCTGTGCTCGGGCCGTAAGGAATGGGGTCTATGTGCTGGGCAAAGACCTCGTTCTTGTAGGAGAGGCTCTCTATGTCAGTCGGCTGGGCAGCCAGGACTATCCTAACCCCGCTGTCATTAGAAAGCCTGTTGACTATGTCACCTATGAACCTTGCCTTCCTGCCTATACCCTGTTCATGAGACTTAAGATTAACTATAAGAAGCTTTTCCATTCACAATTGTTGTATCAATGATTAATAAGCTAATAAGGACAGGTAAGATTCTGTAGGCAAAATGTAAGCGAAGTCAGGCCTTTGAGCTGAGCCTCTTTATCATGCTTATCTCTTCTTTCCTCGTCGCGGGGATTGTTGCAGGACCTGTCGCGGGGGCGCTTATCTCCACGGGCGCTCCAGAAACCTCTGGGTAGACAATCTTTATCTCCTTCCTTTTCTCCCCGCTCTCCTGAAGGCTTCTCCATGCCTCCAGCTGGCCTGACATGTAGTCAACCCTGTTCTTGAAGGCATCCATCTCGGAGTCCATTATGTCCTCGTTGGTCTTTATGCGAGTCTCTATCTCGTCCCTGAGGTCGCTCACCTTTGCCTCCATGTCCTTGCCGTAATCCTTGATGCCACCGAGCCTTGTCCTCAGCTCCGTCACTGTCTCGCTGAGCTCCTTTATGGTATGCTCTGATTCAGATAACCTCTTTACAAGTTCCTTCTGTCCCTCTGACATCTTCTTCATGGATTCCAGACCCATCTTCTCTATGCTCTCGCTGAGCTTCTCCTCTATCCCGGGCATGCTCGCGAGCTCCCTTCCGAAGTCCTTTATCGCATTCTTTGTCCTTGACTCAAGCTCTCTGGATTCCCTGAGCACCTTGTCAAAATCCCGCTTTCTCCTCTCCTCTGACAGCTCGATGTCGCCAGCCACCTCTGAAATCTCCTTCTTGGCCTCGGCAAGGACCAGCCTCTTGTGGTCGTCCAGCATGCTCCTCGTCCTCATCTCCTGGTCCTTTGACAGCGACACGATGTCTGATTCTATCCTGGACATCCTCTCCCTCTCTGCGGATAGCTCTCCCTGAAGGCTTCTTATCTCCTTAAGGGACGACTTGCCCTCTTCCTCAAGGCCCTCTATCTTCTCTGATATGTCCGAGAGGGAGGATATCTTTCCTGCCATCTCCTTTATCCTGGCAGAGTTGCTTCCGAAGACCTTGAGCAGGGAATCCATGACGGCAAGCTTGCTGCCAATCTCGTCTATCTCCCCGGCCGATATGTTCGAGAGGTTCTCCAGGTTCGCGAGGCCTGATATCCTCTCCTTTATATCGTTAATCTCCTCGAGGCCGGATTCCGTCTTCTTGGTCAGAGCGGAGACGCTGGATGACAATGATTTCTCCAGGACAGCTATCCTGCTGTTGAGGGTATTCTGTATGTCCTCCTGGGACGCTTTTACCAGGCTCAAATCAGAAGCCGTCCTGTTGATTAGTTCCGTGCTCTCGTCCAAATCAGAAGAGAGCTTGCTGTCCGTTTCCCTGTTACCGGATTCTATGTCATCAATCCTCTTGCTTATCGAATTCACCGTGCTGATGAATTCCGATTCCGTGACAATCCCTCTGCCGAGGCCCTCGCTCATCTTTGAGAGGTGGGAAACCCTCTCCTTCAGGACCTGCACGTCGGCAGTCATGGACTCTGCCCTTGTCAGGCTCTTAGCGAGGTTGCCTGATACTATTGCCTGGGCCTTGAGCTCGTCATCGAGGGATATCAGATTCTCAGATAGCTTGCCGAGCCTCTTCTCGTTGCCTGACATGTATGAGTTGATTTTCTTCTCCGCGTCCTTTGTCCTTGCAAGCCATGCCTTTATGTCCTTTGTGTGCAGGCCTGCCTGCTCCTTCCTGGCTGCGGCTATGTCCAGTGAGAGCTGCTTCGTCCTTTCGTTTATTCCGGACTGGAGGGACTGGAAAGTATCCTTCTGGTCACTGGAGAGCTGCTTCACCCTCTCGTCAATCTCATTCTGGAGGGATATGCTGAAATCCTTCTGGTCCTGTGAAAGCTGCTTGATTCTCTCGTCAATCTCGTTCTGTAGAGAGAGGTTTATTTCCTCCTGTTCCCCTGAGAGCTGCTTCACCTTCCTGTCAATCTCAGAGCGCAGGGATGCAAGGATTTCCTTCTGACCTTCAGAAACAGCCTCAACGAACTTCCTCTGGTCATCTATCTCCTGCCTGATTGAGGACATATCCTGGAAAACCCTGTCAAGACGTGACTCCTTCTTCCTGTCAGTCCCGCCGAAGACCTTCTCCATCGCCGCTATCCTCTGCCTCTCGTCAGAGAGGCTCTCCTCAACGGACTTGAGCTGCTTTGAGAACATCTGGAAAATCTTTGAGCTTGACTCGATGTCCGTTATCCTCGCCATGAGGTTTTCAATATTTTCATGCAGTGAAGTGACGTCTTCCCGTTGCTTAACTGCCATTTGCTTAATCCTCTGGCTGATTTCAGAGCGTGCTGATGAAGAGACGGCCTTCTGCTCGTCAGAAAGTTTTCCGAGGATTTTCCTCTGCTCACCAATCTCCTTGTTGAGTGCCTTGGAATTCGAATCAATGACCGTCATCCTTTCCGTAATCTTCTTGATGTCGTTCATCAGACCGGGGAAGGTTTTCGTGTCCGATTCCATCCTTGTAATCCTCGCCATGAGGTTTTCAATGCCGTCCATTATTTCCGGGAGCGGCTTGGTTCCCATCTCGAGTGCAATCACCCTTCCCTTGACGTCATCGAGCTCCACCATGGCCTTCGGGAGGAGCTTTATGTTAGCAATCATCTCCCTTATCTTCTGCACCATGTCCATTGTCTTGGGTATCTGGCTGATCACCGCCTCCATGCCGATAAGCCTCTCCTCAAGATCATCAACGGATTTGGTGTTGTCAGAGACATCGGCTACTATGTTCTCAAGTTTTGTCACCCTGTCCCTCATCGAATGTATATTGTCAACGCTCTGCTGGACGGTCTTCGAGAAGGACTCCAGCCTGACGAGGGTCTTTGAGAATTCCTCTATTTCAGAGCCGTGCTTCCCGACCGCGTCAATGAGCGGCTTGAGAGAGGAGACCTTTTCCGAGAGCTTCTTTATCTCAGATTCGTGGAGGGATATTGATTTTATCGGGGCATCCAGGGAAGCGAGCCTCTGTGTTATTGCCTTTATCTCCTTCTCGTGCTCAGGTAACATACCTATGTCAGCTATCCTGTCCCTTATCCCCGATATCAGCTGCTGGTTCTTTGAGACGTCCGTGACCGCGAGGTCAAGTGCGACCAGCTTCTCCCTGAGGGAGGCGATAATCTTCGCGTTCTCCGAAGCCTGCTTTGAGACCGAATCATAATCAGAAGAAAGGGCCTTGGAGTCAGAGAGCGTCTGCTGAAGCGCTGTTTCTATGTTATCCATGTCAGACCTCATGCCAGGTATTTCAGAAGCAGAATTCTGTAGGGAGACAATATCCTTCTGCATCCCGTCAAATCTCTTCTCCTGCGACTTGGAGTAGCCGTCCATCTCCGAAGCGAGGCCTGAAATGCGCTTCATCTCTTCAGAGAGCTTCGAGAGCTGCTCGCTCTTCTCCTTGTCAATCCTCCTGTCCATCTCAGACCTTATGCTCTTTGATTCCTTGCTGAGCTTTTCGTCAAGAATCTTCGAGAAGCTGTCAACGCTGTCAAGCCTCGAACGGACCACGTCTATCTCGGCGAGCGCATTCCTCACCTCACCAATCTCCCTGTCTATCCTGTCAAGACGTGACTCCTTCTTCCTGTCAGTCCCGCCGAAGACCTTCTCCATCGCCGCTATCCTCTGCCTCTCGTCAGAGAGGCTCTCCTCAACGGACTTGAGCTGCTCTGCAAGGGACTGGCTCCGCTCAAAGAGGATCTCCTTGGCCTCGTTTATCTTTCCCACCGAATCCTCAACAGAGGATATTCTCTTAGGGACCTCCCTTGTCATCGCGTCAATGTTCCGTGTCCTTTCCCTGAGATTTTCCAGAACATCCTGGTTGTCTGATATCTGCTTGGAGGCCAGCTCCATCTTCGTCAGCCTCTCCTTCAGTTTCGCTATAGCATCAGCGTTCTCCTCGAGTGTGTCTATTCCCGATATCTGCTCCCTTATCTTTGATATTGTCTCGGCGTTCGATTTTGCCTGTCCGGTTATGGCCTTCAGGTTGCCGGACATCCTGCTGTCAATCTCTGCGATTTTCTCGGCTATCACCTTCCTGACGCTCTCCTGAGTCCTGTTGATTATCTTCTCGTCAGAGGCCAGCTCCATTATCTGCTTCTCTATGCCTGCCCTCTCTGAGGCGAGCCTCTTGTCAAGGGAGAAGAGCCTGCTCTCCGAGTCCTCGAGCCGCTTGTTGAGGTTGGAGAAGAGGTCTGAGAACTCTGAGCGGTTCACGGAATTCTTGGCGAAACCAGCTAGCATGGAATCTGCCTCTGAGAGCTTCTGCTTGATTATCTTTATCTCGGACGGGGCGTCCTCGAGCAGCCTGGAAAGCCTTGATAACTCTGAGTCCTGGGATTTCTTGTATCCCCTTATCTCCTCCTCGAGGTTGGATATCCGGTTTATCTCTGTCCTGAATTCCATGAGCTGGGCCTTGTTGTCATCGAGCCTCTTCTGGTCAAAGTCCTTCCTTATGGAATCGGCAGCCTTCTGGAGGTCCTTCAGGAGTTCTGACCTGAGTTCTGCGAGGGAATCTCCCTGGAACCGGGAGAGCTTGCCCAGCTTTGAGTCCAGCGCCTTGGAGAACTCCTCAGCGCTGTCCGCCCTCTTCCTCAGAAGCTTTATCTCCGCCAGCGTCCCCTCCAGGTCAGCTATATTCTGGCTTATCTTGTAGAAAGCGCTGTCCTGGGTCTTCTTGTATGCACGGAACTCTTCCTCTATCCCGGCTATCCTCTTTATCTCATTCTTGAACTCTGATATCTGGGACTTGATGTCCTGGACGCGCTTCTTCTCGAAATCATTCTTTATCGAGTCTATGTTCCTCTCCAGCTCCCTTATCATCTCCCTCCTCGTCTCTTCGAGGGACTTCGACTGGTCTCGGAGGCTTGAACGGAGAAGGTTTACTGATTCTAGGTCCTTCTGCATCATGTTAATCTGATTGATTAGAGAGTTTATGACAGACTCGTTCTTATCGCTCCTCTTCTTCTGCGAAGAAATTTCCTTATCAATGTCGTCTATCGATCTGAGCTCGACGCCCATCTCAGCGAGCCGCTCCTTTATGGGTTCTACCTGGTTCTTCACGAAATCCATTATCCTCTGGCTCGCCTGCTGGAACGATTCCTGCATCCTGTTGAGCCGCTCGGAAAAGGAGTTGGACCTGGTGATGAGCTCTTCCTTCTCCTTCTCGAGTGCGGCTATTATCCTCCTCTGCTGCTCCTCGTTCTTCTTGAGGCGGAGCACCCCTGCCTCAAGGTCGCTGAGCTCCTTCATGATGACAGCTCCTTTATTATGCTTCCGACCCTCTCCCTCTGCTCCCTGACGTCCCTCTCGAGCTGGCGCCTCTCTGCAATGTTCTGCTTGAGGGCCTTCTCGAGCTCCTTCATGTCCAGGTTTATCTTCTCCTCAAGGACGCCATAAAGAGACCTTATCTCCTTTACCTGCTTGTCTATCATTGATATCTGGCTGACTATCCTCGACATCTGGTCTGAGACCTTCTCACCGCTCGCGTCCATCCTTGAATCGAATGCCTTGCTTATGTCGTTCAGCTCGTCTGTCCTGTCCTTCAGGAACTTTATGTCCGCCAGCGCTCCCTGAAGCAGAGTAAGGTCGTTCCTGAGTGCATCGAGTCTTGACTCATGGGATTTGTTGGTTGCCTCGAGCGTCTCCTCAAGCGCGGCGAGCCTCTTGAAGTCTGCCTTTATCTGGTTGAGCTGCTCCTGCCTGTCAAGAATCCTTTTCTCATCAATGCCCTTCTCCATCTCTTTCAATCTCTTCTCAAGCGATGAGCGCAGCTCGTCGCTTATTACATCGAGCCTCTGCTTCTGGTATTGTATCATGTCGCTGAACTTCTTCTCGAGCTTCTCGGAAAAGCTCTCGACGTCAGATACCCTCGGGCCAAAGGCCAGGGCCCTTGATACGCTGTCCTTCATCTTGCCCATCTCATCATTCAGCTTCTCGACGGATTTGTCCATGACCTTCCTGCCTGCCCTGAGCTCTTCCTCGAGGCTGGCCACCCTCTTGGTCTCTGACTTGAACTCCTCGAGCTGGTTCTTGGAGTCAATCTCCCTCCTCTTGTCCATCTCCTTCTTTATGTCAGAGACCTCGTTCTTGAGCTCCTTCTTCAGGGAATCGCCGAGCTTTGAGATGCTCTGCTTCTGCCCCTCAAGGAGCTCATTGAACCTGGCCTCCTGAATCGTCAGCCTCTGCGCCATCGCTGAAATGTCCTCGCGGTTGGTAGAGAGCTTCTCTGCGAGGCCGCTGATTTCCAGGCCCATTGATTCTGACCTCTGGACAACCATGTTCCTTGCCTCTAGGAACTTGTTGATTGCGATGTCCTGGTTGTCAATCCTCTTGGGAAGGGTCTTTGTCTCTGACCATATGGTATTGATGTTATCCCTGGTCCCCTCGTTCAGCTTCAGCTGCTTCTCAGTGAATCTCTTCAGCCTGTTGACGTCTGCCTGGAGTCCCCTCTCTATCGAGGACACCCTCTTCTCGAGCCAGGCCTTTATGTTCTCCGGTGCCTCTATGTTCTTTATTGCCTCGTATAATTCGTTCTCTCTCTTGTCAGAGAGCTTCATCCTCTCATCAATCAGCATGTCCCTCTTCTCGAGCTCCGCAAACCTCGGCTGGATGAGCGAAAGGAAGGTCTTGTGGATGTCCTTGTCAATCTTGTCCATGTCCTTCTTCTGGATTTCCCTGAGGTCCTGGTATATCTTTTCAGTGACGCTCTCTATCTTCTTCTTGATGTCATCCCTGAGGCCCTTGACACCGTCTGAGAGTCGCTCCTCCTGCTCGTCCATGTCCTTGGAGAGCTGGTCCTTGTCTGACCTGAGCTCTGCTATGTCCTCCCTGAGCTTCTGGAGGTTCAGGACCTCCTCCTTGAGGTGGTTGAGCCTGACGTTGAAATCATTGACCAGGTCCCTCATGTCCCTTACCTCGTTCACGGCAGGGTCGAGCTTTGTCTTGAGCTTCTTGCCTACCAAATCCGGTATCACCTGCTCTATTATCTCGTCGCTGGAGAATATCAGCTTCCTGAGCTTCTGGACGTTGTCAGGCCCGAGCTTCTGGTTCAACTGCTCGTATCTCTCCTCAAGGTCAGGGAACCTCTCGAGTATCTTTGACTTGTCCTCCAGGTTGGAAACGCGGTAATCCAGCTTCTTGCTGGTGTTGTCAACGTTCCTCGCTATCTCCGATATTGCCTTCTTCAGGTCGAACATCTGCGACTGGAAATCAACCTCTTCCCCGAACGAGGCCAATTGCCTTCCCGCTGCTCCTCCAGCGGAGGGAACGGGCTGGAGTGCCTGCTGGTTTAATCTTTCGGTCAGTTCTGTTAATTTCGCTTCCATGTCAGAAAGCTTGCCGAGCTTGCTGAGTTCTTCTGACATCGCTGAAAGCTTTGAATCGACCTTCTTCTTTATCATTTCTGATAATTCCTTTTTCATGCCCGATTCATTCTTTGATGAAGAATTCTGCGCAGGTGCCTGGGCTGGCTGGGGATTCGTGCTGGTTTGTTGCGGCTTTTCCTGGGCAGCAGCCTGGGATGATTTCAGCCCCTCCTCGAGATTTTGCGCGGCCTTGCCGAGGTTTGAAAGCCCTCCGGAATCGTTTTCCTTTCCCTCCGGCGATTCACGGACTCCCTTGGTCACCTCTTCTATTATGCTCGCGAGATTCCTGTTTTTCTCGAGAAGCTCAAGCTTTTCGCTCTCCAGCTTCTTGATGTTGTCATTTTCCTTGTCAAGCTCCTTCTTTACGTTACCGAGCTTCTTTTCACCGGCCATGCTGGTTCATGCCCCCTGGAAACGGTTTTTCCCGGATACTGCAAATTTTGAGCAAAATGAGAAAGTTTCTTCCGGGCAGGATTTTTCTCCTGGAATTCTCATAGTAAATAATTATAAAGGGGCTATATAAATCAAAAAGGGCTGTTTTATATATGTTAATACTAGTATGCCGATATTTATTTTTTTAGAAAAAAACGCCCAAAAAAAGATACTGTGTATACGACTTTTTGGGGGGTAAGCCTCATTTTTCGTTTTTTACGGAAAATTTTATATTACACGCATACAATACTTTATTGCATGATAAAGAAAGAGAAGATAACGGACTACAGGAACTTCTGGCTCATCTGGCTCAGTTGCGCAGGAAAACCAGACAAGGGAGAGTCTCTATTCAAGATACAGGACGCGTGGAACATAAAGACCAACTATCTCTACCACCATGAGACCGGTCTCGGAAAGCCATTATACATGCATATGATAAGGAAAAACTACATCCGCAAGCAAAAGACGAAACTCGTCCCGAACTTTGCCTGGATAAACGAGCACATAAAGGAAATCGTTGGTGAGGGGGTGGGCAATACGTGGTATCCGAGCGTCTTCATCGGCGGGCGGTGGCCGGTTGTCCAGAGTTTCATAGAGAAGAACGCGAACGTTCTTTTCAGCATGGAGAACCTAAAAATCCTCTACAAGGAAGATAGGAACATACTTGGCGAGTCCGGACGTCACATCTTTACAGACATTTTCCTTTACGTAATCTTTTCAAACATGATAGAGTTCTGTAAAAAATACCACGCTGACATTGTATTAAGGATCCTTTCTACCTTCATATCAGTGTTCGCGGACAGGGACCTGCTCAATTACATAAGGAAGGTTCACAGCCAGATCGGTGATAACGTACCAGTATTGATATCCAACGAATCAGAGATGAACAGGCTGATGTATCCATTCAAATGGTAACCCGCTTACGGACGCCGGCGGCTTGGTTAAATCAGTGCAGTCGCAAGCGGGTGAGCAACAATCAAATTATTCTAAAAAGCTCAACCAAGAAACGAACCCTTTTACTGCTCATTGCTTCGCCAGGCAACTGCGGCGAATGATGGTTGGTGACAAAAGCGTTCACGGAAAAAACAGGTGTAAATTCTACGTGTTTGGCTTAAGCCTTTGTGGAAGCGAGTGTCTGCTTCCCGCATTGGTTATGTATTGAAAGAGCGGGCACTTTAGATCCGGTAAAGGCTTATTTGCGTGTTGCTCCTCGGCTTGCGACTAAAACAACATGGCAAGCGGTAGCGTCTGTAAGCTGAGAAGTAGCCTATTTATCCTCAAAGGTCTTCTGGTTGCTTATCAGCTTGCGACTGGACCAATGGGGCAGGCGGCAGCGTCTGTAAGCTGATATTTATAAAGCTAAAGCCTGAATATAGAGTATCTGGGCCTGAAGGTGTGGAAATGACCAGGATAATAGGCATAGTTTCAGGGAAGGGTGGGGTTGGAAAGACTACCGTGGCTATCAATCTGGCAACTTCCCTTGCGAAGAAATACAAGAAGGACGTCATAATAGTTGACGGCAACGTGACGACCTCCCACCTCGGCCTTTACCTGGGGATGTACTATTATCCCATATCACTCAACCACGTCCTCTCCGGAGACGTAGTGATAGACAAGGCCATGTATGACTACAGCATTCCCGGGGTGAGGATAATACCCGCCTCCTTATCGCTGGATGACCTCAAGGGAATGGACGTTTCTGACATGAAGAAGCATGTCAAGGAGCTGTTCGGCAAGGCTGATTTTGTCATACTCGATGGCGCGCCGGGATTCGGAAGGGAGGCAATGGCAACCATCCGCGCCTCCGATGAGATACTCTTCGTTATGACGCCCTTCGTCCCTCCCCTGATGGACGTCATAAAGTGCTACCAGGTCGCGGAGGAGCTCGGTGTCAGGTCCCTGGGCGTCGTCCTGAACATGACCGGGGAAGGGAGGCACGAGCTCGGAAAGCAGGAGGTAGAGCAATTGATAGAGCTTCCCGTGATATCAATGATACCGAGGGACAAGGAGGTCCTCAGGAGCCTCTCTGCAAAGCTTCCTGTCACGGACCTCAACCCCAATACCAAATCGAGCAGGGAGATTGACAGGCTTGCAGCATACATAGCAGGTGAATACTACACCCCGCCGGGAATAGCTTCAAGGCTCTCCGGTTTGTTCAGAAGGTCAAAGGCCTGATATCATTAGCAGAATGGATTTCAATAGTTTTCTGGTTGCTCCTCGGCTTGCATAAGGCGGAAGCCTATCGTAAGCCGAGAATAGTTTCTTATATCACGAAAACCATATTAATTAATAGTCGCTGTAATGGAAATGTAGTGCTGGTTGGCATGACGGGGAATATAGACTCCACTATAAAGAAGAATTCGATTTCCGTAATCGTGATGCCGAACACTGCCTATAACGAGACGCTGAAGGATATAGTTAGCGCTGCGCTGGATAAGCACGGTTCGCTTTGTTACATATCGCTGAACAAGCCCTATAACAGCGTGATGACATATCTGAAGAACAATGGTGTTGATTCTGGGAACATAATATTCATAGACGCCGTGACAAAGGAGACGGGATCCGATTCAGAGCAGGTGATATACGTTTCCTCGCCGACAGCGCTAACAGAGATTAACATAACCATGAACAAGATTCTCGAGGCAGGGGGGATAAAGGTCGTTCTCATAGATTCCATATCAACGCTGCTGCTCTACACCGAGGAATCGGTCGTCCTGAAGTTCGTGCATTCGATCGTCTCAAAGATGAGGAGTGACAAGAATGACTGCATAATGGCTGCAATCGAGGACGAATCAACCAGGGAACTTATAGATGACATGTCAATGTTCGTTGACGAGATTCTGGAACTCGGGAAGAAGTGAGTCTCGTTTGGGAGATGATTGGTGGCAGGGAGAAGTCATGGTGTTGATATGGGGGATAGGGAATGAACGTTTACACTATTTTGCCGCTGATTGCCTTTTTTTCAAATCTTGCGCTTGCCTTTTACATCCTTTACAGGAATCCCAGGGGTGAACTGAACAGGCTATACAGCACCGTGATGTTTTCTTTTGCTGCATGGTCCATTGGAGAGTTTCTGTCTTTCGCCTCTGGAACGCCAGAGATGGCGGTTCGCATTGACATGGTGAAATGGACGGGCGCTATTATCATGTCCGTCACGTTGCTCCATTTCTTCCTGGTTTTCACGAAGAGCAGGGTTGCCAGCAAGAAAAGGAACTTTGTTCTCATCTATCTTCCTTATGCCCTTTTCCAACACATCGTTCTGTTCATGCCGCAGCTTGTTACAGAATCCGCAGAGGCGGCATACTGGGGATACAATTTCGTGCGCGGGGACCTTTACCCGGCACTCATATCGTTTGTGCTAATTTATGCGGTAACGAGCATCCTCCTTTGCTACAGGTTCTACAGGAAATCTCAGGGAAGGGAACGGGCCCAGGCAAAGCTCCTCATCATTGCGGTGTGCATTCCTCTAATAAGCGGAATAGCAACGGAGGTGATTGGTCCGCTCATTGACTTTCCTGTACTGCCTCTAACAGTTCCCATGTCACCAGTCGCTGGGGCAATAGTGGCATACGCAATAATCAGGCACGGGCTCATGTCACCCATTAGTTTCAGCATCCGCAGGAAGACTGCCACGGTCTTTTTGCTGTTCATCATAGCGTTTTTTGCTGTCACGTTTTCACTGGAAAGCCTTTTCGCGACAAGCACTGTTGATGCTCAGGCCAAGGACCATCTGGAAACTATAACGCAAATCAAGACTAACTGGATTAATTCTTATCTGAGTGATAGGGAGAGCGACATCAAACTCCTTGCATCATCGTCTTCGGTCAGCCAGGCTTTCAACAGGAAACTCGATGCAGAGGTTGAGCTTGCGAAGGGCAGCATGAAGCAGAAAGCGCTGGAGGTCGCTGCCCAAATCGATGAATATATCAGCAGCCACCCCGGGATGACGCTAAGTGAACTACAGAACGACCCCACCTTTCAGGAGATTGCGGTCCAGCAGGTCGGAGAGACCGGATACACTGCATTAATTGATTATGATACGCTGACATGCAGGTTCCATAAGAACCCTGACCTCGTTGACGTTGATTTGCATGCCTTTGCTGACAGCCTTCCGGGATTCTGGTCGGTAATGTCACGGATAGAGGGAGGCAGGGAGGCAGAGGGTTTCTATGACTGGGAAGAGTCTGACGGCGGCATGAAGGAGAAATACATGTATATCGCGATTGTCGGAACGAGAACCGGTGATGGTGTGGGGCTTAGCGCCGCAGCAACTACCTATCTTGATGAATACGAATCCACGATGAAGCTGGCAAAGGAATATGAGGACTATTTCATGGATTTCATGGAGAACTATGATTATCATGACATGTTCCTGGTAGGTGCGGATAGTGAGGTCTGGTGGGCAGCAAGGGAAAAGAGCATTATTGGAAAAGACCTGTATAAGGAACCTTATAACAATACGGCGCTGGCCCGGGCATACAGGAAATCCGGAAATGAGGGCAGGGCATTCTATGGCTATGATATAAATGAAACGGGAGATGCATCTTTCTTCGTTTCTGTCCCGGTCTATAGTGAAGGCAGGCTCGCGGGAATAATCGTCCTGCAGACAGGCACGGAAGATATTGACAGAATCATGGAAGACAGGACAGGCCTCGGGGAGACAGGCGAAAGCTATCTCGTGGGGCCGGATTACCTCATGATATCAGACTCGAGATTCTTTGAGGAAAGCACCATACTCAGGCTGAGGGTTGAGACTGATAACGCGAGGAACTGCTTCCTGCATGAAATCCTGACCGTGGAGGAAATCGGTGAAAGGCATCGCGAGATGAAAATAACGGAGAATTACATGGGAGAGAGCGTCCTAGGGACGTATGACTACATCCCTGAGATGGATTCGTGCCTCCTGGTTGAGATCAGCGAAGCTGAGGTGTTCGCACCAATAAGCGAAATGCAGCAATGGTTGTTGGTTTATCTCATCATAATCGTGGTTCTTGGGGTTTTGGTTTCCTTCTTTGTGTCCGAGTCTATAACAAGGCCCATCATCCGGCTAAGGGACGCCGTCGTTGAAATCGGAAAGGGAAAGCTTAACACAAAGATAGTGGTCGGGTCCGGGGATGAGATAGGTGAGCTTGCATCAGCATTCAGGAAGATGACCATAAACCTGAGGGATTCGCGCAGGGAGATAGAGAAGCGTGCCGAAGAGCTTGAAAATAACGTCCAGGAGAGGACAAAGCAGCTGGACATGAGGGTAAGGGAACTTACAGACACGAAGACTGCCGTCCTCAACATGATGGAGGACGTTGACAGGACAAACATGGAGCTTATGGATGCCCAGAAGCAGCTAAAAAAGAGCCTGGCAGAACTGGAAGAGGTTGATGTGAAGAAGAATCAGTTCATCTCCATAGCCGCGCATGAGCTGAAGACTCCTCTTACGTCGATACATGGATTCTCGCAGCTCCTCCTGAACAAGAAGGTTGCAGAAAACGTTAAGATGAGAGACAACTACCTGAAGATAATGGACCACGAAACCAGGAGGCTCTCAGACCTCGTTGATGACATTCTTGACTTGTCCAGGATAGACATGGGAACCATGAAATTCAACCTGGAGACTGTTGACATTAACGAGCTGCTTGAAAGCATCAGGCAGGAGGCAAATGTCATGATAAAGAAAAAGGGTCTGAAACCCGAATATGAGATAGAGAAGAAACTGCCCAAGGTCAGGGCAGACTCCGAGAAGCTGACCCAGATACTGATAAACCTGATAAACAATGCAGTCAAATACACCCCAGAGGGAAGCGTGACCCTGGGAGCCTCAAAGGAGGGCCAGAACATACATTTCTTTGTAAAGGATACTGGCATAGGAATACCGAAAAACAAGCATAAAAAGATATTCGAGAGGTTCTACCAGATTGACTCTTCATACACGAGGAGCGCGGGCGGGACCGGGCTGGGCCTTGCACTGTGCAAGGAATTCATTACCATGCTGGGCGGCGAGATGTGGGTGAAGAGCGAACCGAAAAGGGGAAGCGAGTTCCATGTCATAATGCCAATCAAGGCGGTCCTGAAAAAAGATGCCAAGGATAGGGCAAAGGAGAGCATAATGAGGGCCGAGGGGATTGTGACAGTTGCGGACAATTCTACTTCGAGACGGCCCACTCAATCCTCCTGACGAGGTCCTGATTGTCAAAGGGTTTTGTGATGTAGTCAGAAATCATCAGTTTCTTGAGAATCCTGTAATTAATCTCCTTTGATTTGAGGATGGTAATGAAGACTATCTTCATTTTCCTGGTCTTGGAATTTTCCCTTATCTTCCTCGCAACGTCAGTTCCTTTCATCCCGGGCATCATTATGTCAAGGACGAGGAGGTCCGGCTTCTCCTTCTCCAGCATGTCCAGGGCCTCCCTTCCATTGGTTGCAGTGACTATATCAAAACCCCTTGAAACGAGCAAATCCCTTATCAGAACTAACAGATTCTCTTCATCATCGACGACCATTATCTTTTTCTTCTTGGGCATGTCATATCCCGGGTGCGGATACAGTGATGTCATCCGATAATCTTCCTGATTCTGTTCAGCAGGTCAGCATTATCAAAAGGCTTCGTGATGTAGTCTGAAACCCCCATCTTCTTCAGGGTATCCTTTCCTGATTCAGAGAACTTCGCAACCGTGAGGAAGGCTACCTTGAGGTCCTTTGTTTCCGGGTTTGCCCTTATCTTCTCGCATACCTCCCTTCCGCTCATCCCGGGCATCATCATATCAAGAAGAACAAGGTCTGGCTTGGTTTTCTTCAGCTTCTCTAGGGCCTCCCTGCCGTTGCTGACCGCTATGACGTTATAGCCCTCGGCCCCAAGGATTGCCTTTATCAGCTCGAGGAGTGAAGACTCGTCATCCACTGCCATTATGGTCTTTGACATCATTATATTTTGTTTATGTTTTATTTAAATCCGACAAGGCGTCCGTTTTGCGGCGTCTGTTTTATAAACCGGTTCTCCAATATATTAATTACTATAGTAGTGGTGGTTCTTTGGCAAAGGCTAGAAAGATAGACATCTCCAAGATAAAGAAGGCTGTCAAGAAGGAATTCGCAGAAAAAGGAAGCAAGACAGAGTTCGTGACCAAGGTCGGGAGGGAATACATAAAGACCGGCATAAAAGGATTCGATGCGCTCTTTGAGATAGGGATACCCAGAGGCTCGACCGTGCTGGTTGCAGGAGGGCCCGGTTCGGGGAAGACGACGCTCTGCCTTCACATGATAATAAATGCTGCAAGGGCGGGCAGGAAATGCCTTTATATGTCATTCGAGGAGTCAGAGGAGAGGCTCTTCCAGCACATGGAGGACTTCGGCTGGGTCCCAAAGGCAGTGGACAAGAAGAATCTCCTTATCAGGAGGTTCAGCTCTTTTGACATAGCGAAGGCCATAGATGCGATGCTGGCCAAGCAGAAAGGCGAGCTCATGATAGATTTTGACCCCGTAATTCTTCCAAAGGGTTTCGTCCCGGACTTCGTGATAGTGGATTCCGTTAGCTCTATATCGTCCAACTTCATCGGCAGGGAGGAGAGCTACAGGTCATACATAGAGCACCTCTTCAGGTTCTTCGAGGAGAAGGGCTCAACCACCTTCATGATATCAGAGACCGACCAGAACACGGTCTCCTACAGCAGGACGGGTGTTGAGGAGTTCCTCGCGGACGGTGTCGTCGCACTATACAACATAAGGAGGGGTGACGTCAGGGAGATGGCCCTTGAGGTGATAAAGATGAGAGGAACCAAGCACAAGAAGAAGCTCGTTGCAACAAAGGTCGTTGGCGGCGTGGGAATAGAGGTGTATCCGGAACAGGAAGTGTTCGGTGCGACAGAGGCGAGGCAGATAGGTTAGCCTCAAATTATTATGGTATTTCATCTTCGCAGATTGCTGGCATTAAGCATCCTGTTTTTGATAGGAGCATCTGGTTCTGTGGCCGCTTCCCCGGGCGTGAGCCTGTCCTCACCAGACGACGGGAACGTCTCGCTCTCTGGCAGCGTTACTTTTGAGTGCAACGCCACCGCAGACTCCCTGACTGAGATGACCTTGTATACCGACACTGGTGGGGACTGGTCGGCATATGGGAATGTCTATTACGGGGAGCTTCCCGACGGTTCCAATACGCTGCTGCTGTGCAACTTTACCGGATATATGTGCAGCGACTCCACGGGAACGGATTCCGGGACAGGGATAACGGCGGGTAAGATAGGAAGCGGCGTCTTTGTTGACGGGACCGACACGCTAACCTTTTCCAGTGCAGGAAACTTTGACGTCCTGGAGGGCTCTATCGAGATGTGGGTGAAGCCAGAGGGCAACCTGAGCGGCGAGCACTGGCTCTTCATAGTTGCGCAGAGCCCAACCCTTCACAACACAGAATATCGGCTCTGGATAGCGGATGACGTCCTCTATTTCAGGTTCCTGGATGAATATGAATCTCCATCCAGCGTGTGGACGGACGTTTCCTCGTGGAATCCCGGGGAGTGGCATCATGTTGCAGCTACGTGGAAAGCAAGCACGGATTCGATGGAACTTTATGTTGACTCTAGCACGGGCGGGAATTCCTATAATATCGGGGGCATGGGTTACATGGGCTCCATGGGGGACACGATGTATGTAGGAAGCTACAAGCTGGGGACAGGCCAGCTTAACGGAACGATTGATGAGTTAAGGATAAGCGATTACGAGAAGAGCGCTTCGGAGATAAACGATTCGTATATGAGCGGGCTGACCAACGTGACCTTTGCCGGCGAACAGTGGACCGTCAACGGAATAAGCGACGGGACATACGTCTGGAACTGCAGGGCGACCGACAATGCATCAGGCACAGGATGGAACGACACCAACAGGACCCTGCATGTGGACGTGTCCAGCCCTCCCACCGTGAATTCAGTTACAACGGTCCCGAACACGACCGACGGGCTTGACCCGGGCATAGACGTCAACGTCACCGCGAACATAACGGACGTGAGCGGGGTAAATGCGAGCATACTCATGTTCAGGAGATCCGGGACATCGACCTGGAGCAACGTGACCATGAACAACATAACCTCAGACGTCTGGAACGGCTCCTTCTCCGTCCCACTGCCTCCGGGCACGTGGGAATATGCTATATGGCACAATGACAGCAATGGCCATTCTGGCCAGACGGCTGTGATGAACGTCTCTGTGGAGTATGACTATTCATGGTCTTTGTCTCCAGCGTCCCTCGGAACCACCTACATGGTCGCGGGGGAGAGCGGCACGCTCGGGGACCTTCACATAACGAACACTGGCGAATATCCGCTTAATTTCAACATATCGTCCACCTGGGGTGATACCTCATTCAACGTATCAGACCCGGACAGCTTTGACATAGGAGTAGGCCAGTCGAGGACCATAAACGTGACGGTCACGGCATCTATGACGCCGTATGAATACGCAATCAACGTAACGATAGGCTGCACGACTCCCGGAGTAAGCACGACCTCCTCTGTGGTGGGTGCCTCCCTCATATCATACGTCGGGGGGCCTCAGCTCACGGTGACGATAACGAACCATCCTGTTTCAGTCTCACAGAGCCAGTCAAACATAGTCTTCAACGCGACCATAAAGAACATAGGTAACGAGACCGCGAACGACACGTGGATAAACTGGACATTCCCGGCGGGGTGGTCAAACTCTTCCGGAAACGTGACCTACTTTGCGGGCAACGTCACATCAGGCTCCACCTTCTACTCGAACCTTGTCATGTCCACGTCATCCTCTGCAGCGGCGGGAGTGTCACAGGTTTACCTGAACGCGAGCTCCAACCAGACCTATAACGACTCTGACAGCACCCTGGTCGGAATATCCTGCAGCAGCTCTGACGGTGTTTGCGGCTCAGGATGCACTTACCTGACCGATTCCAACTGCGCATCCCCCGGGGGTGACACAGGAGGGAGCTCCTCAGGCACCGTGGTCTCAGGCGGCGGCAGGGCATCCTACTACAGGCTTGACCTGAAGCTTCCTGAAAGGCTTGACCTGTTCAGGGGGGACATAGAGAATGTTGAGGTGGTGATAAAGAATACTAACAACATCCGCTTTTCAGAGCTCATGCTTTCCTCAGAGGGATATAGGTCAACCCTAATATCCCTCTACTCGGGCCTACAGAACGGGACGATTGAAGCAAGCTCAGAACTTCCGTTCACCCTGCGCATAAACGTTCCAGGATACATGGCATACGGGGAGTATCCGGTAACAATCACTGCCACCGCATACGGCGGGGTAAACATAACGGTGGAGGGCTCTGCAACAATCAGGCTGTTCGTTCACAGCATTGATGAGAACGAGACCATCTCCCTTTTCAGGGAAGCGCAAAGGTCAATAGATATAATGAATGAACTGGGAATCCCAACGAACAGGACGTCAAGGATTCTTGGCGCCGCATCCTCATACCTAGATGACTGGGATTATGACAAGGTAAAGGAGCTTTCCCTCCTCATAATAGAATACAAGAACAGCTCGCTTGCCGCAAGTGCAATGCTCGAGGAGCTGAACGGGGGGGTTTGGTATGCAGAGCGGTATGGCATGTCTTTCCCGGAAACCACCAAGCTCAAGTCGCTTGCATATTCGGCACTCGCAAGGGAGGATTTCCAGAGGGCCGAAGATAGGTCAGAATCCGCGCTCCTCACGCTTGCGGTGGAAACGGGAATGTTCCTTCCTGCATTCATGTTCATTGAAAACAACTGGATTCTGATTATCCTCTCTGTTGCCGGGATGTCCGTCCTTATATTCTTTGGTAGGAGAGTGGTCAGCCTGTCGCTGATAGGGAGGAGGCTGAAGCACCTATCCGAAGAGAACGGAATCCTTGAAAGGCTAATCGGGGATGCAGGCGCTGATTATTTCGTTAATAGCGTCATAAGCAAGGGCGAGTATGAGAAGAGCCTTGATGAATACAGCAGGAAATACTCAGGGAACAAGAGGGAGGAGATACGGCTCAGGGTCAGGAAGATGCTCCTTGAATCGCGCGGCAGGAAGGCTGCGGAGGGAAAGAGGATGGAAATGCTGAGGGAACTGATGATTGAAACGCAGAACAGGTACTTCAAGGAAAGGAAGATTTCCAGGAGCGCATACAACTCAACGATAAGGGAGATATCCAGGGAGATTGCAGACCTTGAGAACAGGAAAATCCTTCCGAAGGTTGCGGTTCCCATAATCATTCTTCTCCTGCTTCTGCCTATGGGAGTTGGTGCAACGCCGCAGCAGGATGCTCTTGATGCGATAAAGGCAGCGGAGAGACAAATTTCAGAGATGGAATCCCTTGGGCTTGGAACGGAATATGCAAACGGCACCCTGAACGAGGCCATGTTCCTCTATAATGAGGGCTATTACGCCGGGGCGCAGTCACTTGCAGAAGGCGTCGGGGATATAAAGGAATCTGCAATAAGGGTTAATGAACTGGTAGATGAGGTGGAATCAAAGCTCTATGATGCCAGCATGCAGGAAATAGACGTGTCCGGACCGGAGGGGCTTTTCTACCAGGCAATGGGTTCATTGGAAATGGAGGATTTCGTTGCGGCAGAATCCCTCCTCGAGGATGCATACGAAAGGCTGGATGAGCTCGAGGAGCGCGCCTCCCTCGAGAGGGCGCTCGGGGGGAGTGACGTAATAGGCGCTGTCTTAAACAACTGGGAATGGTTTTTCCTGTTCCCGGCTCTTTTTGTCTTCTCTTTACTTGTCACGCGCAGGGCGGCATCAGGGGCCTTCATCAGGAAGAGGCTGAAAAGACTGGAGAGGGAGAGGGACAGCATCTCTGCCATGATAAAGGAAGTCCAGAGTATGTATTTCCGGGATGAAAGCCTCGGGAAGATAGAGTATGAAAGCCGGATGGACAGGTACAACGAGAGGCTGGTTAACGTGAAGAAGAACATGACCGTCCTGAGGAAGAGGCTTGGCTAGCCCGGGGGCAGCTCGGGGATGTCAAAACCTGACATTCCGTAAGGCCATGTGGTTCCTGGATCAGGAACGATCTTCCCTGCTTCTGGAGTGCTCCTTTCACCCATAGCCGTAAGGTCCTTTGTTTCATCAGCAAACATCACGAGGTCGTCTATGAATTCATCAATGGCTTCAGAAACCGCATCCGTTGAAATCATGTAAATGATTTTCCCCGGATTCCCCATCTTGACGCTGTTGGTGAACCTGAGGATTGATGCGGGGTCATTATATCTAAGGAGGCATGATATGTCGTCAAAGACGAAGGCATCACACTTCTTCATCATCTTCAGTATTGCACCGGACATCTCATCCATTGCAGAGGGCGAGGATATGTATACGCACCTGTCTGTTGATTCCTGGCTCGAATAGTGACTGCTCAGGGTGTCTATGAAGCACATCCCTTTTGCATCAATGCTGTTGTTCTTTAGCGCCTGTATCGCAGAAGAAACAGTATCGCTGAGGCACACGTAGCATATCCTATGATTCCTGAGCTTCTTGATGATGCCTGTTTTCTTGAGTTGCTCATCAGACTTCATTAGGAAAACAAAGAGCCCGTTCTTCTCAAACATTGCAACACGAGTATTATTTGGTTCCCGGATAACTTAAATATTTTTCCCTACTTCAGGGCATCCCTTATCTTCTTGTCAATGTCTCCAATCTTTTCCTCGCTCCTTTTCTTCATGCTCTCATAAGCCTCCTTTGATATTATTCCTGACTTATACTGGTTCTCCAGGAGCCTCAACATTCTCTGGTTTTTTGCCTTCTCTGTTCTCATTGTATCCACGTCGCTGCTCGGCTTGACCGCACCTGCCACCTGCCTTGCCTCGGACAGCCTCCCCCTGAGAAGAATCTTCAGGTTCTTGGTCATCCTCCTCATGAAGATTACCAGGACTGCTATGACCGCTGCAAACACTATGATGAGTATGACCCACCAGGGCAGGAGGCCGCGCGAGAGTATGTCATCCAGGAGGTCCTCTGCCTCCCTTATGAGCTGCCACGCATTGTAGACCGCATCGAGCGCGGCATCATAAAGCTCCTTCTGCAGGTAGTTCTCAGCGAGCTCTATCTCGTTCTCTATGTCCTTTATCAGGTCCTCCACGGGCGAGACTTCATACCCCGATGCCTTCGCATTCTCTGTCCTGGTCTTGAGCTCCCTCAGCTTGGCCTTGAGCCTCACCAGCTCGAAGTCTATGAGCTCCTTCCTGGAGGTGAAGATAAAGAGTGTGAATACCTCGCTGTCATCGGACTGGTTGGAGGTCGCGGTTATCATTACCTCGTGCTGGCCGGATTCTATCCCGAATGGGATGAGTATCTTCATCGTGAAGGTTGCTTCATCCCCTGCTGCCAGGGTTCCGATGTTCCTCGGTTCGATGATGAACCAGTTTTCTTCTGTGGAGCGCGCGGTTAGCTGGACGTTGGTGGCAGGAGAATCTCCGGTGTTCTTCACTACGACGTTGACGTACCTTATCACCCCAACCTCAACACCGACCTCCCTGTCATACTCTGTTATGTTCAGCCTGGCCTGTCCGCCCCCTCCGGGACCTGCCTCTTCGGGTGCGCCGCCCTCATCGCCTGACGGGGGCGGGGCAGGGGCCTCCCCTATGACGTCAAAGGTCTCGTTGGCCGTGGCATAGAGGTTGTTGATGCTGTTGTATGTCACCTTTACGTTAAGGGTGTAGGTCCCCGGCGGCTGGCTCGTGAATATGTAGGCGCTGACAGAGGGGTCAGTGCTCGCATCAAAAGTCTTGTTCTCTCCGGCACCTATGTTCGCTGAGAAATGCTGGTAGTCCCATGTCTGGCCCCCTCCTGATACCCAGTATTCTATCAGGACGTCAAGGTTGTCAACGTCGCCCTTGTTCTCAACGTAAAGCTCGAAGTTGAGGATGTCCCCTGGCTCGACCTCCTTGTTTAGTATGTTGACTCCGACATCGTAGGGCCCTCCCAATGAGACTCTTATGTAATCATAAGCGACGGTCTGATACCCTCCGATGGAAGCGTTGAGTGAGACTTCATAAATCCCGACCGGCGCAAGGGGTGGCATGGCATAATTGTAGGTATAGACGCCAGTCGATTCCTTTGTCATGCTCGCCATTGTTGTGCTGAAATAAGGATTGTTCGCGGGGTTCAGGACATTGAGGCTTATGCTGTCAGGGTCTGTCAGCATGCCAGAGCTGTCAGTGAACCACATCACGAACTTCATGATGCTGTTCTGGTACCATAGAGGATAGATTCTCATGTCAGCATGTATCCCGTAGCTTGGCGGGTGGTCGACCATGGTGAAGGTGTAGTTCTGGGTGCTGTTCACGAAGAAACCGACGCTGCTTTCATAGTATGTGGAGTTGACGATGACCGTGTAGTTCCCTGCCGGATAACCGTAGGTGGGAAAGTCTATATATATCCCCCCGTAATCGTTCCTTATGAAACCGTCGCTCTCTGTCAGGTATGACTTGTTGAAGAATGTCTCGTTGCCAGGATTGATTATCACGACATCAACGGTGACATTGCCTATGTTCTGCTCGCCTGACGAATCCTCTGCCCTGTAATACACAGAGCCCTGGTAGCCCTGGTTGCTGTACTCGTCGCTCAGGGTGAACATCATCGGGCTCAGCTTCGTGTATACATAGAAGGTGTCGCTTCCTGTCTCGTTCTCTCCCAGATCATCCTCTGCATAGACCCAGGCGGTGTAGTTCCCGGTGTAGGTGGTGTTGCCCCATGTTGAAGGATAGTATGCATACCAGCACGAGGTGCTGCCAGGCCCTGAGCCGGTGCAACCCTGCCAGTAAAGCCTCGTCATCGGGACCGTGTCGTTGGTCCCGTCCGGCATGGTAACGGTGGCGTTAACGGGCATCAGTATGGGGCGGTCGGACTGCGCCGTGACATTGGAATATATGAGGACGCTTCCCAGCTGTTCTGTGTAATCTGGTATTACCTCGACGTCCACGAGGGGCTTTATGTAGGGGCTCAGTGTGATTTTCACGTCGATTTCATCAGGCTCTGCGGAAAGGTTTGTCGCATTTATCGTGTAATTCGCTGTCCATGTGGACTGTCCTGCTATACCGCTAACGTTGTAGTAGAACGTCAGCTTGTATTCATCATCCGAATCTATTGCGAAGCTCGTGGAGCTGACGTTGGTGTGGTTTACCTCTGCGGGGGTGACGTTGAAACCAATGAGCACGTTTCCTGTATTGTTTATCAGGACGATGCAGGCAACCCCCACGTCGGGACTCTGGGAATGCTCGCAATAGGTTTCGTTAACATACCAGCTGCCGTTCACAGGGACTGTCAGGCTGACGTTGAGGGAGAAGTTCTCGGCATTGTCCGAGGTTATGTTGAGCGTCCCGTTGTAGGTTCCCGGCGCATATGCGAACGGGATGGTGGCGTTTAGAAGAATCTCCTGGGACTGGCCTGTGAAGAGGTCGTGGGGTCCCTCTGAGGAAAGGGTTGCTGATAGGCTCTCGAGGCCTGTCATGTTGAGGGTTACGTTGTAGACAATATCGTTTCCTGCAGAGAGGATGGTAACGTTGCCGAAGCTCCCCGAGGTCCCGTGCTCTAGCGAGCCCGTGATGTTTGTCCTGTCAACCTCCAGGGTAACGTTGGGGGTGACCGTGATGTTTACGATGCTCCAGTTGAACACGGTCCCTATGTCAATCTCCTCCCAGCTCACGGTGACGTTTATGGTGTGGTTTCCTGCTGGCGTCCCGTTCATGACAGTGAAGTTGTAAGTGACGTTGCACGAAGAGCTCACGGATATGTTGCCGCAGTCATAGGACGTCCCGTTGGTCGCATTGAAGTAGTTGAGGTTCATGGAGAGGTTTATCTCTGTGTCAAAGGCTGTCACAGTCCCTATGTTAGTGGTGTTGACAGAGAGGTTGAAGGAATCGCTGGTATACCAGTTTACGATGTCCGTGGTGAAGTTCTCGGGCGTAACGTTGATTGAGACGTTTGTTCCTGACACTATAACAGTCAGGTTTATTATGTGGAAGCCGTAGTTGGATGCCGATACGTTGAGGGTTCCGTTGTAGGTTCCTGGTGTCTGGGAAGAAGAGACGTTCACCGTAACTGTGACGTCCTGGTCTGTGCCCGGGTTTATGAAGGATATCGGGCCCGGGGGGTTGAATGTGAACTGGAAGTCGTCCAGCCCTGTCACGGTGAAGTTGACGTCATCAATCCTGTAGTTTCCGGTCGAGTTCACGTTTATCGTCCCCATCTGCTTCTCGAATCCGGGCCCCACCCTCACCGAGAGGTTGTCCGCGTCAACGAGCATTATGGGATTCTGCGCTATCGTGACGTTGAAGAGCGTGTAGTTATAGTCAGTGGAGTCGTCGGGGTTGGTCCAGTCTATCGTTATGTTGAATTCATAGGTCTCGTTTGTTGAGGTTGCAAGGGCCGTTATGTTGAAGTACCTGACACAGTTGAGGTCTATGAGGACGTCATTGCAGGAATAGAAGGTCTCGTTCGATGAGAAATTCTGGGGGACCGTCACCGTCATGTTCGTGCCATATGTTGTTCCGTTCCCTATGTTGCTCATCGTTACCGTGAGGATGAAGCTTTCGTTGTCATACCAGGTAACGTTGGTGAGGACCTTGGAGAGCGGACTGGTGATTACAGAGGCATTGGTTATCGGTGCCTCTACGGCAAAGTTGTCGTAGACCGTCCTGTTGTTGCCGTCCTTTGTGGCAGTGCAGTTCAGGTAGTAGAGACCGAGTTCGCTGGGAGCTGTGAAGTTTATGCTGTAGCTTCCGTCCATGTTATCCGTTATGTTGTCAACGTTCGTCTTGTCCCCGGGATTGTCATTGTGATAATAAGTGCAGTTGACATCCTCTGCGTTTGAGATGTTGGTATCCTGCCTGTAGTTCTTGAGCCACAGGGTTGCATTGACCTCCCTGTCTGGCAGGCCGCTTGCGGTGGATTCATTAATCACGAGGCTCGCATAGAGCTGGGCTGTCACGTTGAATGTGTGGTAGGACTCGTTGAGAATGTAGCTGTCATTGTTGAAAATCCTTGCGGTCAGGTTCCATTCCCCCTCCGCAGAGTCGTTCGGGAGGATATAGATGTTGGACCAGACGTTGTCCCCTGCGACCTGGTCACCGTGGCCTGAATCACCGTCATCATAAAGGATGACCGTCAGGTCGTCGGCTGTAGAGGGCGTCCCCATGTCAAGTGTCGCATTGGTGTGGTTAGTGAGGTTCCACCCGTCAACCGTGATATTGACCCATAGCAGGACGGTCTCGTTCCTGTTATATACAGTGTAGTTCGCTTGTGGGTAGGATTCTATGACCCACTTCTCTGCTGCCGAGACCGCCACGTCAATTGGTGTCAGAATCCCGTCCCTGACGTCATAGACGATGTCCGGGGCACGGGTGCTGTGACCTGATATGAAGATTGACTTCAGCCAAAGGAAGGAATCGGGTGGGAGATTCACTGAGCTGAGGTTGATACCCACATAGTCGAGATTGCTCTCGTTGTCAACACGGAAGTCAGGGATGCTCTCGTTCTCGAGGATTATCCCGAGCTCGTGACCGGGGTTTGTTGTCGAGTATACCCTGAGGAAGGATGCGGGATCTGTCTTGTTCTGGTCAAATATCCCGGGCGTGTCGTATGCCAGGCTCGCATCAAACCTCGGGGCTCCCAGCTCTGCGCTCCTGTTAACGGGCTGGGTTCCTGTGTTCGTCACGTTGAACTCGAGCCTGTACCACCGGATGTTAGGGTAGAAGAAATACCTCTTGACTGTGCTGGTCTCGTTCGTCTCGTTTGAAGGTTCGTTCCAGTATATCTCTTCACCTTGCTGCGTGACCGTTATCCTGACCGGGCCCGTGGTGAAAGTGACATTGCCATTCATATACCAGGTAAAATTATGGCTGCCGTTAGTGAACTTCAGATACTCCCTTGTCCTCTGGTTTCCGGTGCTGTATATGAAGTTCTCCTCCTCCCAGACGATGTCATATATCCTGTAGAGGCCCGACGTGTTCTCACCGCCGTCTGTATCGAAATAGAACAGGTAGTTGGTGTTGTTTATCGTGAATGCCTCACCGTCCCAGGTATAGCTCATGTTGTAGCCGAGCTCTGATGGGTTCCATGTCCTCTCCTCCTTCTGACCGTTCTCGACGGTGTCGAAGTAGAGGTAGAAGAACCTGCTGTTGCTGTTGTTGGAGAGCATCGTTCCGTTCAGTATGAACACCACATCGCCTGTCGCTGATTCTGATGCATCATAGTTCCCGTCAGGGTCGAACTGGACAGGGAGCTCGTGGAGGACAGAGCCGTCAGAGCCGTTGTATTCAACCAGCCTTGCGGAGAGGTTGTCAAAGGTTCCGGGAACTGACATGTTCTCAAGGAGATGGGTGAAGTTCATCTGGTATTCTACCGGCCAGTCCGTCCTGTTAATGGCGCTGTGGTTTACCTCGAACATTATCCTGTAGTGCCAGGAGGAGTTCCACCAGACATCATCATAGTTCTCAGACCTGGTAAAGCTGTTGCTGAGGATAAACCCTGCCAACACGATTGCCAGTATAACTACCAGACCAATCCTTTTCTTCATCTATCCACCCAAAAGTTTTTTCGTCTTCTCATACGCCCCCTTGCTTATCAGGCCGCTACTGAAGGATTCCTCAAGCCCCCTGAGCATCATCTCCTTCTTCGAGAGCCCTGGCTTCTCCGTTTCCTCCTTCTCCGGTCGTTTTGATTCCTTTTTGCCCGGTTTTCTTGCAATTTCCCTTTCCAGCTCTTTTGTCCCTTCGCTTGTCTCCGCAGGCTCCTCCCTGCCCTTTTCTGCAGCGGGTTTCTCCGCAGGCTCCCTTTCCTGCTCGCCTGTTTCCGCAGGCTCTGTTGAGGGAGCGGGTGCGGAAATCCTTCCTTCAGGGACGGATGCGCCACTCCTCTCCTCTGATATATTCTTCTCAATCTCCCTCAGCCTGTCCAGGTTCAGCTTCTTTGCCTTCTCATATTCATCCTTCTTCAGCGTCCCTGCCTTGAGCTGCTCCTCCATCATCTCGAGGACGGTATTTATCTCATCCTTCTGCTCCTGGTACTTGACGAGCCTGGGCGATTCCTGCATGCCTGTGTCTGCCATGGCAGACATCCTTGTCTCAAGGTTGTCCCTGAGCTCCTCGAGCTCCTCCTTTGTCACGAGGCCCGACATCTTGGTGTTGACTTCGTCCATGCCCTTCATCATCTCCTGTATGAGCTCGCTGGCGGTGTCCTGCTTTGCCTTGTATAGCATGAAGCTCTCAAGCCTCTTGTTCAGTTCCATGAATATTCCGTCAATCTTGTCCCCCACCCTCTTTATCCTCTTCTCTGTCTCGTCGACCATTATCATCCTGCTGGCTATGTTCTTGCTGAACTCTACCACCTTCTCGAGGCTTCCCATCTCGCTGAGAACGTCCTCTATCAGGCCCACCTTCTTTATGATGACCGAGGAGATTTCATCGAGCTTCTCTATCTTGGCCTCGTTCTGCTTTATGCCGGAGTCCAGCTTCGTGAGTAGCTTGGTGAACCTCTCCGGCTTGAGCATGGCCATGGTTTCTGTTATATCGTCTGTCTTGATTGAAACGTCGCTTAGCCTGCCATCTATGCTCGCGGTGCTGGATCTAAGCTCGCCCAGCTCCTCCATTATCCGTCTCACTGTGTCTGCGTTGCCGTCCTTCTCATCCTTCACGGCGTCTATGAATGCCTTGAGCTTCTCGAGCTGGACCTGCATCTTCTCGACCCTGGGCAGGACCTCTATTCCAGAGGGCCTTATCTCGTTCACGAGCTTCGTTATGATGTTCTTTATGTCAGAGGTGTCAACCGTTCCTACTGCTGCCATGTCCTTTGAAATCTTCTTTGCCGGCTCGGTTGGTGCAGCAGGTTCAGCGGAGGAAATTTCGTCCCCGCCAAGACCCTCGCCCGGACCGGGTTGTGACATGGGGATTATGGGCTCATCATACTTCTCCTCTTTCGGTTCCTTCGTAGGCTCGCCTGTCTCCGCAGGTTCGGCCTTCCTGGTCTTCTTCGCCCTCTTTGCCTTTCCTTTGCCTTTCTTCGGTTTCTCCGCTGGTTCCTTTGCATGTTCGCCTGTCTCCTTTGCCTGTTCGCCTGTCTCCTTTGCCTGTTCGCCTGTCTCCGCGGGTTCTGGGGCAGACTTTCCAATCTCCTCCTCAAGTTTCGCTATATCTGACCTGATTTCTTCGAGCTTCTTCTGGTTCTTTCCCTTCACCTCGCTGTAATGCTCCTCGCTTATGCTTGCCTCGTTGTATGCCTCTTCCAGGGAGGACAGGAGCATCTCTATATCCTCCCTGTGCTTCTGCAGTTCAACGAGTTTTTCCTTCTTTCCGGGCATTCAAACACCTCCTTTATTTGACTGTTCCTCCGATTTTCCGGATTCTGTTCTTGACAGAATCCATATATGTCTTGGCCATCGTGAACATCGTCTGCCTGACCTTGTCCTTGGCCAGCTTCAACTCAAACTCGATGTCAGTCACGTCAAGTCCCCTTGACTTCAGCCTTGCAATCTCCATCTCTATGTTATTGAGCTCGGTGTCATACTTGACGTAGGTGTTTATCTCTACCTCTGACAATCTTCCCACGTCATGCAGAAGCGGCCTGAACTCTATGAAATAGGGCTTTCCGTGATTGAACTCTGCGTTCTGGAACATTCCCGTTCCTGTCTTGAGCTTGGTGATGGTTGAAGCATACTCTGAGCCGTATTTCTGCTTGACCCTCCTTATGTCGCCGGTGTATTTCGTCCTCATCTGTATCTCGTTCGATATGTTGGCCCTGATGGCTCCCTTGAAGTCCATGAGGACCTGCGATATCAGCCAGATACCAATCCCCCACTTTCTGAATTCTCTGCATCCTCTCTCCAGTGCGACGTAGCCGCCCTTTCCGCCGTACTTCGGGAGCAGCCTGTGGACCTCGTCATAGACTACGAAGAGCTTGAGCTCCCTTGCCTCTGGCCAGGGTATCTTGAACATGTCGCTTATCGTCCTCCTCACGAAGGTGTCAAGCTGCGCGGGATCCATGCTGTCTATCAGCACGACCGTTATCTCGCCAGGGGTCATGTAGTTCCTGACGTCTATGCTGGTCTCGGGGTCGGTTATCTTGATTAGCCTTCCGGGGAACCTCCTGGCATCCGTTGGCTTCAGACCGAAGTTGGGGTAGAGGTCAAGCATCTTCTTGTCCCTGCAGGGCCTCAGGAATCCTGTCCACTGCGCAGTGGGGTCAAAGACTATGATGGGAATCTTCCTCTTCAGCAATTCCTCCACCGCAATCATCGCAGAGACGGTCTTTCCTGCCCCCGTAGAGCCTGCGGATATTCCGTGGGTCTGGAGCTGCCTTACGTCCATGTATGCATTGACGTCTGTCTCGGCAATCCTGCCTATCAGGAATGAATCTTTCCCGGGCTGCGGAAGCTTCTTCATATCCATCGGGAAGATGTATCTTGATTTCTTCTTGTGCTTCTCCTTCCACCATCTCCAGCCATAGAACCCGCCGTATACGGCGGGAATCATCATGAACATTATAAGATAGGTCACCCATGACATGAAGACGTTCCTCAGGGCAACCAGGAGGCCTGGAAGCTCGGTGACCTCGAAGGAGTCTGAGGCGAAGGCGTATTTCGTCCCGTACCAGTAAGAGACATTGGCCTCTATGACATACCTGTCGTAGGGGATGTCATCCGGGATGGTGATGTTCCTCCTGAATGCATACTTCTGGTCAACCCCCACGGTTTCCTTCATGGTGGTGATGACCTCGTCTGTGTTGAGGTTCTTTATCTTGTATTCGGCTACTATGTCCTCGACTGTCGCGGTCTCCCCCATGTTGACGAGCGTGACCTCGAACCTGAACTCCTCTCCCGGAGCGACCGCCTTCGTGAGGGCCTTTATGGCAACGTCAAGTAGGGGTATCGGGACCTGGACCACGTTTATAGTGACCGGCGTCCTGTACGTCTTGTTGAGCTCCACCAGGTGGGTTATTATGTCGCCCGTGTATATCCCCGGTGCCGTATTGGGCATGCTGTAGAGCTTTATCTTTATCTGCTCTGTCTGGCCGCCGGCAACCGTTATCAGCGGCCTCTCTATGGTTACCATGTCCCATATGGGCGAGCCTGCCTGCACGCTGGTCTCAACTGTTATGGGGGTATTCCTGTTGTTCCTGATTTCCATGGAGTGTATCTCATAATCCCCCTGGTCAAGGACGACGTATATCAGCGTTGAATCTATCTCTATCTGTGGCGCCCCTGCCGCCGCTCCTGCTGCTGCCCCGGCACCTGCCCCGGCACCTCCGGCAGCTCCTCCACCCCCGCCGCCCTCTGCCGGTGGGGGAGGCTCAGGGATGATTATCGGGCAGTCAGACGGGCAGTTGGCGTTCGATTCTCCGTAATCGTCCTCGCAGTTGTTGTCGCCGCATATGAACTGCGCGAGCACGAATGCCCCTGTCATCGTGGTCGAGTTTGCGGTCACGATTCCGGATGATGTGTTGACGTCCGTGTCGAGCCTCGTCCATCCGGTCGCGTTGGTGCACCCTGACAGCAGAATCCATGAAGAGCACCTGTATATCCCGAGCGACGTGAGGGAGAAGTCGCTCGTCTTGCAGGTGCCTGCTGTGTAGCATTCCTCAGAGGTGAAGTTCATCGTGCCGTAGGTGTAGTTGAGCTGGCTAGTGTTTATCCAGACCCCCTTGAGGGATTTGGTCGGAAGGCGGACGTTGGGTATCTCGCCGAACATGTAGGGGTTGTAGACGTCGTCCTGGAGGTAGACGCTGTAAAGGGTCGCCGTCTCGTCCAGGAAGTCTGTCCTTATGTCATAGGTCCTGAGGTCAATGGTCTCGTTGTAGTATCCACCGAGCGTGGCGTTGCTGGCAAAGCTGAAAAGCTCGGTATTCGTTCCCGGAACGAAGAGAGTGAAATTGACGCTTATCGGGGGCTTGTGTATCTTCTCCTCGTCCCTGGTGTAGCCCTGGAATATGACAGCCGGGTAAATCTCAAAGGACGTGTTGGTCGAGTTGCAGTTACCCGAATAGTCGCACGCAGTGGTGCTTGCGTAATGGACCCCCACCTGACTCGTGTTGGAGAAGAACTGGCGGAATACATAGACGTCATCCACCATATAGAGCTGTGTCATGTTAAAGCTTTGTGTTGAGTTGTCAGGGTATGTTATGGTCAGGGTCGCGTTCTTCACCCCGCCCGTATCGGTCGCGTTCGTTATTATCTCGACTGTGGAGTTTGACGGGACCTTCGCTGGGACGAACAGGCTGATAAGGGGCGGGAACGGGTCCTGGTATATTATGGCCTTTATTTCGTAGTCCGAGAGCACGAGGCTGTAGTTAGTGTATATCACCGTGAGGTTTATGTCATATCCCCTTGCGAGGGATATGTTGGGGGCCGTTATGTTCATCCCCCAGAGGTTGGTGGTGTTGGAGAACGTCAGGTTATTGAATGTCATCTGCTGGGACCACGTCGCATTACTCATAACAAGGGTGAAGTTGAGGTAGTTGCTGTCGTTCAGCGGAAGGCCTGCATAGGTCACGTTGGCATAAACCCAGACGCTCTGGCCGGGGGTTATGTTTATGGTCGGGCTTGTCTCAGTGGGACTGGTTATGTTGAGGGAATAGGGGTGAACGCGGAGGTAGACCGTCGTGTATCTGGTCGGCGGGTCTGCGCTCACGTTCTGGGTGGTTATCAGGCCGGAGTAGTTGGTGAGCTGGGTGACGAAGGGTGCGGTGTAGTTTATCCTCAGGGTCTCGTAGTTCCCTATCGGCATGTAGAGCTTTGTTGCGTTGATTCCTATGAACGGATAGATGTCGCCTGACCTGACGACGTCCAGGATTATGTATGCGTTTCCTATGTTGTGTATCTCTATGTATCCGAAGGTTCCCTCTGTCTCGTGGCTTACCGTGACGTCAATCAGTGACGGGACCTGCGACCATGAGAGGTTCAGCGGGACCATTATTATCAGGACGACCGTATCCGTTGATTCTCCTGATGCATTGGCCTCGAGGGTCCCCAGATACTGGCCTGTCTCATACATTAGCGGGACCTCAACCTGAACTTCTACGTCTTCGGAGTTGCCTGGCTCCATGAGAGAGATGTTCACGGGATAGAACGTCTGGCTGAATTCCGAGCAGACCGTGCCTGAAAGGCAGTGGAAGGTTATGTTGGTCGCGTTGGCGTTTCCTATCGACTGGATTGTCATGGTGTTGTTGTATGAGTTCCCGCCCATTATCACGTAGGAGAGGTTGTCCTGGACTATATCTATCACGGGATTCGGGAGGACGTTCACTATTATGGAGGTTAGGTTGCTTCCCTCTGATGAGTCAAGGTTGGTCCAGTTGGAGCTTATGTTGACGTAATACTCGCCCGGGGCGGTCCCGTTGACTATGAATATGGAAGCCTCTCCTGTGCCGGAGTTGTATTTCATTATCGTCCCCACGGAGAATGCTGAGGGTATGGAAGTCCAGCCAGACGGGACGCTTATGTTAGCGTTCACGCTGTATGCACGCGCGTATTCTGGCGATAGGGTGAAGTTGACGTCAAAGGAGCTTCCTGTGTAGAGCATCACGTCCGAGATGTTTATGTCTGTCACGTTGGGCTCTATTAGCATGGGCGTGTTCGCGGCGCCGAGGACAGGGACCTTTGCAGTGCATCCCCAGAGCCCTGCAGTGTCGTTCGCGCAGACACTTATGTTGTGATAGCCTCCTGAGGTTCCGTTATATGTTACGTTGTATACCGGCTTCAGGGAGGCGTTCATGTTCTGCTTCAGGATGGTCCCGTTCGGCAGGGTCACGTTTATCCAGGCCGTGCTCACATCGAAGTTGTCCGTTATGTGCGCGGATACGTTCACGACCTCGAATCCCACCTCGAATATCATTGGGGTTATGTTGACCTGGGTTATGTTGGGAGGAATGTCGGTGACGTTAAGGTAGAAGTCCGTGCCGTATTCGTTGGGTGTTGCTGTCGTGTTCCTTATAAGGAGGTTCACGTAATACAGGCCCTGCTGCTGGCCGGTGAGGATCTGGTAGTATACGGAAACGTTCCTTCTCGTCTGCTTGTCAAGGTCAAAGTAGCTCGGTTCCGTGTAGACCAGGTCTGTCCCGTTGCCGAGCTTGTATACCCTGAAGGCGGTCTTCCTGTTGCCCGTGTTGAACACGCTTATGTTGCCTATGAAGCCCGAGGTGTTGAGGAGGGCGAGGACCTGGGTGAAGCTGGTTGGCGTCCTCCACCATGAGGTGTTGAGCGGGACCGTCAGGTTCAGCATCGAATCGTCTATTCCGGCGTTGCTCGTGGTTGCCCTCAGGTATGTCCAGTAGTCATCGGGGTCCTGGCCCGCGGGTATGATTGCGGTTAGCTGGACAGTGAAGTTGTATCCTGCTGCAAGGAAGCCCTGGGTCGAGGGTATTATCGTTATCTCACACTCCGGGCATTCTGTCGCAAAGTTGCCTGCCGCGTCAACGAGCGCAAGCTCTATGTCCTCCACGGCATCGTTGCCCGAGGATATGACCGTCACCGTTCCTATATAGGTTGTCCTGTCATGTGGAGTGGTGTTGTGCAGGTAGCTGGGATTTATCTCCACCACGGGGTTGGATGAGACATCCAACATCGTGTAGTTGCTGCTCATGTTGGTCGTAAGTTCGGGATTGGTCCATGTGGCGTTGACCCACAGCTTTATCAGCATCGGGGGCGTTCCCTCAGGGACCCTCACGTGGAGGTCCCACGTGCAGTTATCCCAGGGGGCCATGTCACCGCACGACTGGAAGGTATCGTTAATCTCTATGGTGTCGTTGGGCTCATCGTAAGCTATCAGCTCGACATCGTACATGTTAGCAGGGCCCTCGCTGGTGAAGTTGACGACGAGGTCCACGTCGAAGTCGTTGGTCTGGGTTATCCCATTGACAAGAATCTCGTAGGTAGTATAGACCCTGCCCCATGACTTGCCCCAGACAGAGAGGTTGCCTGCATAGCTGTAGTTCTTGTTGTATTCCCAGCCGAGGTCGCGCGCCCAGACCGTCACGGCGTGCTCACCATCTATCAGAGGGATATAGGTGAGCCTGTAAAGGTCGCCTGTGGGGGTCATGTTGGTCATGGTGTGGTTGTGGATGCTGCCGTTCGGGAGCTCTATCTGCGCCCAGACCAGGTCGACCCCAATGTCATCTGTCACGTTCGCCGTTATGTTGGTGTAGTTCAGGTTGGCTTCGAGGCTCGAGTTAGGAATCGCTGATACGTTGGTTATGACAGGAGGTGTCACGTCGCGGACATAGAGGCTGCCCTCTGCTTCAGGCGTGTTAACGATTATCTCCATCTCAGGCGCGTCCGTTATGTTGCACTTGAAGGTTATGTTGCCCTTCTGCGTCGGCTCGAAGGTGTAGTTGGTATAGCCGGTGCTGTTGGTGGTGAAGTTGTCTATGAACTGGTAAGGCTGGCTATACCAGTGATACCAGAGGTCAACGCCATAGTTCGGAATGCCGTTCAGGGATTCTGAGTCGATGACCCTGCACATGGTGGTGAAATTGATAGGGTATGGCAGCTGAGTCCCGTTCACCGGATACTTCCACTGGACTATGGAGAGGCCTGAAACTATTATCGTGACAAAATCCTCGCCGGACGCGTAATAGGTCTTGCTGGCATTGACCTTTATCGTCCTGTTGCCGGTTGCCTGGTAACTCAGGTTGAGAGGGATTGACATCCCGTTGCCCAGGAAGCCTGACTCGTTCCACCAGTTCGGTGTCGTGCTCACCTGGCTGCCAGCCTCATCCGTCACGTTGACCGTGAGCGTTATCGTCTCGTTCTTTGCATGGGCAGTGTTGTTCTCAGGGGACGTTATGTTCAGGACGAGAACCCCCCTCGCCTCCAGGTATGTTTCATAGGTATCGGAGTCCTCGAGCCCTGCCTTTGTGGCATTCATGTATACGGTGTAGTTGCCTGGTGAGATTGTGTCAGTGACGTTGTAGGTGATGTTGCAGTCTCCGATGGAGTTGGTTATGCAGAAGTCAATGAATCCGCTGGAGTTCCAGAATGTCACGTTCGCTCCCGCTGCATTGCCAACGTTTGCATCCTTCACGTGCACGCCTATCTCTGTCTCGTGCGGGTCGTAGCTGTCGTTCCTGTATATCCAGCCCTCTGAAAGGTCAATGTCATCTATCTTGAGCTGCCTCCTGACCCTTATTATCGAGGTCCTGTAGCTCATGTTCGCAGTGGTGTTGTAATACAGGGAAACGTCGTTGCCTATCGTGCAGGTTATGTTGTAATAGTCCGGGTCCTCCAGGCCGGTGTTCCAGTCCCAGGTCGCCTCACCGGCGGAGCTCGTATCGTCGCTGTCCTGGTATGTCCCGTTCTTGTAGAACGAGACGTTGTATCCTGTTATTGGCTGGTCGGTGTTGTTGTCGCGCACGTAACACCTGACAGTGACCCACGTCCCGGCATCAATCTCTGTCCCGTTGGCCGGGAGTATGTTGTAAACCCAGCTCCACCCGTAGATAAGGATGCTCGTCTGGTTGTTTCCGAGGTCGTAATACTGCCTCGTTGCATTGGTGTTTATCGTCGCCGGGCCGAGGCCGTAGCTGGGCGGGACCAGCCAGGTGGAGTTATACCAGCCCTGGCTTCCGTCCGTCGTATCATTGAGCAGGACCCAGGTCCCGTTGAACCAGTATGCATGGGCATCGTCTATCCGGTCACCGCAGTCGTCCCCTACGGTGAGGTTGAGGGTCTCTGTAACGTTCCTGTTGAGGACCTGCCCTGTGGAGGGGGCGGTGGTGTTGATATAGAGCTGGCCGTAGACCGTGAGCTGGCGCGCGCTCGTGTTGAGCGGCTGGTAGCAGGAGTCCCAGGTCCCTCCTATCCAGTTCTGGACTCCCACGTAGGAGTCGCAGTCAGGCGGGTAGTTGACCGAGCACCTGCCGCTGTTCGCAGAGGTGCAGTCCATCTCCACCGTGTAGTTGGTCTGATTCTCTGTTATCCATACCTTTCCGTCCGTCCCGTTGGGATACTCGAGTCTTTCGGCATCCAGGTCCCTTATTATGAATTCAAGGAAGGCTGTCCCTCCCTCTCTCCTCACGGTCGCGTTGGAAGCGCCAAGCTGGAAGGTCACGTTGTCTGCCTCTATGGTGAAGTTCAGCGGGGAGGTCTCATCAGAGAAGTTGAACTGGTCTATTATATGGTATTTATATTGATTGACCCCCATGTCAGAGCACGAGAACCACTGGTAGAAGTATATGTTCCTGTTGCTTCCCACGAGGTTGTTCCTGTAAGTCTGGTTTATCAGGGTCCAGTTAGTCCAGTTTCCTTCTGACTGGTTCCACATCCTCTTCCACAGGGTTATGTTGTTGTAGTTTCCGTCGCTGTCCGTTGCAAGGACATAGAATTCAAAGGTTTCTCCCCACCCTCCCAAGGACGGGTAAACGCTCGGGCTCGTGACGGTTGGCGGATATCCCAGGAAGAACTTGTCGGTGTAGAAGGTGAAGTTATCCCCGTAGAAGGTCTTTGTGGTTTTCATCCCGAGGCTATACCACCCGGTTGAACGCTCCGTGTCCAGCCACGTGTAGTTGTACCATCCGCCGCCCTCGGACCACTGGCCGCTCGTGTTGTGCGCAGGCAGGTAGTTCGTCCTGTTGTATTGGTTCGGGAACTTGTATATGTTGTAGAGGATGTTGACCCCCTCCACAAGCGAGCAGTCGTCCTCGACTGTTCCTGCGAAAGGAACGGGCTGTCCCCATTCGTAACCGTCGCCATCAGGATACCATATAACGGGCTTCAGGTTGCTCTGGACCTCGAGGTCGAACGCGCTCGAGTTCTTCGAGCTGAAGCATGTGTCGTTGTCTATCCCTCCTACACCACCCTTCCATTTCTGGATGCCCACGGAATAGTTGCAGTCAGGTTCCGGGGCCTCTGTCGGGAAGATGTATTTTATGTGCGAGCTTGCGTTTGACACGACGGGGTTTCCTATGTCCCACGAGGAGGAGTTGGATGCGTTCTTTGTCACCCAGAAGGTGGCGTTTATGTTCTCCCCTGCTATCGTGTTCCTGTCAGTGTCCCATATGAGGAGGGCAAGCTCTGTCGCGTTTGTTCCGTTCCTCCATACGGTGTTTCCATTACCGTAATAGTATTGGACCTCGACATCGTCCTTCTCTATGGTGAAGTTGGCAGGTGAAGTTTCGTTCCAGAGCGCAGGAATCCTGGTGTCCTCTGCCCGCAAATAATATTCCCAGGTCCCTATGTTGTAGCAGTCCTCATCCCGCCAGGAAAGTATAACATTCTGGGACTGGGGTCCCTCCACCATGGTGCTGTTCTTTGGCGAGCCCCAGGTCCCGATGCCATATTCCTTTATGTAAAGGTATATGGTGACGTTGTCAAGGTCCTCGTCAGTGGCAGTCACGTTGAAATAGAACCTCTCCCCCCAACCTCCCGGGTCTGTCATCGGGTATGAGTCGTTGAGGACGGGCTTTGTGCTTATGAAGAAGTGGTCTGCCTGGTAGTCGCTTCCGTTATAGTAATAGTCCTTGCTGGAGTTGGAGGTGGTTGAATACCACCTTGCCGGCTTCCCTGCGGTGTCCCACTCGCATTCATAGTAACCGAAGGTCTCGTTCGTTACAGGTGTGCAACCGAATTCCGTTCCGCTGTCATTGTTAGTCACGGAAAGGGAGACGTTCACGTCATCCCTGTAGGAATCGCAGTCATCATCCACGTATATCCTGAGGGTCACGTTCTCTATTATCCTCTCGAAATCGTCCCCTATGCTGGGTTCCTGTATGTCGTCGAACAGGGCTCCCCATATCCCTATATAGTATTCGGGCGTGACGTTGTTGTAGTAGCAGGTGTCTGTTATACGGGCGTAGAGCGTCTGGTTCCCGGGGATATAGACAGGAACGTCACACGCGGGCGCGAAGTGTATGTCAGTATAGCCAGACGAGTTGGTCGTGTTGAGCGTCCCGTAATCATACTCAGAGCCGTTGTATGTCACGTAGAGCGTAACGTTGTATCCCTGTGAAACAAGGACGTTCTTTATGGTATCAGTGACGTTGAAGGTTATCACGCCGGGAGTGCCTGAACGGACCACAGAAGCTGGTGAGGAGACATACCGGATTATGGCGCTGTCTGCCGTTATGTTCGGCCCTGATATGTTGCTGGTGTAGTTGGTGTTGGTCCCGTCCATTATCTTGAAGTGGAACAGGTTGTCGTCACCTATGTGGCTGCAGTCAAAGCTTCCAACCGTCAGGTTGCACCAGTCCCTTCCGCCTATTATGGTGGTGTTGTTCATCAGCTGGTAGGACGACCCTCCGTTGGTTGATACGTAGAGCTCGCAGGTGATGTTGTCCTGCTGGGTATCCCATATATACGTTGAGTATTCGAACACGTCCCCCCAGCCGCTCTGGTTAGGTGTCAGTCCGGTCTGGTTTATGGTAGGCGGCGTATTCACAAGGAATACCCAATCGTCCCAGACAGTGGAATTACTGTTGTACCATGCCTTGCTGGAATTCAGCCTTATGTCCCAGAACCCACCCATGTGGAAAACAGTGGCCCAGGTGTAGTTATACCACCCAGAGCCATTCACGTCCGGGGGGTATGATTCCCAGTCACCGAGCGGCGAGCCGAACGACATGTCTACGGATACAGAATCCTGCAAATCGCTCATCCCGCAATCCGTGGTTATATTGAAGCTCGTGAACAGAGGATCTCCCACTGCCGTCACGTTTCCTTCTTCCGGAAGGTATATCTGGTTCTTGAGCTGGCCTATTATGCTCATGTTGTAGCTGCTGCCGAAGGCAGGAGTGTAATAGCATTCGTCTTCGGACGTTATGTTGGCCCTGAACCTATGTGTGCCTGTCGTGTAGAGGGGGGTGCACACAGGGTCAAAATAGATACCCAGGTCACCGCTGGAATTTGTCTGATTGAGCGTTCCTGAATCCCAGTCATTCAGATCAGTTCCGTTGAGGTTGACGAATATGGTTCCGTTTATTCCCCCGCTTGTTATGATGCCACTGCCGTTGTCAAGATCTATGAAGTAGAATGCGAGGTATGTTGTTTCAGAACCCTCCCTGTTGACCATGGAGTTTATGCTAAAGCTCCTTGGTATCGCGGTGAGCCTGTCCTTCAGCATGTCAAAGCTTCTCGTGTCTGTCGTGGACGTGTCGCCCCACATGTCAGTCGCATTGATCTTGAAGTAGTTCGTTCCCACGTCATTGCACTCAAAGCTCATTGTCAGGTTGTACTCCTGCTCTCCACTGGGCGTTAGCGTGAGGTTCGTAACAAGTGTCCAGTTGTCTGTTGAGTTGTAGGACTTCCATAGATAGACGTCATTTGAATCACCGAGCGGAATCTCACCATCCTTCAGGGTGATGTTGAAGTTGTGGATGGAGCCCCATGCATACGTGGGGATTGCCGAATGCCACACCGGTCCCCAGTCAAGCTGCGGAACCTCGCTCAGCCAGAAGGAATCGTTGTCCTTGTACGTTCCCGAGGAGTTGTAGTAATTCTTACTCGCGGAGACAGTGGTGTTGAAATCCCCGAGACAGAAGTCTCCCCACACGGCTGTTTCGGTTGTGCTGAAATTGCAGTTATACCAGCCACCGGTCTCGTCCTCGGTGTTACCCTGCGTGCATGAAAACGCGCACGTGACCTCGTTCTCTGCGCCGAACTGCACGGTGGCTCCTGCAACATCTCCTGCGGAACCGCTGCATTCGTCGCTGACGTACGCCCTTACAGTGATATTGTCAATCCCTCTCCTGTAATGCTCGCCGTCCGGTATGTCCATCGCTATTTCAAGCGGGTCTGTCCAGACATTGTACTCAAAATTCTCTGATATGTTGTCCTGGTAGCAGTCTGAATCAACCAGGGATGCCTTCCATTCCTGAGGGCCGGTGCTGTATTTTGGTGAGCATCCTGGGTCAAATATACTAT
>CAYMDJ010000003.1:0-36290 GCA_964389315.1 uncultured archaeon
TATAAATGTTAATTGTTCTAACATCATGTGTCGTGATATAGATTTTCATGGATGTTTTGATTAATATATTTTGTATAATATACTTTATTATGGACTATATCTTTAATATATATTATATGATGTATTCTGTATAATATATTATAGAGTATACTTTGGTTTTTGTAAAAAGTGAGGGTTTGAGGCCAAAGTGAGAGTTAAAACCTTTTTACATTTCACGAAACCGCCGTATTCGCCGCTGCTACATGCCGTTTTCTTATCCGAGTGGGTTACAAAAGGCTTTACCAAAAAAACGATATGAAGAGTGAGCGTTTACAGGTGGAGTGAGATTTGCTCAGAGCCATCTTTCGGGCCGGTTTCCTTTGGTTCCCCTAGGGGTTCTATTACGAACCAAAGGTCGTAATTGTCTTTACGATTTTTGTAAATACTTGGTTCGCCTCCACGAACGGGATACTCTGTAAAAAAGGGCGGGTCGGATTTCTTCATCCTGTAGTGAGTAGTTGTTGACATCTCGGCCTCCAGGTCAACGTGCCCTATCCCTTCGATTTCTCCTGAAAGGCGGTAGATGGTTGTTACACTGGTATAACGAGAATCTCCTGAAGGTCCTATATAGCGTTCAAGTCTCGGGTTAAGGAATCCCTCTAAACCCCCCTCTGGTTCGCTCTTTAGTATGAAATGGGAGCCGCGTTCAAGCACGACGCTTGTCCCATCGCGGGTATCTATTTTTGATTTTATTGGGGAAAGGTCGTTCTTTTCTATGAAGAGGTCAAGAAGTTCATCTGTTTTGTAGTGGCTTCCCCCTGGAATTGATTTTCTGAGTTCCTCTGAAAAGTCCAGTGGAAGGGGAATTTTATTATCTTTATCCATGAACATTAATTGGGATTGAAATAATAAAAGGGTTTTCTGGGTAAATTAGCGTTTCCATTCCAGCAGGATGGCTGCGAATATGAGGGCGAAGCCGAAGACTATGGAGAAGATGAAGTTGAAGAGCGAGAGGTCTGGCTTTATTATGAGCTGCGCTGCGTTGTAGATTACCAGGGAGATTGCGAAGCCGAATATCGTTACTGCTACTATGCTCTTCCCTGACCTGTCTTTCGTGGTTATGCTCTTTCCTACCCAGGAGATTCCGCCTGCCATGTAATAGTAGAATACAGAGGATGCGACAAAGGCGGAGGCTGTCTCGAAGAGGCCTATGTGGAACCAGCTCGCTGCGGCGTCATAACCCCTTACAGTTGCCAGTATCGTGACCACTATGGAGACTATGTAGGAGAAGAAGGCGAACCTCCTCCTAGTGAATGACGTGCTGAGCTCCTCGAAGCCTGCAGAAACGTAATGGTCGAGCCTGAAACCCTTTATGAAGAGGTATATGCCGAGCACGGCGAGTATGACCCTCCAGCCATCCATCCCGAAGACAGAGTATATCAGGATTGCCAGTGCAGGGATGCCGAAGATAAGGCGTGAATACTTGGGGTTCTCCATGGTCTCCTCTATGAAGTCCTTGAGCTTGTAGTATCCGGACTCCAGCTGCGGGGCCTGCTTGACTATCACCCTGTCCACAGAGAGGATTGGAAGCCTTGACTGTATTATCGGGAGCACGTGCTCGTCCTCGCTCCCGTCGGTTACGATTATGGCGAAATCCGCCTTGAACCTGGACAGGACCTTGTCCAGCTGGCTGGATATCTCCTTGTCAGAAGGAAGCCCAACCGAGCGGTTTCCGGTGAGGGCGGCGACCTCTGATTTGTATTTCTTCCTTATCCCGTCATATACCCTGACTGCCTGGAAGATGGCATTGGTGTCAGAATCCCCGGGGTCAGAGAGCCCGAGCTCCATGGCGGCCTTGAGGAGGGAATCCCTCCCCATAAGGGGTCCTTTGAGGCTGGTCTTGTGGCCTATGTCATCGTCCCTGTCCACAGTTATGACTAGTATCCTGTCCTTTTCCTTCGCCTTCTTTGAATACGGGTCTGGGTCCTTCCTTGCCATGCCAGATGCACCTGCTGTAGCTATTATAAGAGAATGGGGAAAAGATTTAAAGGGTTAATCCTTTTTCCCGGCAATTGTTCCTTTGAAGGGGGTTTTTTATTTACCCAGATACCCGTTTATGTCCTTTACGAGCTGGTCGTTGTCGAACGGCTTGAAGATGTAGCCGAGAACGCTGTATTTCTTGACTATTGCATCCTCCTTGAAGCTCGATGCTGTGAAGAAGACTATCTTCAGGTTCTTTGTCCTCGGGTCTGCCCTTATCCTCTCGCAGAAATCAGGGCCACTTACCTGGGGCATCCTCATGTCCAGCACTATCAGGTCAGGAAGGGGGCCTTTCTTTAGGGAGTTCAGGGCTTCCTTTGCGTCACTGAAAGGGACGACCTTGAAACCGTTCATCTCCAGCACGGTCTTAGTCAGCTCGATTGTGTCCGGCTCGTCATCCACTACCATTATCCTTTTTGCCACTTTTAGCACCTCCTTTATATATCGGTATCGTGAAATAAAAAGTTGTTCCCCTCCCCTCCGTTGACTTGAACCATATCTTCCCTCCCATGAGCTGGACAAGGCCCTGGCATATCGAGAGGCCCAGGCCAGAGCCCTTGACCTTTCTGGTCAGGGAAGCATCTGCCTGGTAAAACCTGGAGAATATGTGCTTCTGCTTTTCCTTGGGGATTCCCTCGCCTGTGTCTGATATATCGAACTGGACGAAATCATCCTTCTTCATGACGCTGAGGGATATCGTTCCTCCCTTGGGGGTGAAATGGGTAGCGTTGACTATCAGGTTCCTGATTATCTGCATCAGCCTCTCGGGGTCTGCCTTTATTGCGGGGACGCCCTTCTCTATGGAGAACACGGGTCTGACGCCCTTCTCCTTTATCACCATGCTCATGTTCTCCCTGATGTCGTTGAAGACCTTATTGGTATCAACCTCTGCCGCGTCCAGGCTCAGCTTGCCGAGGCTCAGCCTTGAGGAATCGACGAGGTCCAGAATGAGGTTGTAGAGCCTGACAGTATTCTGGTTGACCAGCTCGAGGTAGTGCTTCCTCTTCTTCTTGTCCCCCATGACCCTGTCGTCCTGCATTAGCTGTGCAAAGCCCTTTATGCTGGTGAGCGGGGTCTTCAGCTCGTGGGCGGCAATGGAGATGAACTCGTCCTTCTCCTTGTCCAGCCTCTTGAGTTCCTCGTTCTGGCTGAGCAGCTTCTTGTCCTTGACTTCCAGTTCCTTTGTCCTCTCTTTTACCTTCTTCTCAAGGTTCCTGCTGTAATCCTCAAGCTTTTTCCTTGACTCCTTTAGGTTGGCTGACATCTCATTGAAGGATAATGTAAGCTCCCCTATCTCGTCCCTGCTGATAACAGGTATCCTTGAGCCGAAACCCGTCTTCTCGAGGTTCTCTATGCCCTCCTTCAGCCTGGTAACGGGCCTTATTATGCTATTGTCTGAGAAGTAGAAGGAAACCAGGAATATCACGACTGAAATGATAATCATGTAAACGATTCCGTTGATGGCAATGCTGCCGATGACCAGCTGTATCTCGCTTGCCTTTTCCTTCTGGACCTGTATTATCTCATCCAGTGGGGAGACCGTGAACAGCTTTCCCCCGAAGGACGGTATCGACGAGAAGGTCACTAACCGCTGTGTGTGATCGGCATCTTCCTCTATCATGAACGTCCCCTCCTTCTTTCCGGTTGACGTGAAGATGCCTGATAATCCCTGGTCAGTTATCACGCTGCTGCCAATTATGTTTGATTCTCCTGTTTCTATTCCAAAGTCATCGAATATCTTCTGTGAGGAGGATATGAAATCGCCGTTGTTCTTGGCAATGAATGCGTATGAAGACTCTGAGGGATCAATGTTGACGAATTCCGTGAACAGGCTGCCTGTGGGGATGTCAAAGCAGACCACCCCGATGAACTGGTTTTCTTTCCATACGGGCAATGCATAGGTTATTATTTCTACAGCAATGTCTGACACTCCCTTGAAGCCATCGTAAGGACCGATCCATCTTCCCACGAACTTGTTTCCGGTTTCTGACGTTAGGAAGCTGAATTCCTCTATCCGGGATATGTCAACGTTCTCTGTATGGGCCTGGGGCGAGATTGAGACGTGCCCTGATTGGTTGATGAAGTAGATGGCCGAAACCTCCTGGTGCTTGTAATAATACCTTGTCAGGAGGATGTCCTCAAAGTCGCCTTCAATGATGCTTTCTTTCAGGTCCTCTACGTCAACTATCATGTTCTTGAAAGCAAGGTCGAATATCTCTGCCTTTGCATTGACGCTGTTGAGCAGTTCCTGCTTCAGTAGGAGGGTTGTCTGGTCAAGTGCCTTTACCTCAACCTCGAGGGAGGTCTGCCCCACGGAATTCAGCATGAAGAGCATCAGGAGAACGAAGGGTATCACCGTCAGCATGATGAAAAGGAGTACCTTTACCCTTAATTTCGAGTCCAGAATCCATTTCATCGGCCCGGTCTTTTCTGGCATGGTATGCTCCTATGCGCCTGCCTCCGCTGGGCTGAAAGGATATGGGATTATTGACAACGAGCACGAGTTAGGATGTCCTGCCATAGCTGACCCACCAATCCGATTCTCTTTAGAATATTGTTTTGGTTGGTATATAAATCAAGGAAAATGGCATTCGTTAATGTTACCTGCCACCTGGTTATTTGGCAATGAACTTATAACATTAAAAAGGTCATTAGCGGATTTCCAGGTCTGATAGGTCTTCGTCAATTCTAACAGTCTCCCCATCAACCCAGTGTGAAAGGCTTATATCTCTTGCTGATATGCCCTCATGGTCGCTTTTACTGAATGCATTGCCGTAATTTTTAATTACACCCTGAACATCCCTAGTATTCTCCAATGCATCTCTAACTGCTACTCTATCCAGGGTTCCTGCATCCTCTATCGCAGCCTTTAGAAGATAAACTGCATCATATGCCTGGGCTGCTGTAGAAAATACTGGCAAGGTCCCATATTCATCAGTCAATTTTTTGTTAAGCTCTTCAGTTCTTTCATTTAGATCAGAGCTTACTCCAGCAGCAAATATCATTTTTCCTGATAATGGACCAGCCAATTCCCACAATTTCACAGCATTAGCAGCTGGGCCGACTAAGACAGGATCGTAATCTTCCACATATTCTGATACTCTCAAAAATTCTGCTGTTGATTCTGGATAACAAAACAAAACAATTCCATCTGCTCTAGCCTCTTTTGCAGACTCAATTAAAGGAATATACTCCTCCGCTGAAGCCCCTGCCTCAAAAGACCCTACATAAACTGGTGTCTTTCCCCAACTTGCCAGAACCTCGCTCGCGTCCTTTGCGCCTTTTTCGCCGTATGCTGCATTGTCGTGAATAATAGCAATCTTCCCGTTATTCGTCTTTCTGATAAGCCACGCAACATACAGCCTTGTCTGTTCAATGTCTAAAGAGGATATCCTGAATATATAATTTCTTGGCCGGTCTGCAAATCTTGTTGTTATTTCTGTTGCAGTAGCTATATGCGAGATAACAATCATTTCATTATCCTGCGCAAGATCCAGCCAGTAAAGGGCGTTGGCGCTGTTTGCAGGCCCTATTACTGCAACAGCATTTTCCTCAAATATGAGCTGCTCCATGTTGGCCTTGGATATGTTCTTGTCTGCCTGATCATCAAGGATAACGGGTCTTATCTGCTTGCCAAGAATCCCTCCGGCTGCGTTAATCTCGTCAACTGCCATTTTGTACCAGGCCATTCAGCCAATCAACTATGTCTTGCTGGACCTCATCGCGGTTTATTTCGTTAAGTATTTCGTGGCGCGCCTCGGGATAAAACTTATAGGTCAGCTCTTGCATGCCATTTGATTCGTATCGCCCTATGAGCATCATAACCGTCACGGTATTGCCGCTGGCCGGGTCAAGGCTGCCTGACAGCATAAGGACGGGGAGGTCATGGGGGATGAGGGCCTCCTTTTCCGGCTGCCAGATATCCTGAAGCCCTTTCATAAAGTCACGCATCAGGCTGTTGCTGAACGTGAAGCCACACAGGGGGTCATTGATGTATTTCTGCACCTCAGCATCGTCACGGCTGAGCCATTCAAAACCTGTCTCGCCAGGAGCAAACTGCTCGTTAAATGAGGCAAACATCTGTTGAAAGATGGGTGATGGCTCTTGGGAGGAATTACCCTGAGCGAGTTGCTCTGCCAGGGCAACCGTCTCATTAAGATTCGGAGAGAAACCAGTTGTCCCTGTTAATACAACCCCATTCAAACCATTGCCCCAGCGCTCCATATAATCCTGGGCTATAAGTGACCCCATGCTGTGGCCGATAAGAAAAATCGGCAGGCCGGGATAATCTTCCTGGATTATGTCAGTAAGCTGTTTCTCGTCCTTAACCATGTTGTTCCAGGCATCATCGCCTGCAACCCCAAGTCCGCTTCCTGACAGCATCGCAGTCTCGCCATGTCCACGATTGTCCACGGCATAAACGACATATCCTGCTTTGTTGAGGAACTCAGCAAAGCGTTCATAGCGCAGGCTGTGCTCGCCCGCTCCGTGGATAATCTGCACGGCTGCTATTGGCGTGACCATAGTAGGTTCCCATTTGTGCACAAAGATTTTGGCATCATCAGGAGCAGTGAACGTGAAAGTGGTCGCGTGCGTGGTTGTCACAGGGGTATATATTATCACGATAATCAGAACGGAAAGAATTGCAACCGTTATCAGCGCCACAGGCAGTGTCCTTTTCCCCATTCTCCTCTCATTGTCCTTATTTATATTTTACCTGATTTCCAGCGTTGAAACGTCCTCGTCCAGCAGGACAATCTTCCCGTCAACCCAGTGGGCCAGGAAGACGTCCGTGGCTTTCAGGAGCTCATGGTTCTGCCTGCTGAATGGGTTATCGAACACCCTCATCACGGCCTGGACGCTGTCAAGGTTCTCCATTGCATCCCTGACACCTACATTGTCCGTTGTGCCGGCCTTCTCTATGGCTGCTTTCAGGAAATAGACAGAATCATATCCGCTTGCTGCTGAAGAGAGTATTGCAGGGGCCTGGCCGTATTTGTCTATTATTTTCTGGTTGAGAACCTGGGCATTGTCATTGAAATCGGCGCTCATCGGAGACGTGAAGACCAGCTTGGTTGACAGGTTGCCTGCCAAAGCCCACAGGCTCACTGAATTGGCAGTTGTCCCTATCAGGACAGGGTCGTAATCCTCGATATCGTCCAGCGCTTTCAGGAGGTCTGCATTCGAATCAACGAGAGCATAGAAGACTATTGCATTCGCACCAGCGTCCTTTGCAGCCTGCAAAAGCTTCGTCAGGTTCTCTACGGACTCTCCCCTGTCGAATGATTGGGTAAAGACGGGGGTCTTTCCCCAGCTTGCAAGCACATCTCTCACGTCCTTTACTCCTTGTGTGCCGTATGGTGTTGAATCATAAATCACGGCAAACTTGCCGTTGTTCGTCTCCTTAATTCCCCATGCCACGAACAGCCTGACCTGCTCAATGTCCTGGTTCCCTATCCTGAAGATGTAGTTCCTCGGCCTGTCCGAGAATTTGGTTGTTATCCCTGATGCTCCGGAAATGTGGTTTATTACGATGAGTTCATTGTTTTGCGCATAATCCAGCCACGAGACTGCAATGGCGCTGCTCGAAGGCCCGATTGCCGCAAGGGCTTTCTCAGATACGAGCTGCTCCAGATTTTCCATTGAGAGTGTTGAGTTGTTCTTGTCGTCAAGGATTATCGGCCTTATCTGCTTGCCAAGAATCCCTCCGGCTGCGTTAATCTCGTCAACAGCGATCTGGAAGCCCTGCCTTCCCCAGACTCCGAAAGCGGCCGTGGGGCCCACGGACTGGTCACCGTTGTATCCGATAACTATCTCGCCTGTCGTTGATGTGTCTGAGGTGCAGCCTGATACTGCAAGGATAGAAATAACTATTAAAATTGTTATCAGCAGGGATGAGCGGTTTTTTTGCATCTTGTTAAATAATTGTTCCGGGTAGTATATAAATCAAGATTCAAGGCCCCTTCACGGAGCTTTGTGGCAATTTGCATCCTGGCAGGGTCGCCGGAAAACCTGGCTGTCCCGCTCAAACTTAAAAAGCTTTTTCGCCATAAATTAAGGGTAAAATCAGGCATTGTTTCATGTGCTGCATGATATCGGTTGTGGGTGCGGATGTTTTCGACTGAAAAGATAATAGAGAAGATATGCGAGACCAGCGGTGAGAGCACCGCGAAGGTAAAGAGGATGATATCCGAGAAGCAGGACGAATTGTCAGGGCTGGTTTCTGAGGAGGGTGCCGCTTACATGGTGGCCAGGGAGTTAGGGATAAATCTCATAGAGGAGAGCAGGAGGGAGTTCAAGATAAGGAACATCGTTTCCGGCCTGAGGTCAATCGACCTGGTCGCGAGGGTCGTCAGGATTTATGACGAGAGGGAGTTCGAGAGGAACGGCAAGAAGGGATGCGTGATTAATGTTTTGCTCGGCGATGAGACAGGGATTATCAGGATGTCTCTCTGGAACGACGAGACCTCCCTTGTGAAGGAGGGTAAGCTGAAGGAGGGGGAGACGGTGATGATACAGGGGTGCTGGTCAAAGGCCGACAACAGGGACAACCCCGAGCTGAGGCTGGGAAGAGGAACACTTCAGAAATCTGATGCTGTCGTGGAGGTGCCGAAGAAGGAAGTGATAGAGGAGGGTTTCAGCAAGGTGCAGAGGAAGAATCTTTCTGACGTGAAGGAGGGCCAGAACGTGGAGGCGAGGGCTGCCCTTGTCCAGGTTTTTGCGAGGAATCCCTTCTTTGAGGTCTGTCCCGAATGCGGTTCCAGGGTCAAGCAGGCTGACGGCAAGTGGGTATGTGACGAGCACAAGGAAGTCAAGCCCTCGTATGCACTGGTGATGTCAGGTATAATAGACGACGGGACAGGGAACCTGAGGGCGACATTCTTCAGGGAGCAGGCAGAGAGGATGTTCGGCAAGAGCACAGAGGAGTTGAGGAAGCTGGCAATGGAGAAATCTGACGCCGCGGCCGTGTTCGATGACTTCCCCAACCTCGGGAGAGAATTCATCTTCCAGGGCAGGGTAAAAAGGAACGACTACACAGAAAGGATAGAGATGATAGTCAACGGCATCTCAGAGGTTGACGTGAAAAAGGAGACCGACCACATCCTCAAAGCAATGGGCGCCTAACCCCTGCCGGTTGGTTTGTAACCAAGGTATTTCCTGGTTATTTCAATGACGTCATCGGAAACAAGGTAGAGGTCGCCCACTTTTCTGACTTCCACGAATTTTGGTATTGTCTCTTCGCTTGCTCTTAATTCGCCAAAATAATCATCGCAAAAGAATATCTGAATGGTGCCGTCATACCAGCCATTTTTAAACATGATGGTGTTTTCTTTTTCTTTTATTTTGTACAAAAAGCGCGGACATGTTATGAGTCCTGTTTCTTCGTAAAGTTCGCGCGCCGCAGTTTCAACGGGCATTTCCCGGTCCTCAATCCTTCCTGCGGGAAACCCATACGAGCCTGTAGGCAAGCCGGCATTCTCAGTGTGTTCAACAAGGAGAACTTTGCTTCCTTCATACAATAAAATACCGGCGCTAGGTATTCTTTCCCGCATAATAGTGTTTGAATCTAAAACAATATAAACGCTAACGTTTTCTTGTTGCTCCCCCGCTTGCATTTTTCCGCGAACGCTTTTGATCCAATTGCTGGAAAAGGGTTCTTTTTGGTTAAGCTTTTTCTATCCAACCTCCTTTCAATAGTTTTCTGGTTGCTTATCAGCTTGCAGAAGGCGGGAGCCTCTCGTAAGCTGATAGCGGAATAGCGGAACAGGGGGGTCCCAAGATATTTAAAGGTAGATGATAATCATGTATGTGGGGGAAGATGAGCGAACTCGAGAAGCTTGAGGGTGTGGGCGAGAAGACGGCAGAGAAGCTCAGGGAAGCTGGTTATGATACAATGATGTCAATAGCTGCCGCATCTGCTGGCGAGTTGGTTGACGCGGCAGGGGTCGGTGAGGAGACCGCTGCAAAGATTATAGCATCTGCACGGGATGCCATGCAGATGGGTTTTGAGTCTGCAACAATCGTCCTGAAGAAGAGGGGGGCCGTTGGGAAGATAACCACGGGCTCGAAGACCTTGGACGAGCTCCTTGGCGGAGGAATTGAGACGCAGGCAATAACAGAGACTCACGGAGCCTTCGGAAGCGGGAAGTCACAGCTTGCCCACCAATTGGCTGTGACGGTCCAGCTGCCCAAGGAAAAGGGCGGACTGGGTGGCAGGGCAATATTCATTGACAGTGAACAAACCTTCAGGCCAGAAAGGATAATAGAGATGGCAGAGGGCCTGGGCTTGGAACCGAAGAAGGTCCTGGAGAACATTCTCGTTGCAAGAGCGTACAACAGCATACCAGGAAACGAACCAGTAAGCATACTAAATGATAATGAATTTCATAATATTTCTATGGATAATGCTATTAAAAGAGCAAAAGGCCATGAAATAACTGCATTTGCATTCAATCCAAAAAATGGACAAATAAAACCAAGTAAAGTAACCCAAGCAATCTCACACAAAATTGGTGGAGAAAAAACACTATATAAATTTACAACTGTTTATGGAAGAGAAATTTCAGTAACATCATCTCATAGTTTATTTCAAGGAATTAGAAAAGGGAAACAAGGTAACCCAACCAAAAGAAGGGAGAAAAACAATATGCGACCAGAAGCTGTTTATGCGTGCCTCCTTAAAGAGGGAGATTATATTGCTATTCCAAGAAATCTAAAACTAAAATCAAATGATATTAAAAACATTGATCTAAAAAAACGAATTGTTGAAACATTTCCAAAAAAGATGATTAAGGAAATAAAAAATCTTAACATTCCAGATAAAAGTTTCATAGAACTGAAACATACAGGGAAAAGAAAGGCCACAAAAATTCCAAATGATATTGAAATAAATAATGATATTCTTTGGTTGCTTGGTTTATGGATAGCTGAAGGTAGTAGCCAATATAATGATAGACTTGTAAGAATAAGATTACACACTGAAGATCATTTTTGTAAAAAGGCAAAAAAAATTATTGAAGATAATTTTAATGTTCCCACTTTTCTTCACAAGAACAAAAAATATTCAGGCTCAACATTATTAATACCCAGCAGATTACTATGCCTCGTTTTTAAGTATTGCTTTGGGATGCCTATAGGGAAAAGGGCCAATGAAAAAAGAATTCCAGAGTGGATTTTTAGTCTACCAAAAAACAGGATTAAATATTTTCTCAAGGGTTATTGGGACGGGGATGGTTATCATAAAGACACAAGACCCAAAAATAGGATAAAATTTGTAACTACTAGTAGAATGTTGGCGCATGATACATCAATGTTGTTATTAAGATTCGGAATAATGTCATCGATATTCAAGACACCAAAATGTAAGGATCATCACAGTCAACCTTATGCTATTGAAGCTTCTGGGTTAAATAAAAACAATATCTTAGATCTAGGAAAGATAAAGCAAGAATTAAACGCTTGTGTTTGGAATGATCTCGTTTTTGCCAAAATAAAGAAAGTTAGAAAAATACTTGTCCCTGAATCTACAAAAGTTTATGATTTTGAAGTTGCATCGAAAGGTACACATTATCATAATTTTATTGCGGGATATGGGGGTGTAATATGCCATAATTCTGACCACCAGGTAATCCTGGTGGAGAAGGCAGAGGAGTTCATAAAGAAAAACAATGTGAAGATAATAATCGTTGATTCCCTGACATCGTCATTCAGGAGCGACTACACGGGAAGAGGGACGCTTGCGAACAGGCAGCAGAAGCTGAACAGGCACCTCCACACCCTCCAGAGGCTGGCTGATGTCCATAATCTCGCTATTTACGTGACCAACCAGGTTATGGCAAGGCCGGACGTCCTTTTCGGGGACCCGACCGTGCCAATAGGGGGACATATCCTGGGGCACCAGGCAACCTTCCGTGTCTATCTCCGCAAGAGCAAGGACACCAAGAGGATAGCGAAGCTCATTGATTCCCCTTCCCTTCCTGAGGGAGAGACGGTCTTCAAGGTCGTCAAAGAGGGACTGAGGGACGTTTAGTTCTGCAAAAGGAAAAATTCTTCTCGCTAACAAAGAGGCCCGATGCGGGGTGATTCATTCCTCATGACGTCCTCCCTCGTCATGGGTTGACTTGTACCACCACTCATCAAACTCCTCATCTTCCAGTCTCTTCCTTTTCTTCTTTTTCTCTCGCTCACTCTCTTCCAAAGGCATAGGTTCACCCACCAGCATATAGGTTGGAGTAAAAGCAACCAATTTAGATTGTATCGAGTATTTAAAAACGTGTTTTTGTTGTTTTTGGGTGTTTTGCCTGCTTTGGTGATCATTCGGCGGCAGTTATTTATTATCTGGCTGCGTCAAGTATATAGCAGGTATACATGACAGAGAGCCTCCTTATAATCGATATAGCGCTGCTGATAACAGTGGCTACTGTATTTGCATATTTTGCGCGTTTCCTCAGGCAGCCCTTCATAGTTGCGTATGTGCTGGCCGGGATTATCATAGGACCTCTTGGGTTCGGGCTTATAACGAACATAGAAGAGATGAACGTGCTCGCTGAAATCGGCATAGCGTTCCTTCTGTTTGCAATAGGGCTTGAGATAGATTTCAGGAAGCTGAGGAGCGTCGGGGCCGCTGCAACGATAGGGGGGACTATACAGATGGGCCTTACCTTTGTCCTGGGGTTTGTCTTTTCACTCATGTTCAATTTCAGTTTTATTGTATCAATATACATTGGGCTCCTCGTTTCATTCAGCAGCACCATGATAGTCGCGAAGATACTGGTTGACAAGAGGCAGATAAACACGCTTCATGGCAGGATAATGCTCGGCATCCTTATACTCCAGGACCTTATAGTGATAGCTGTCCTTCCAATCCTGGCTGATATGGAGATACTGCTGTCATGGGACACGTTCGCGCTGATGATAGTGAAGGGTTTCGGTTTGTTTTCAATAGCAATCGTCCTCAACAGGTTCATGTTCAGGAGGGTTCTGGATTATGCAGCAAAAAACCATGAGATGCTGTTCCTTACTGCGATTGCGGTGTGCTTCACCTTCATAGGCCTTGCATACGCTCTTGGTTTCTCAATAGCCATAGGGGCGTTCATAGGAGGGATAGCGCTTGCGCAGTTCCCGTATAACCTGGAGATATTCGGGGAGATGCACTCTCTCAGGGATTTCTTCTCGGTCATATTCTTCACGTCGCTGGGGATGCAGCTGAGCCTCTCTGTCATATCCAGCATGATAGTTCCTTTCTTCGTGTTACTGGTTGTCATAGTTATAATGAAGCCTGTCATCCTCTCAATCACGTATCTCCTGCTGGGGTATGGGGGAAGGAATGCGACAATAATAGGAATCGGTCTCGGGCAGGCTAGCGAGTTCTCCTTCATAATCGCGGCAAACGGCCTTATGCTGGGACATCTGGATAACGGGACATACTCCCTCATCATCAGCCTCGTTGTCCTCTCGATGGTCATCACGCCATACACCATGAGATTCAGGCATGATATACACAGGTTCTTCTCAGACAGGAAATTCCGTCTGCCCGAGAGCCTCTCCACACCCACCCATATAAGGAAGATAGAGAAGAAGCCAAAGAAGGGGCTCAGTAACCATGTCGTCGTGTTCGGGTGTGACGTCATGGGAAGCAAGGTCATTGATTACCTGAAGAACAAGAAGGTCAAGTTCATAGTTACAGAGCACAACCCCGAGATAATAAGGAACCTCAGCAGGGATGGCGTCTACACGATGTACGGGGATGCGTTCAACGAGGACCTTCTAAAGGAGACTGGCTTGTACAAGGCAAAGCTTGCCATCGTGACCATACCTGACGTTGAGGTATCCGGATTCATAGTTGGAAAGGCAAAGAGGTTCAATCCCTCGATAAAGATATATGCAAGGGCGCATTCCGAGGATGATGCAAACGCCCTCTACAAGGCAGGTGCGGATTTCGTTGTGGTTCCTGACTTTGTGAGCGGCGGGACCCTGGTCAGGAAGCTGGATCATTTCATTAGCTCAAGGAAGAACAGGAACATGTTCCGGCACCTGAGGTAATCAGATTTGAGTCTAAAAAACGATCGGGTTCTAGACTATGTCCTTCTCGGCAACGATCACGAAATCCCCCACGGACTTGACCGCAGAAAAGGGAACAAGAAACCTGTTCTTTTCATCCTTCTGCAGGTTGAGGTTCGTTGCGTGTGACGTGGTTTCACTGAGAGCCAGATTTATGAGCTCGCCGGATTCTGTTATGTAATCCAGGTCCCCGATTACGCCGAATTTCTTTCCTGTTTCCTCTGATATGAGGATCTTGCCAATAAGTTCCTTGCTCTTTATTCTCTCTTCCATCCAAAAACCCTCCTTTGGTAATTAGTCGCCCGTCTTGGACATGCCGCTTAAAGACGGGTTTCTAATCCGTTGATTATTAATGGGAAGCTATTTAAGCATTATGTATACTAGGTCTCAACAAGCATTGTCTGATATTTCCTGGCTATCTGGTACTTGTAGGTCTTCCCTACCCTCTTCCTCTCCACCAGGCCCTCCTTCCTGAGCCTTCCGAGGAGGTTGTTGACAGAGCGGAGCGCGTTGTCCCTGTTCTTGTACTCGTCAATGCTCTCGAGGTTTGATATTATCCCGGACGGTGTCATCTCGCCCCTGGAGAGGACCTCAAGTATCCTCCTCTGCCTCTCAGGTATGGAGTCCAGGGACTCCAGGCTAACCCTCGGCTGGGGCTCTTCCATCTCCCTGAGGAAGTCCGTGTCAACGGTGCTTATGTTCTTTTCCATTGCCTTCTGGACGAAATCGCTGCAGGTCCTCAGTATCTCCCTTGGGAACCCTGCTGTCCTAGAGTATATGAAATCTATCGAGTCTCCTGTGAAGGGCCTGATATCGTCACCTCCAATGTTCTCAATCCTCTTCTTTATCAGCTCCCTTGTCTCTGTCTTCGTGAGGTTGGTGAGCTCAATCCTCGTGCTCACCCTTCTCATCAGGCTCTCCAGCCTTGACTTCATAGTTCCCTCGAATACAGGGAGGCCCGCCATGACCAGGTACATATTGTCTATCTGGTCTGTAAGAGCACGCAGCCATTCAAAGCTCTCGACAGAGGCCTCGTGCGACTCGTCAACGAATAGGAGCATCTTCTCAGAGCCTATCCTGCTGCTTATCCTGTCAGCAAGATTGTATATGTTGGTGTCAGGGCGGGAAAGGAGCGAGGAAAGGAATCCTTTCCTTGTGAAGTCAGAAAAAACATCGACCCAGTCAGAGGGGTTCCTGGGCGGCTTCGCGATGTATATTATGTGCTTATAATTGTCATCGAACCTGTCCACCAGGTGCTTCATCATCGTTGTCTTTCCCGAGCCGGTCGGTCCTATAAGCAGGGAGAACTTGCTGCCGTTCTCTATGCCCGATGATATCTTGTTGACCTCTTTCTCATACCCCACGAAGAGGTCTGGAAGAATCTTGAAGCTGAACGGATTGGAATCCCAACCGAACATCTTTTTTGCCTTCTCCGTGTACATCATAATCACAGGACCTGTATGAACTTGTGAAGTTTATCCACAGATAAAATTAAGGGTTAGGTTTTAAAAGCTTTATTGTGCGTGAAGTTCACGGAAAGTGATGGGGGCGTAAAGTGAATAGATTTAAATAAGCCATTTAAAATAGATAGTATGCGCCTTTTTATTGCGGTTGAGATAGGGAGTGAGGCAAGAGGAAAAATAGGTGAATCCATGGAGAGGCTGAAGGGGATGGGTTTCGGGGCAAGATTCGTTGAACAGGACAAACTTCACATAACCCTGAAGTTCCTGGGCGATGTTAAAGATGGGCAGTTAAAGGGATTGTGTGAAGATGTGGGTGATGTTGTGAAGAAACATTCATGTTTTAGCTTCACGCTTGGTGGTGTTGGATATTTTGGTAAGAGGAATGACATAAGGGTCGTTTGGGTTGACGTGAAGGATGGGGCTGAAAGGTTGCAGAACCTGATGAGAGAGGTGCAGGAAAGGCTCAATTACGTAAGGAAGGACGAGCATGAGCCCGTCCCTCACCTGACAATTGCGAGGGTCAGGCATGCGCCCGAGAATGCAGGACTTGCAGACGAGCTGGAGAAGTTGGGGGATGTGAAGTTCGGCGAAGTCCGTGTGAAGGAAGTGAAGATAAAGAGCAGTGTGCTTACAGGAAAAGGTCCTGTATATAGCGATTATAAATCATTTTCCCTGCGTGAAGATTGATTCGGTGTTGGTGTGAAGGAGAGCTCGCTGAACAGGTTTTGCCTCATCGGGGCAATCACTGGCATTTTACTGCTGTATGCCTACTCGTTCTTTGGCGTCCAGGAAGAGATAAGGATAGGTGAGATAGATTCTTCAATGGTTGGTTCATCGGTCAATGTGAGCGGTAATGCAGAGGGGGTTTATTTCCACAAGGACGGCCACGTCTTCTTCACGCTGGACGACGGTACAGGTGAGATAAAGGTCGTGCTCTGGAAGGACGTTGCAATGCAGCTGGAACTCACCGGGAGCAGGAGGATAAGAAACAACAAAACCCTCAATATAGAGGGAAGAGTAGAAAAGTATAAAGGCGAGCTGGAACTCATACCGTCTGCAAGGGGCGTGAAGTTCGTCTGATTTTTACAGCAGGAATGACCTAAGCTCTCTGCCCATGATATTGAAAGGGATTTCTTTCATTCCACATTCCTTCTTTACCATTTGAATCATGATTTACTTGAAGTATTTGTGGCAGGACCCAATGGCATCGACCAGGAACTTCACGCAGGATTCCATGTCCTTCATGTCAATGACCTCTGTGGCAGTGTGTATGTATCTGGTTGCTACCAGGAGGCTACCTGATGGTATTCCATCCCTCACGGTTGGGGTTATGGAAGAGTCTGACGCGCCTCCGGATACGATGTCAAACTGCAGGCCTGTCCTCGATGCCTTTGCAGTTTCTGTAAGCCACTTCTTGACAAGCGGATTGATGAAGCTCACCGCATCCTTGAGTCCGAGGACTGGTCCCTTGCCGAGCTTTATGACAGACTCTGAATCGGTTATCCCGGGCGTGTCTCCCGCTATGGTGGTGTCAACCGCAAGAGCGACATCGGGATCTATCCCGAAGGTTGCACCCCTGATTCCTATGAGTCCAATCTCTTCCTGTATGGTTCCAACGAAATAGACCGTCCCCTTGAAGCCCTTGAGGCGCTTCAGGGCCTCGACCATTATCGTGCACCCTGCCCTGTTATCAAACCCTGGCCCGGTTACCCTGGAACCGGTCATCCCGCTGAATTCAGAATGCCTCGTGATGAAGTCTCCGACAGAGACTCCTGCCTTCTCGACCTCCTTATCAGTGGAGGCGCCTATGTCGATGAAGAGCTCCTTCTTCTTGTATGGAAGCTTCATTTCCTCCCTCTCCTGGAGGTGCGGGGGCTTTGAGCCAACCACGCCAACGACGCTTCCCTTTGAGCCGTTAATCCTCACCTTGCACGTTGGCAGGACCCTCTCGTCCCATCCTCCCACTGTCTCGAAGTTTATGAAACCATCCTTGCTCACGCTCTTCACTATGAGGCCGAGCTGGTCCATGTGGGCCGCTATCATTATCTTCGGGGAGCCCTTCCCCTTCCTTGCTATCAGGTTCCCTATGCTGTCAACCCTTATCTCATCTACGTGGGGTTTCATCTCCTTCATCATCATTTCCCTTATGTTCCTCTCAAAACCAGATATCGATTCGGACTCGCTGAACTTCTTCAAGGTAGACTCAATTGACATTCACATCCCTCCATCGTCAGACCGCCCGCTTTCGTGTCCAGGAAAAACACAAACAATCCTGGGGTCGAAAGTGCGGGCAACTGATAGTCAGACACCCGCATTTAACCAATGTAGCCAGTGCGGGCAACTGATAAATGCTATATATTAAGAATGGCGTTTGTTTTATAAATAACCTTACGATAAACAATCCTAGATGCCCGCCTTTAAACAATCTAACCAGGGCGGGAAACTAGTGATAGCCCCGTCGTCTAGTGGCCAATAAGCCTTTTGGAAAAAGGCTTAAGCCAAAAGGAGCTTCCGCGTCCAACGGAGGCTGAGGCCTTCCACAAAAGGCTTGGCTAGGGATATCAGGCTCTGGAGAGCCCTTTTGGAAAAAAGGGCTTCACCCCAAAAGGAGCTTCCGCGTCCAACGGAACTTCCAAGGGAGATACCTGAAGACCGCGGTTCGAATGAACCCTTTTGCCCTGTAAACGTGCAAAAGCGTTCGCGGAAAGAAAGCTTCCGCCGAACAGGGGTTCAGAAAATCCGCGCGGGGCTATCCCTTCTTTTTATTCGGTCAGGAGGCCAGTGCATCTCCAGTTTATCTCTGCCTCGCCAGTCTCCACATAAACAACGCAGGCAGGGCTGCATCCCTCCTTCTCTATGTCCAGGTCTATCCACCATGTTCCCGTGACCTCGTTGCAGAAGTGGGTATCCATGAGGGTCCCGTTCTCTGTGCATTCACTGAACTCCGCAATCTCCTTGGCCTCTGCAAAGCACATGATCTCGTTGGAACCCTGCATGTTGCAGCATTCCCTCTCCTCTGGCGGGGTCTCATACTTGCAGTAGCATCTGCATCCCCACTGCTTATCAGAGCCTTCTCTGCAGGAGTCAGGGAGGCACTCTCCTGATTCCACGTCGTCCTCGCAAATATTTTCGGGGAGCATGCAGTGTCCCACGTCATAACCCTTATCGATGCAGGATGCGTTGCAGCCTTCCAGGTCAAGATATCCTTCCCAGGCGTCAGGAACTCCCCCCATCGGCTGCTGGGTGCAGCCCGAGATTAGGATAACTGAAAAAAGAATCAAAAGGAAAGCGAGTTTCTTCATGATTAAATTATGGGAAGAGCTGTATAAAAAGCGAGTGAAATGGGTGGGTTTCAGGCGTGCGAAAAGCGCACCTTTAAATACCCGACTCTCTCATTATAAGGGACAGCCACATGATTGCATGAAAAGGTGGTGGCTGCAATAGATTAATAGGAGATATCGAATGGAAAGAAAAGAGAAGAGATTCGGTGACAGAAAGCGAGACTTTGACCGTGACCGACCACCCAGAGAGATGCACAAGATAAAGTGCTCTGATTGTGGAAAGGAAGACGAAGTTCCCTTCAAGCCGGACGGCGACAGACCTGTTTTCTGCAGGGACTGTTTCCAGAAGCATCGACCGAAGCGATTCTAAGGTTTAGGAAAGATTAGCGACTTTTTCTCTGCAAGAGGAGAGGTTTTTAATTGATTTGGTTTAAACACTATTTTTTATTTTTAACCAGCCAGCCGGAAGGCTTTTTCCCGAAGACCATGTCCGTCCTTTTGTGTTTTCTGTGATCTTCCCATATGGAGTGGTAAGTCATGGTTATTCCTTCCTTTAAATTAAGATTGAGCTTCCTTGCCGTGTTTTCTATCTGCTTGTCGGTTCCCTCTATCTCCATGTAGTAGCCAATCTCCGGGAGGCGGTCTATGACTATCTCGACACCATCAAGAATCCAGGTCTCCCTCTCCTTCTCATACCTCCAGAAATCCCGTAAACCGATATCATGGAAGAGCTGGACAGCCTTGCCGAAATCAGGGACCTCTATCTCTACTTCTCTCCTGTTCTTGTATTTACATCCTGGGTTCCGTCTGTCCTTGAAGGTGACTGTAATCTTATTGGATTTCCTGACACGGAGGAAGTTACCCTTATCGTAGCTTATGGCTCCGCCCTCAAAGCAGACATTGTGCTCCAGGAATTTCCCCCTGTTCTGCGCGCCGAGCTTCTTCAGGAGCTTCCTGATTGGCTCGGGGTCCTGGAGCCTGAACTTCACCTCGTTTTCCTGATGCATTTAATCTCCTCAGAAAGAATCTTCATCACAAGCTTTCCGCTTGCCTTTCCCCTGAGCTCCTTCATGACCTCTCCCATGAGGACTTTCTCCGGGTTGTGCTTCTTCAGGGCGTTCCTGTTCCTTGAGATTATCCTGCGGACCGTTTCCCTGAGCTTTTCCTCTGAGAAGCCGTCACTTGCGAGGTCTTCTATGCTCTCGTCAGGGTTCCTGGCAAGGCGGGACAGCATCTCCAGGACGCTCTCCTTGGGGAGCTTCTTCTTTGAGGAAAATTCCAGGACCTTGTTGATTTCCCTCTCAGTCAGGCTGTCGACAGGAACGTTGTCCTTCCTCCTGAGCTGGGTGAGGCCTGACGTGAGGATACTCGAAACGAACGTGGGCTCCAGGCCCAGGGAGACTCCCCTCTCAAAGGACTCTGTCATCCCGGAATGGACGACCTGGTAAGCCAGGTCGTGGCTTATCCTGAACCTGGTCTCTAGCTTCATTATCCTGGAGTCAAGGAGCTCGGGGAGGCTCTTACTTATCTCCCTGAGGGTTTTGGGCGTTATGCTTATGGGCACGGCATCAGTCTCAGGATACATCCTGGCTGCCCCTGGCAGGGGCCTCATGAATTCCGAATCGCCGTTTTCCAGGGCTCTCCTGACCTCCTCGGGGACACCTACAATAAGTTGGTTGATGTGCTCAACGATTGCGTCAATGGTCTTTCGGCAATGCTCTCGGTCACCGGAAACAACCAGGACATTATCTCCTTTGCCTGCCTTGTGATGCTTCCTGAGGGATTCGAAGTGCCCCTCGAGACCGTATTTGGAGAGGTCCTCATCGGAATGGACGAATCCCCTCGCGCCTATCCTGACCTTGATGTAGTTTGCTATCTCATTGCCCAGGGTCCGGGTCGGGGTGAGTTGGGTCTTGAGGAAGCCAGCGAATCCGGGTATGACTATGGAGAAGGTTTGTTTTCCTTTGGTGATTGGCGAATTGGAATCCCTGAAGATGTGGGAGACGTGCTTCGGGTCTGCCTTCACTGGCTTGAACTTCATCTTCTTCAGCTTATCGCGGATTTGTATCAGGGAGACCTGGCGGAGGGTTTCGTTCTCCACGTATTTTGGGACCAGGGAGAGGTCCTGTGCTCCTTTTATTTCTATCCTGGCGCCGTCCCTTATGGAGATGTTGATGTCCTGGCGGATGGTTCCCAGACCCCTCCTTACCATGTCGGTTGAGCGGAGAATCATCCCTAGGTGTGCTGCAACCTCCTTTGCGTGCTGCGGGTTCCTTATCGTGGAATCCGTCCCTATCTCGACGAGGGGGATGGCCAGCCTGTTGAGGCCGTAGACGATCTCGTTCTCCCTCCGCTCAAGTATCTGGCACGCATCCTCCTCGACAGCGACATTGGTTATCCCGACCTTTCCGGATTCTGTCTTCAGCCAGCCGTTCATTCCAACTATGGCTGTCCTCTGGAAGCCTGAGGTGTTGGAGCCGTCTATGACGGTCTTGCGCATGACGTGAATCTCGTCAGGGACCTCGCAGTTGAGCATGGTGGAAATCACTAGAGAGGTGTCGAGGGCATCAGGGTTGAGGGGGTGGATTGGCTCCTCGTCCAGTTCCACCAGGCATGTCTCGTTGGGGTAGACCTTGTATATGAACGTCTTATCCTTCAGGGTCTCGAATGCCGCCGCAGCGTCAACCGCGCCCATCTCCCCTGCGACCGGCCGCAGCTTCCTCCTTATCTCAAAGACCGGCTGGTGATCGGTCATCGCTGCGCTGCAGTTGCAGAAAAGCTTGTTCTCTGTCGCGAGCTGTTGGTGGATTTCAATCCCGCACCTGAACCCTAGTTTTGCGTAATTGAGCTTCTGCATGATATCACTTAGTAGAGGAAGGTCCCTGCGAGGCTCCTTCCCGTTATCTCGCCCGCGTAATCAGTAAGCATCATCTCCCTCACCTTCTCCGGATTCCTGGTGTGACCGAGGACCCAGCCCAGTTTCACATAGGCGACCTCTGTCAGCATGTCGCCTCCTGGTATCGCTCCCGTTTCCTTGTAGAGGACTCTCAGGTTGCTGTAAACGTTGGGGTTTATCCTTCCGTAGATTGTCTGGGGGGTAGTTATGAAGGGGATTCCCTTCTTCACGTGCTTGCTTATGGTTGGAATCCAGGAACCCTTCCCGTTGGTGGGGACGTGGCCTAGGCCGCCTGCCTCGATAACGAATCCCCTGTATCGCTTTGAAACGAGATAGTCTATTATGGAGGGGTCAGAGCCTGGGTATGCCTTGAGTATAGCGACCTTGGGCTCGAATTTCGTATCCAGCCTGACCTTCTGGCGGTCATTCCTCTTCTTATGATTATGATTCTTTATCTTAATCCTGCCGTCAGGCCAGACCTGGGCGAGCGGATATTCGTTGATCGGGCGGAAGGCGTCCCTCCGCTGGGTGTCCATCTTCCTGACATGGGTCCCTCTGGTGAAGAGGCAGTAATCATCATCCGGACGGCCGTGCATGCAGATTCCGACCTCTGCAATCTCTCCCTTGGCGACGTGGGAGGCGCAGATGAGGTTCATCCCACCGTCAGAGGAGCCGCGGTCTGTGGAACGCTGGGCACCCACCAGGATGACGGGCTTGGTGAGGTTCCTGAGGAAGAATGATAATGCAGCGGCGGTATAGTGGAGGAAGTCTGTCCCGTGGGTGACGATGACTCCCCTGTCGCCTGAGTTGAGGCGCCTCGCGACGTCCCTTGCTATCTCCTGCCAGTGGACGTGGTTCATGTCCTCGCTGGCCATGTTGAATGGATTGCTTACGTTTTTGAGGTTCACTATGCCCGCGAGCTCTGGGACGTTGTGGAGGAATTCCCTGGGGTCCATCTGCATGTTGACACCTCCTGTCATGTAGTCCACTCTGCTGGCAATCGTTCCGCCAGCCGCTACCAGTGAAACGGGAGGCTTCTTCGGGTCGAATTTGAGCTTGATGAGCTTTTCGGATATCCTTCCGAGCTCGAATTCCTCTTCCTCCTCAACTGAATCGGGCTCCTTTGAAGGGGACTTCGAGAGGGAGAGTTTTGCGTCGAGCTTCAGGCCGATGTTGTAGCCCGAGTCCAGCTTGATGACAATGGAGTCAGGGTCGCCCGCCCCTGTCTTTGGCATCAGCAGGCCCTCATATGAACGAGGTCCTGAGCGGAGGAGAATCCTGTCACCAACCCTTACATCTTTTCTGTTGAGGAGGGTTTCCACCTTTCTTGAATAAGGCATGCTCTATTATTGGCTTCATTCTTTAAAATGTTCTGGTCAAGCGGTTACCATTTTCCCCTGGAGAGCTTGAATTCGCAATGCGGGTGGCCCATTGCCAGGCACTTAGTTTCCTTGCATTCTATCCTGGTGCCGAATATCATGTCACCGCCAGCTGCAAAGGTTCCTGCCATGGCGTGGCAGACAGGCTCCTTGCTCTTCTTGTAGGACAGGGCGAAGTGGGAGTTCCTTACTATTATCTTTCCTGAGACCCTCTTTTCATCGAATTCTGCAATCTCCATTAATCCTGAGCCCCTCTGGCTGTAGTTTTCGAGCAGCCTTTCTGCTATCTTCCTCTTCGATATCCGCCTGAAGATGCTCGCTGAAAGCCTCTGAATCTTCCTTATCCCCTCCTTGGTGGATATCCTTCCCACTGACTCATACATTATGGTCTTGCTGGCAGGGCCCATCATCCTCTCGAGGTCCTTCTGGAGCTCGGCCTTCTCCTCCTGTGCGAAAACTATTGCAGTAGTCATGCCCTTGAAGAATACCTCCCCCTTCTTCTCGTCATAATCAATGAAAAGCTCCTCAGCACCCTTCGGGGGGTCTCTCCCTTTCCACCAGTCCTTCACGGGCTCTGCGTCTTCTCCTGAAGGCATCTTGCTTATCCTGAAAGTGCATATCCGGTCCCCCTTGGAAACACATTTCTCCTCTATGCAGATTGATTCCTTTCCGGTAATCAGCTCTGATGCGCCCGCGAGCATGCCTGCCATCATGCAGCATCTCGGCCTCTCTGATTTATACTTGAGGGCGTTGAATGAGTTCCTGACCTCTATTAGGGTTTCGTCCCCGAAGCTCTTTATCCTGAACAGGCCGTAGCCGCAGAGGCTCATCCGGTCGAGGATATCCTCCATGGCCTTCTTTCCATCCTCGGGGTTCTCCACCATCTTGTAGAACCTCTTCTTGGTTATGTTCTTGGACGACCTGTAAAGGACGACGTTCGCCCCCCGGCCAAGGTAGGATTCCACTCCCATGAGGCAGCATGAGGGGTTGCTTCTCTGGAGAACGAGTACGGCCTCGCCCATGCAGTAGGCGGCGCCGGTCTTCCTGTCATAGAAGAGCTTTATCCTTTTCATCTGAATATAATTGTATTTGCTTCTTAATAATTAGTGTCCTGTTTCAGGGCTTCTCAGGATAGGCCTCGAACTCGCAGTAGGGGTCTCCTTTTGCTATGCACTTTGTCTCCCTGCATTCCATCCTCCTGCCAAACAATATGTCTCCTGCGCCTGCGAATATCCCTGCAACGGAATAGCAAACCGGTTCCTTTGTTTTACCGTAGCCTGTTGCGATGAATGAGTTCTTCACTTTGAGCCTTGCCCTGTGATTCTTTGCATCAAACTCAAGGATTTCTGCAACGCCGTATCCCCTCTCGTAGAACTGTTCCAGGAACATCTCCCCTATCTTCCTCTTTGAGAAGAGCCTGACGACCCTTATTGCAAGCCTCTGGGTCATCCCCAACGCATCCGTGGTGGTCAACCTTCCCACCATGTCATACATTATGCTCTTGTAGGCAGGGCCCACTATCTTCTTGAATTCTTTCTGCAGTTCGCATTCCTCGTGCCTGGCGCTTATTAGCGAAGGGATGGCTCCCTTGAACGTTATTTCGCCCTTCTTCTCGTCATAATCAACAAATGTTTCCTCAACGCCCCTCGGTGGCTTCCTGGTCTTCCACCAGTCCTTCACTGGTTCTGCCTTCGCTGCAAAGGACCTTACCCTGAAGATGCATACCCTGTCTCCCTTTGCGATGCAGGACTCCTCTATGCACACGCATTCCCTCCCTGTAATCAGCTCCATTATCCCTGCCAGGTAGCCTGACGTCACGTAGCAGACCGGCTTGTGGGAGCGGTGCTTGAGGGCGTTGGAGGAATTCTTCAGGTAAATGATTGTCTCTTTACCGAATCTGTTTATCATGAACAGCCCGAAGCCGCACATGCTCAGGTGGTCCAGAATCTCTTTAAGTACGTTGAGGTCTGCCCCCCTCATGTCACTGACCATGTCATGGAACCTCTTCTTTGCCACGGTCTTTGATGCGTTGTATATGATTGCCGTGGCCCCTGCTCCCAGGTATCTCTCTGCGCCCTTCTGGCAGATGGAATGGGTTGTCCTCTGGTCCACCACGCAGTTATTGTCCAGGTAGAATGCGTCCCCCTTCTTCCTGTCAAAGAAAAGCTTTATTCTCTCCATATCTTAATATTAATTCCTCTTGTTTCTAATAAACCTATCCGTATCTCTTCAGGAAGATTACAAAGAATGACCCGATAATGCCAAATAACCCTGCAACAATGAACGCTGACTGGAGAGAGACAAAGTCTATCAGCAGGCCGCCAAGAACAGGGCCTATTATAAGTCCGGTTTCTGATATGAGTTTTGAGAATCCTGTCTGCTCACCCCTCCTTTCCTCGTCGGTCAGGTCAAGGAGGACGTTCCTGAAAGCTATGCTGTAGATATAGAAGGATACTGCAATTACAATGAGGAATGAGACCAGAAGCAGGGTGCTTGTCGCAACAGAGTAAAACGATGTAAATAATCCATATGAGAATCCTGTGATTATAAGCATGTTTTTCTTTCCATGCTTTGTTATCCAGGAGCCCGTCCTGTAGGCAAAGAATGCGCTGATTACGTAGGCAAGCAGGAAGTAATAGAAGAGACTGTTCTCTGTTAGTCCCAGGGATTTGGAGAGGACAAAGAAACCAGGAGAGTATGCAACCGTATAACTGAGCATGTTAAAAAGGCTTGCAAGTGAAATGAGTATTATAGGAGTGGTTATTCCATGGAGACCTATAATCCTCTTCCTGGACTTTACAAAACCACCCTCCCTGTAGAAGAGCAGTATTACCATGCCTGCAACAAAGACTGATATTGCTGCTATGTAGAATCCATAGACAACAGAAAGGAAGGTTGTTATGATTATCCCTATAATCATTGCGCATGCCCTGCCTAACGGGAGGGCAGTCCCTAAAGCAGAGATTGCGCGGGTCCTTTTCTCTCCTTTGAAAGCGTCACCTATCATTGCATTCTTTACAGAATTATGGAACTGATTGCCTGTCTCCTGGATTGATTTGACTATTGCATAATCATAGAGTCTTGGTGCGAAGGGATAGAGGACAGATGATACTGCGGTTGTGAATAATCCGGCAACCATTATTCTTTTCCTACCCCAGCGGTCAGAGAGCTTGGATATCATGAACTTCGCAAGCATAATCACAATCCCTGCTGCCGAGAATATCCCGCCAATTTCTGTTGCAGAGAAAGACCTCTCGAGGAGCCACATCGGAATGATGATGAAAAGCAGGCGTTCGGATATCTGGATGAAGATGACAAGAGAGATGAAAATCAGCAGCGCCTTCCTGTAGTTCATGCTTATAATTCTGCTCGGTTTCTAATAAACATGAGGAAGGATGCCAGGAAGGTCTATGGGAAGACTGCGGGGATTTATGACAGGAGGAACTCCAACCCCTACACAATGAAGCTGAGGGAGATGGAGCTCAGTTTCCTAAAGAGGTTTGCAAAGGGAAGGGTCCTGGACGTCGGGTGCGGGACAGGGTTTCACCTCCCCTACCTGGATGACGTCGTGGGCATCGAACCCGTGAAGGGGATGAGGGACATTGCCATAAAGACAGGGAAAGAGGTCATTGACGGGGATGTGGAAAAGCTGCCTTTTGGTGAGAAGGTGTTTGATTCGGTCATATGCATGTATTCTGTCCTGAACGTAGCGAACTGGAAAAGAGCAATCAGGGAAATGTGCAGGGTCTCCAGAGGGAATGTCGTTCTTTCCGTCTCATCGGTGTATGACAAGGGCTACACCCTGGAGGAGAAGAAGAGCCTTTATCTGGATAAGTATGCCCATGTCAAGAAAGTCCATGTCCACGGGGTGAGAATGAGGATGCATCTCTTTACAAAAGAGGAGCTCACCAGGGAGTTCCAGAAGAATGGATTTGGTTTGGTGGGTTTCGATTCCCTTTACAGGGGAGCCAATCCCAAGTGGGGGAACTTCCAGGGCTTTACCCTCAAGGACAGGGCGCAGATGTTCCTGGACAGGTTCAGGGACAGGGAGTGGGGGTGCCTTTACGTCATGGCCTTCAGGAGGGAAGGAAAGTGATTTTTTAGTAACCCGTGCTGAGCATTTTTATTTATAGGAGACATATTACATTCATGTTCTTCTCAAGAAAATGTGAATGGTGCAAAGCGAAGATTCCCAAGGGCAGCGGGATAAGGAAAGAGGTTGAGGTGTATAGTCTTGTGGGCCTGCATAAGAGAAGCTTCTGCTCAGAAGACTGCCTTGAAAAATACCAGAAGAGGACGGCGTTCCTCATAAAGACGCGGACGAAGAAGGGTGTGTGCATGCAGTGCGTAGCCAGCCGTCACGGGTAATTCTTAGCTTTTTATTTAACGCGGAATGAAAAAAATAACCAGGATAATGGGGATGCTTACCGCTGCCATAGCGATAGGCCTCATAGAAAAGGCGCTGGTCCTTTGGGGCGTCCTCTCAATATGACCGGGCAGGTAGAGCCCGGGCGGCTCATACGAATTCCGCCCCGGGCGGTGATGCTACCAGCCACTCCTCCTCAACCAGCGAGAGCCTTGAGCCGCACTCCACGCATGCCTTGTTTATCTTCGCAGCGGACTGCTTCAGCTCATCCTTCCTGTCCCTCTTCATCCCCTTGAGGTCAACGAAGACCAGGTCCCTTTCCCTTATCTTCCTTACTACAGAGTCCGTGTCTGAAAAGGCATTGAGCCTTATCACGGATATCCTGAGGAACTTCCTTCTCTCAACGTTGGCTTTTATCTCCACAAACCTTGCGGGCTTGCCTGACCTTAATGCTGCCATCCTGGACACCTCCTTTCTTTTTGTTTCCAGAGGTGCTGTCACGTCTTGGCGGCGGGTTTCGCTTTGCTTCATTCTGATCCTTACTTTCCTGTCGCCCATCCTGAAGGCCTTCCTTATCCTGACGCTGTAAGGATACTGGAACGCGTTCATTATCGTGTGCTCTATTCCCTTTGAGGGACCAACCGCAACGGTCTCCCAGAAGACATACCTTACGGGCGCCCTGTCTATTTCCTTCATTCCGGCGTCCGAAATGCCCGCCAGGAGTCCTACTGACAGCAACCTCAGGAAGAATGATATGAAAAAGACTATCTGGAGCCCCTGGAGGAACAGGAACTCCGATGACTGGAGTCCCTGGGCCATCAGGCCACCGGACAGCGCGCCGAGGACGGTTCCCATCCCTATTATCACGTTGTGGTTGGCGACGTAACCGGGCCTCTTTTCGGATGGGGTGACCGCAAGGAGGTAGTTGAAGCAGACCAGGTCGAACGCGCCCCAGGCGAAGCCCTCGAACACCTTGACTATTATGAGGTGGGCGATTCCTGACGAGAGCATGTAACCGAATGGTATGAAGCATATCAGCATTCCTGATATTATCAGGATCTTCCTGCTCCCGAACCTGTCTATGGCCGCTCCCCAGTGCCTGTGGGAGATTATCTGGGACAGGGCACCTATCGTTACCACCACCGCGAACCATCCGTATCCTATGTCAAGCTCCCTTATCATGTAGACCGCGATGAAGGGGGCTGCCACGTTTACAGCGAAATTCGCGAATGCCAGGTATGCGGTGAACTTCGCGAAGGCAATGTTTCTCTTTATCGAATAAAGGAAATCGCAGAGGTTGAAGTTCATCCTGTATCTGTATCTTATGCCCGCGTTCATCGGAGGCTCCCTGATTGCAGATGTGAATGCAAGGGACGCAGATGAGACCACTATAGCGAAGGCGAACACCGCGGGAAAGCCCGAGCACTGGACCATGAATCCTGCTGAGAGTGTGGCAGCGATTCCCGCGAGCCCTATTAACATGTTCCTCTTGCCGAAGAACTTGCCCCTTATTCCGGGAGGGACGATGTCCCCCATCATGCTGGACCAGGCCGGGATTTTCATGGAGGTGAAGAAAGAGAACGCAGAAAGGGAGATTATCAGTATCCATACTGCAGAGGAGCCGGAAATGAATGCAACGAAGACCAGCGGTATTAGCATTATCCTGGATATCGCGCTGCACAGGAGCCATATCCTCTTCCTCGGCATGCTCCTCGCGAGCCTCGCGCCCGGAATCTGTGAAAGCAGGCCCGCGAGGCTCTGCAGGGAATTCATCAGGCCTATTTCCGCGTTGGATGCGTTCAGTAAAAGGGCATAGGGGACCGAGTAGGAGGCGACAATGCTGGTTGAGAAGTTCCCTATGGCGCCCTCTATGACGGAATTGTCAAGGTCCTTCTTGAGCTTGCTGGCATCGTCCTTTTTTGCTGCAGACGGGTCCGGGACAGCGGTTCCCTTTTTTCCGGGGGTTATCGCCCTTATGGCCCCCGATTCGTGGAGCCTTTGGACTGGGTTTTTTTCCGATGCGCTGCTCATCTTCAGTTCCAGGTATTGGTTTTGGTCTCCCATTACTCATCATCGGATTTTCTTCACGACGCATTATGCATACCCCCGCACGGAATTCCCATGGACCTTATATCCAAGGAACTCCATAGTTAAAGGAAATGGATAAAAATATGTTTATATGAACCTATTTAAATAGGTTTGCCCGGAATCCGGAAGCGCTTTTATTTCAGAGGGGGCAAGATAAAGCATGAAGGTTGTTTTTGACAATTACAGGGGGGACAGGCTGACGGGCATCCTCCATGCCCATGACAAGCTCCACGCCAGCGAGAAGAGGCCGGGGATTGTCCTGGTCCACGGGTTCACTGGCGGCAAGAACGAGAGCATGGGATTGTTTACTGACATGGCGGAATATCTCCACGAGCATGGTTTCAATGTCCTGAGGTTTGACATGACAGGGATAGGGGAAAGCGGGGGGGATTATTCCCTGAGCACGCCGAAAACGATGGCGATGGATGTCAGGCATGCCATAAACTATCTCAAGGCAGTGGATTACGTTGACGATACCAGGATGGGGGTCGTTGGGTTTTCCCTTGGTGCAATCAATTCAGTAATGGCGTGGGAGCAGGACGTTGAGGCAATGGTTCTTCTCTCTCCTATACTTGATTTAAACCAAGACCTATATCAAAGGTACGACAGTATGGGATATCTCGATGAGGCAAGGAAAGAGGGTCATTTCGAGAAGAAGGGAGTTAAGGTCGGAATCGAGTTTTTTAACAGGGCAAGGGACCTTGATACAAAGCCCTTCATGAGGCTGGTGAAGTGCCCCACCCTGATTATCCACGGGAGTTGGGACAAGATAATCCCCCTGGACAGCTCGAGGAAGAATCTCCAGTATCTCGGCGGCAGGGCTGACCTGAAGGTGATAAGGGGAGCAAACCACGTCTTTGGTGGCGAGAGGGCAAGGAAAGAGGTTAACAGGGAGATTCTGAGCTGGTTCGCAAAGCATCTTATAGGGGTCACTTCCCAGAGAATTCTGCGTCTACCACGACGTGGAAGACGTTAGGCGAAAATTCCTTCACGATTGCCTTGTGGTGGATCTTCTTGAGGGTGTATCCAGCGCGGAAGCCCCTGGTATCGAGCAGGTCGATTGGTTTTTCCCAGAGCTCATCTTTATGGAAGGTGTCGTGATAGTGGATAATCCCTCCCTCTGGTTTCAGGGCCTCGAACGCGGCGGGGAGGTATTCATAGGTCTTCGGCAAATATCCCATGAGTACACGGTCTGCCACGTCGCCCATCAGGACCTCCCTGCAGTCCCCGAGGATTGGGGTTATCCTTGCCCGGGACTTGTTGAGGTGGATGTTCTCATTGAGGAAGCGGAAGGATGCTGGATTGATCTCTATGGAGTAGATTCTCCTTGCCTTTGAATGGACGGCTATCGGTATGGAGAAGTAGCCAATCCCTGCGAACAGGTCGGCAATGACCTCTCCTGGCTTAACGAGCGGTGGTATGCGGGCCCGCTCGGAAAGGTTTCCCTTGGAGAGCATTATCTTCGTGACGTCCAGCCTGAATCTGCAGCCGTTCTCCGTGTGGGTCGTGACAGTCTCTCTCTCGCCTGCCAGCCATTTCACCCTTGGCTCCCTGAGCTCCCCCTGCACGGAGTCCTCCTTCAGGCAGACCGTCCTTATGTATTTGTATCTCTTCATGAGGATATCGGCTATGTCAGAAGCAATCGGGATAATCTCCGGACGGAGGTTCAGAATCACGACGTGGCCAATCCTCTGAAAGCCAGCGGGAAGGAGCTTCCTCTGCTCAGCGGACAGCTGGAGGTTGTCAAGAACCAGCTTCCTGAACCCCTTGTTCGGTTTCATAAAAAAGAGTTGGATTAAGGGTTCTTATTGGTTTTGCCTGAACAGGATGGTTTTTTAAGATTTTTTATAAACATGGTCATATCCGGTGATTAATGTGGATGATGCAGAATTCAGTGAACTGGAATTATACGAAATTATGGAAAAACTGATGACCAGGTATGATGAAAGCCAGACCGAAAGAAGGGAGTACCTGAAAGGGCAATGCAGGGGAGGGAATAATTTTGCAAAAACTTTTCAACTGGTAATGGACAGGACAAATGATGTCCAAACCCTAAAGGCTGTTTATGAAACGCTTGATTCCATAGCTGATTATTCACATGCAGGGAGCGTGTCCTGGGAAATGAGGCGATTCATAAGGTATGCGCCACCGCACATGATAGCGGAATTCAGCAGGCTGATAAAGGAACTGGCAGAAACACATGCAGGCAATCCGGACGGACTCCTGATTGACATGGACTTTTATTATTTTGATGTTGATTGTTTGAGCGTTGATGCAGGCAATAACTATCTTGAAGTCCGGTCACAGGATGAGCTTGACCGCTTGAAGCTGGTCATAGAATCATACAAGAAAAAATATTCCGGCTCCAAAGAATCAGGATAATCATTTCTTCTTTTTGGTTTCCTTTTTCTCATCTTCCTTTTTTGGCTCTTCCTTTGTTTCCGCTGGCTTTGCCTCCTTTGGTTCTTTTGCCTGCTTTTCTTTCTTGAGCTTCTCTGAGAGTTCCTCTGCCTTCTTCTGGAGGGCGGTCTTTGCTTCTTCCTTGGGCTTCTCTTCCTTTTTCTTTATTTCGAAAGTCTCGTCAGGAAGCATTGCGTAGACAATCCCGCCCTCTTTCCTTGCCTTGAGCTTTATCTTTGAAGGAGGGTGGTGTATCCCCCTTACCCAGACAGCCTCATTCACCTTCTGGGATACCCTGATTTCGTCTGACTTCATGTGCCTCTGGAGGAAGGATTGTATGGTCTTGACTGCCCTGTTCGCCCTCTTCACCCTCGGGGATTTCATCACCTCTCCCCTGAGGGGAATCGTGTAAAGCCTCTCTGATTCCTTTTCAGCCATGACAATCACTGTATCTTGAGCTTGTCCCTTCTCCAGGATTTCGTCCTGACCCTGATTCTCCTGGACCTGGCCCTCTTGAGCCCGAACTTCTTGATATCGGCCCACCTCGGGGCAGACCTTTTCCTGCCTCGGACCGAAAGCTTCACCTTCGTTGCCGGGTGCTTGTTCCTTGACATCTTACCAATCCTTGTCTCCCTGTTCCTGTCATATCACTTTCTGGTTATTCTGAAGTCCTTGGTCATCCCGGATGAGACGGCCCTCAGTAGCTCCTTGAGCATGTTATCATCAACCGTTCCCTTTATCTGGCCTGCCTGGTAGGCCTGGAGCAGATAGAGCTCTGCGTTGCCCGCAAGGTTCTGGTTCACCGAGCGGACCCTTGCAAGCCTCTCGTATGCGTCCTTTGTGAGCATGCCGGACAGTATCTGGCGCTTCAGCAGCTCGACCCTTTCCTGCTCAATCTGCTGCTGGTAGTCGCCCTGGTCCATGATATCCCTACTTAATCTTCTTGGCAACGCTGTTGAGGAGTGACTGCCCCTTCGGCGATATCTTCCTTCCCCTTGTCTTGCCTTTGCCCTTCTGGACGTCCTTCTCCACGAGGCCTGCGGCCTCGAGCTGCTGGAGGGCTTTCCTTATGATTGCGCCGGATGCCTTTCTCTTGTGCTCTGGCTGGTGGCCGAGGTTCTTCCTTCCGCCATAGACCTTCCTGAGCCTCTCGACCCCTGCGTTTCCAAGGTAAATCTTCCTGAGGATGGATGCCGTCCTGACATACCACCAGTCCTCCTGTTCGGGGGGCCTCTCCTTGTGGGTTCCTGTCTTCACGAAGGATGCCCATTCAGGAGGCCGAATCACGTCTAGCTTTTTCAGCTCTTCAGCCGTCATCTGTATCAGCTTTCCCGTATCGGCATCATTGACGCTTGCCATGTTATCACTCCGCAATTAAGCAATTATAAATGCTATACAAGAAGTATATATAAATGCTTATAAAGTTATCTGGTTGGCTTGTTATTCTTTTCCGCTAACGCTTTTTCATTGATTGTATAAAAAAGGGTTATTATAAAGTTATCTGGTTGGCTTGTTATTCTTTTCCGCTAACGCTTTTTCATTGATTGTATAAAAAAGGGTTATTATAAAGTTATCTGGTTGGCTTGTTATTCTTTTCCGCTAACGCTTTTTCCTTCTTGGCCCGATTTTCCTCGGGGAGCTGGTTTTTTGGGACTTCTTTTTCTGTGACTTCTCCTTCCTGTAGGGGAACCTCATGACGCTGCCGCATTCCCTGCAGGTGATTATAAGGGCCTGCTGTTTTTGCGAGGTCCTGTGAACGGAAGATATTCCTGGCTTGAGGTAGGAGTGGCATTTCCTGCAGTAGGACATCCTGTATCTCTTCGGGACGGTGACGTTGTATCTCATCGCGTTCTTTATCGCAAGCTCGACGCAACGCCTTGAATTGGCAGGGCTGGTCTCCGCAAGCTTCTCTGCCCTTGAGAAGAGGGCATCAATCCTCTCCAGGACCGTCCTGTCGTGCTTCCCTCTCATGGTTTTCCTCCCTCTTCGGGCGCTCTATGGAAAGGATTACCCTGTTCTCCCTGCCCGATATCGGTTCTGTGCTGACCACGCCCCTGCTCTTCAGGGAGTTTACAATGCGGGACACCTTTGCCTTTGAGAAGTCCGATTCCCTGACGAGTATCTTCTGGCCGGCCTTACCCTTGTGTTCGCTGAGGATGTCAACTATCCTCTTCTCATCGGAATTGAGGACCGACCTGACAACGTCTGCCGGCCTCCTGTCCCTCCTTATGTAGACAGCGACAGCTATCATGACCACTATGACTATGAATGTTAGAGCCGCGAGGAGGAAGCTGTAGAAGGGGCCTCCCACGTTCGGGGTGTTGTATGTGACGGAGAACTGGAGCTGGTTCTGGTCTGTCGGGTCATCCTCCCAGTAGACCGCTATCTTCCTTCCGTCCGCCGTCAGGAGGGTCTTGCCGTCCGTTGGGAAGAATGACTGGTTGTCAGCGGCAAGGATGCCGAACTCGGGGAGGTTTATTATTATGAAACTCCTCTGCACGGGGTTGTTTATCGAATAGTCAACGACGAGCTGGTAGTTGTCACCCACCCTCCTTATCTGGTTCCTGGTGTCAAACTCCAGCGTGAGGGTGTTCTTTGTCCTTGTCATTCCTATGAAGTCGCAGCTGACAGTCGCGGATTCCTGCCTGTTGTTCACCAGGCAGTCTGCGAAATCGAAGTCGCTTGATGCCTGTAGGTTGTATATGGGGAAGTTAAGCTCGTAATTGAAGTGGTTGGTAAGCTCGCTGAACTTGAAGACCGCCTTGTTCCTGACGGACAGGTCCTCCCCTATGGATGCGTCCACGCCGTAATATTCGATTTCCTGGGCGCCGGCCATTCCGGACATGGAAAACGCTAGCAATATCACCAATGAAACAATTAGAATGGATTGTTTCATGACCGCCATGATTGTTTCACCTTTGAATGTTTCATCACAAGAAGGTTTATGAAATGTTCCATTTTCAGGCATTTAAAGGCGTATGGTTTATAAGATTTAATGTCATTGAATTAAAAAGGTGTTTTAATGTCCAGATATAGGCTTATTGGAATATTGGTCTGTCCATACACACAAAAATGCGGTCCTGATAAGCAATGGCCAGATAGTCCGGATGACGAGTTTGAAGCAGAGAGGGTTTGTTTCACGCGGAGGCATAGGGACTGCCCTGAATACAAATCAAGGATTGAAAAACAAAGACAATTAAACGAGGCTGTCACAATCTAGACCTTTAGCGCCTGTGCCTTGCCTGGAGCCTGCATGAAATCTCTGCGAGCTTCCTCTTTATGTGGTCAAGGTCATCCTGGATGTTCTGTATCTCCTTCTCTGACTTCCTGTTGACTGCATAGTCTCTCTCTGCCTTTGCGCGGTCCCTCTCTGCCGCACGGTTCTGGGACATCAGGATTATCGGGGCCTGGATTGCAGCGAGGCATGACAAGACGAGGTTGAGTAGGATGAATGGGTAGGGGTCCCACACGTGCGTCAGGGCAAAGAAGTTGATTATCATCCAGATGACGAGAAGAATCATGAATATTCCGATGAACCACCAGCTTCCGCCCCACTTGGCTATGCCGTCGGCCGCCATCTGGCCGGGTTTCAGCTTCTGGACATGTGCCGCGCCGTATATCTTTATCTCCGGAGGCTGGACCTGCTTGATTACGATGGGTCTCTGGCCCTGCTTCTGGATGACGGTTGTCCTCAGGACTTCGTCCTGCTTCTTTGCACCGTTCCTGTCAGTGGTCGAGGAGCTTATCCTCCTCAGAATCGTGGACTGCTTTTTCTTTTCATCATCTTGGGGCATGATAAGATATTGGAGGCGGTTATTAAAATAAGATTTCTTATTGCAGCAAATTGTAAATAATTAAAGTTTACATTTGTAAACAATTATATAAATACTCATGGGTAAACAAGCTCATCAAACATGGTTTTCTCATATTTTTGGAATCCTTTAAGAATAATAATAACCAATTAAAGGTTAGGGTGAAAAATGGCAATCCAGCCGCTGAGGGGAATGAGGGACTTCCTTCCCGGGCAGATGATAAGGAGGCAGTACCTGATGGATTTGATCAGGGCTGTCTTTGAGGATTATGGTTTCAGTCCCATGGAGACTCCCGCAATGGAGAGCATGGAGCTTCTTGGAAGGAAGGGCGTCGGCGGGGAGGACGTTGACAACGAAATATATACCTTCAGGGACAAGGGCGACCGGAGGGTTGGCCTCAGGTTTGACCTGACCGTCCCCATGGCGAGGGTGGTCGCTGCGAACCCCCAGCTGAAGAAGCCCTTCAAGAGATACCAGATAAGCAGGGTCTGGAGGTATGACAGGCCCCAGGCAGGCAGGTTCAGGG
>CAYMDJ010000004.1:0-35141 GCA_964389315.1 uncultured archaeon
TGACGTTTATCTGATGAAGGTTTCCGGTCTGCCTGGTGTTGTTGGAAGGGGTTGGAGAGACTATGTCTATGTAAGGCGGGTCAACGTCAAGGGCGTGGAAGTAAAGGCTGTCCGGTTGCGTCATGTTCATGTTGCCCCTGGTGTCGTTGGCGTATATGCGGGTAACGTTGTAATAACCAACTACTGGGGTGTCGCTCCATTCATATGTAAAGTATCCTGTCTGGTTCTCTGCTTCAATCGTTACGTACACCTGATTCCAGCTTATTTCATCATAGTCCTCTCTCGTTACGTTTGAATCGAAATAAACCCCCCTTATCCTCATGTCCCTGTTGGTGGTCTTGTTCTGCCATGTGAGGGTTATTGCGGGGTCTGTCACGATGATGCTCACATTACCTGTTCCCGTAATCCCGAATCCCGATATATTGACCCATTCTGAACCGTTGTAAACCTCCAGCCAGAGGTCAGGCGCGGCATTTCCTCTGTTGTCGGATCCAGTGGAGTTGTACTCAGACACATAAACAGTGACGTTTATCGATGATATCTCATACATGGTTTCGTTGATTAAGTCATCATAATCCACTTCTGTCAGATTGGTTTCTTCGTAGTACACGTCTGGCTGAAGAGTCCCCGGGATGAATATCCCGCCTTCAGGAACCGTGAACCACATCACATATTCGCTGTTGTGTGTATTGCAGACACCCGGGGCGTCCTGCTCGCAGTAACGCACCTGTGCGCTTGAGACCGTAACATCCCTTGCCCACGGGTATTGCGGATCCTGTCCCCCATCATCATCGTTCTGTGAAACCATTATCCTGGGTATATCCTGATAAGGGCCGAAGCTTATATCCGTCCAGAGGCTGTCGTCGATGTCCTCGTAGCCAGATTCAAACCCTGTTATGTTAACACTGTTGTTATCCATGGCAACGTACCCGAAGGTTTCTGTACCGCCGGAAAGACAGCTGTCTCCAGAGGCATCGTGTTCGCAGCCTATGATCTGGACGTCAGTGGTGGTTGCGGTGTCTGTCCAGACGGTCGGCGCTATCTGCATGTCACCGCTGTTATCGGTCTGTGCGCTCACCCATACGTAAGGCGCAGAGGAGAATGATTGTTCGAACGTGACAACCGTGTCGCTTCCGTCAGTGGACCCGTCTATTGTCCCGACCTCTATCCACGAATAATCATCCGTCTTGTTGACGTCGAAGACGAAGTAATGGACAGTCTCCTCCTCTGCAACCGAACTGCATCCCGATGAACCGTCATCCTCACAGAGATTTATCCAGAAGCTCGTGTTTGTGATATTGGTTATGACAGGAATGAGACCCTCATCGTCATTACCCGTGTCTGTTACAGGCGTAGCCAAAACAATAGGCGGATATTCATAATCATAGGAGAAGTTTATCAAATGCCACTGGTAGTTTGATATGTTGATCTCTCCTGTCTCTCCTATAGTTTCGTTATCTCCAGCAATGTACTCTGCTTTTATGTTCTGGGTTCCTGGCTCAAGGTCGTCGGAGCTGGTGTTCGCATTTATCAGCCCTTCCTGGAGGGTGACGTTCTGCTGGGTCGTGTTCGGATAAACGAATGTGGCTATCACACCATCGACCCAGTTCATGTCAGTGGATGTAACGTTGAGTTCTACTGACTGGTCCTTGGTTATCATTGTTTCATTGAAATGGGAGTTGTCTATGGTCGGGGGCCACTTGTTCGGGTCAAGGGAGTGAAGCATGTAATAAACCTCTGCAGCGGTGTGGTTGTCATCTCCTGAACAGTTGGCAGTTATGTTGAAGTCTCCCTCTGTTGGATATTCCTCTATCCTTGTAAGCGGGGCAGGCCCTGTTTCAACGGGCTGTCCGTTCCTGTACAGCGAAACGATGTTATCGTAATTGGAATACACTGTGTGGTTCACGTCCTGCTCTGTCTGTATCCACACCTCTCCCTGAACTCCGTTGAGGTAAAGGCTGATGACGGTCTGGAACTGCGTCACCGTGAGATTCCATGTGGTCTCGTTGCCTGTGTGGTTCTCGTCGCCTGTGGAGTTGGTCTTGAACACGTATAAACCAACCCCGTAGAGACCATTGTCAGGGTTGGATATCTGGGTCCCGTTTCGGTAAAGCTGTGCTGTCCCGTAATCGATGTAAGCGCTGACGTTCGTGTTCGTTCCATACTCCTTCTGATGATTGGCTTGGTTGTTGTCTATGTAAAGGTGAATAGGGTTTGGTGCCTTGTCGACCTGATAGAATTGCGATGTCTCTGCAGAGGTGTAATTTCCTGTCTCTGAAACGTTGCAGACGTATTCCCAGTAACCAGCGCCTATTATGGATGGCGTGGCATTCTCGTACGATGTCACATCGGTATCGTTCCTGTAAAGGATGGCCTGGGATTGGGTGTTGTTGGGCTGGCACGTCGCGGTGACCGGCGTCCCGTACGTTATCGGTGAGACTGGGTTTATCACGAGGGACATGGAGACCCCGTTCTTCCCTACGTCAACCCTGAAAGTCGTCTCATTGGTCGTGTAGTTCTGGTTACCCGAGCTGTTCGCCAGATAAACATGCGTCCCTGCGGAGAGGACCCCTTCCTCTGGGTTCCCGACGAGGGAACCATTCCTGTAAAGGCTGACCGTCCCGGCAAACACAGAAGCCGTTGCGTTTATCATATCCTCGTACGTTGCCGTCATGTTGGACTCAGAGCCGTTCAGCCACAGCCAGATGGGGTTCGGTGCCTGCGTGACAGTGTACGTGAATCCGTCCGTCTGGTTCGAGTTCCCCATGGTATCGTTCGCTGTCCAGTAGTAATCATAGCTGCCTGCTCCCATTGAATGAATCTCGAAGGTAAAGACGGTCGTGGTGTTATATGTGGGAGGATACTCCTGACCGTTGAAGTTCATCATGACAGTGTCCACGGCAGTCGTTGCGTCAGTCCATGTGACATTGAACTGATAGGTCCTTCCCGGGTCGTACGCGCTCCCGTTGGATACGTTCTCTGCTATCCCTGACCACTGCGGCGGTATGCTGTCGTACAGGTAGTAAACGCTCGAATGGTTTGCGTTCTGTGCCTGGTCCCTTACCCAAACAACCAGTTCGTTGGTTCCCTGTGAGGAACCTATTGCAGCACCTGTATAGTTCTGGCAATTAAGGGAAATGTTACTTCCGGAATTCAGTGAATAAGCAGACCATGAGCAGCCACCGAGATTGTCAGCGTACGTGTAGCTTATCTGCGTTCTGTCAGTAGAGTAGCTCTGGTTCTGCGGCTGATAAACAATGACTGTCGGTAAGGTGAAGTCTGCGGTGAAGTTGAGCGGGTCTGTGGAGTTCATGTTAGAGACAGTGTCGTTGCACGAGAATGTGATCGAATGGGTTCCTTCGCCGATTCCATTAACCAGTGAATACCACATAGTCTTGCTGGTGTTGTCCATGCTAACGTTTTCTGCGTCATCGAGGGAGTATCCGCACCAGTCGCCATTCTGGTCTATCGTCAGGTTGAAATAGACAGATGAAGCATTGTGGTGGGAATTGTTAGCAGGATAATCGATGTATATGTCAGGGGGGTCTATGTCACTCGCAGTTATATGGACGTACTGTATCCTCTGCGCATATGTGTAGTTGTCATCGCCTGTGTAGTTGACCTTGACCTCGTAATCGCCTTCCTGTGAATAGCTGGATACGTTCATGAGAGGGACAGCCCCTGTCTGCATCAGGGTCCCGTTCCGGTGCATGCTCACGGTTCTTGCTGCACCGAGTGTTGGCATTATTGCCGTATGGTTAACGTCCTCACCGGACAAAGCATAGAATTCGTTACTGCTTCCGTTCAGATAGAGGGTTATCGCAGGAGTCTTCTTCTGCATCGTAAGGAAGAGTGACTTTGAACTCTCTGTGTGGTTCTCGTCCCCGGAGCAGTCCAGCGTAAAGTTCCAGTAATCGACGCCGAGAAGGTCAAAGTAGGGGTTTGTTATTGATGTTCCGTTCCTGTAAAGTGACGGGGAACCGTAATCGCAGTATCCAGTCACGTTTATGCTCTTCTCGTAAGTGAACGTCTGGTTGGTAGCGCTGCCGTTGATGTAGAGCGTGGGTATGGAAGATATCCTGTTCACCGTAAGGAATATGGAATCCTCGCTTCCGGTGTGGTTATTGTCTCCGGATGAGTATGCAGTGAAGTTCCAGTATCCGAATCCAACCAGTCCATGGAATGGGTGGCTCACAGGGGTTTCATTCAGATAGAGCGTGATTGTCCCGTAATCCGTATACGCCGTGGCATTCGTGGTGTTCCCGTACCAGATCTCCTGGTCCAGGTCAGAGCCGTTGAGGTAGAGTGTAGTGGAGGAGGCAATCCTGTTCATGGTGAAGAAGACTGACGTTGAATTTACAGTATAGTTATTGGTTGCGGGGAAGACCAGCGTGTAATTCCAGTAACCGGCTCCCAGGATTTCCTCGTGAGGATTGGCCACAGGCGAGGAATTCAGGTAGAGCTGGAGGCTTCCCTCTGAATAATCCCTATAACCGGATGCATTCGTGGTGTTCCCGTACCAGAAGTCTCCCGGCGTCTCTGATCCGTTGACCATTAGGTCTATCGGCATGTCTCCCTTGTCAACACTGAAATACCATGTATCGGAGAAGTTCCAATTATCCTCAGTATCGTTCGCCCATGAGCGCCAGTAGAAATCGCCTGCAGGCAGTGTGACGTTGAACTGGTATATCCCTCCGTCGTCTGTATACATAGTGTAGTTGTGCGGGGAGCCTGACCAGTTCCCCTCAATGAAGACATCGCTCACGGAGTTATCCAAATCAGTCCATGTCGTGTTGAAGAACGAAAGCCCTGAGGACGAATACTGCGATACTATGTTCGTCACGTTCCCTGACCATTCCGGAGGGGTTATGTCGTTAACGTCAAAGTAGACGTCTGTATGTGTGGTCGAGTTCTCGTTGCCGACCGTGTCGTTCGTCCAGACCCCTGTCACGTTGTATCTTCCTGCCCTTGCGGTATCCACCCACTCGAACGTGAAGTAGCCGCTCTGGTTCAGGGCTGTCATCTCCACGGTCACCTGCGTCCAGTTTATCTCGTCATACTCACCTGTCGTGACGTTGGAATCAAAGTTCGTTCCCCTTATCCTGACATTCCTGTTCGATGCATCGGTCCAGCCAGAGAGGACAGAGTATTCAGAGGTCCCTGCCTTTCTGCTACCCGTCCCTGTGACCCCGAATCCGGATATATTGATCCAGTCGCTGCCATTGTAAATCTCCAGCCAGAGGTCAGGTGCGGCGTTGCCGTGGCTGGCAGAGCAGGTGGAGTTGTAATTGGAAATGTAGACAGTGACGTTCACGGCAGTTATATCGTATATGTAACTATCCATGATTTCAGTGTAATCTTTTCCTGTAAGGTTGGCATCAGTGAATTCCATGTCAGGAAGGGTGGTGGTGTTGTAAGCAAGCTGCAGTAAATGGTGAGCTACCCTCTGGGCATTGCCGTTATACCTCTTCTCTATTTCAAGTGTTGTGCTGTCGCTCAGGTAGAACCACAGGAATGATCTTGGCTGGGCCATGCCGTCGCCGTCCATGGTATTGGATACCGAAACCAGGGTCCTGTTGAGATCGACCGGTGTCCCGAGAGATACGTCCCATACACAGGAAGAGGCAGCAGTTGCAGTAACACCTTCCTGCCTGTTGAGTGTCCCTCCTGCATAGCTCCCGAAATCCAGAATGTAATACTGGACCGTCGTCGCAAAACTGGAGCTATGCCTCCAGAAGCTTATCTGGCTGTCGGAGTCTATCTCTCCTGCGACTGCGTGCTGGTCAAGACCGTCGTCACCTGAGGTAGCAAACTGGTGGAACATGATGGATGAGGACTTGTTGCCGCTCCATGACACGGTTTGCTGGCTCGTGAAGTAATTGTTGGTGACGCTTGTCTGTCCTCTGGTCAGGTTGAAGGTTGGCATCTGGGTCGTGTTGAACTCGACCACTATCCATCGCATGGTTCCTGTATGACCTGCGCCTTCAGAATCCCTCTGGAGGGTCAGCGTGGTCTGGCTTCCGTCAGATATGTAAGCTATCCATGAGAGGCCTCTGTGATCCCTGCTCGTGGTCGGGGTCTTCATTCCGTTCACCCACGCAAAGGAGTTCTCCCCCGTGACAGTCCCTCCAATGGATGGGGTGTATGAAAGAGTTGATCCGTCAAAGTCCTGGTAGTTCCTGTAGACTATGAATTCCTGATTAAGTGCCTCCACGACCTGGTATGATATGTATATATCCATCCCTGCATTCTGCCTCTCGCAATATACGTGCGTGGTGTTGTAGAGGTAACAGAGGACGCTGTTGTCGTCAGGATCCAGCCTGTGGGTCGTTGTCGAGTCACATGCAGCTGTATCATGACCGTCGGGATATTTCTTGAGGACGAATGCCCTGTCAGTGGAGCTGACTTCTCTTTCCAGGGGATAATAATGGGACGTTCCTGTCATGGTCTGGAAGTACGTGTCTGAGTAGAAGCCGTTATCGAACGTGTCGCCAGGTTCTGTGTAGGAGACGATGCCTCCCACACCGCTCTCCAGGTCAGGGGTGCTGGATGATGCGTCAGCTGTTCCTGCGATCAGTGTCTGGTTCTGTTCCGTGCTGTTCGGGTAGAGGAAGGTCGCTATGGATGTGTGGACCCAGTCGTTGTCCGTTATCGTGACATTGAAGATGACCGGATCCCCCTGATCGATTGAGGTCTCGCTAACGAATGGATTGTCTATCTGCGGGGGAAGGACGTCGTTGTACGCGTACTTGACGTCCCCGCCAAAGCTGAACTCCAGATAGTGCTTCCCGTACGTCATTACGTGGCTAGTCTCATAACCAGTCTCAGAGCAGGAATAATTCTCATATGAAACAACGTTTCCGTTCCTTGTTGCGGGAAGGATCTGGTCGCCGCATCTCAGTTCCAGGAATTCTAGGTCGTCCGGGTATTCCTCACCAAACGTCGTTCCATTGAATGCTGTTATGGAAAGGTTGGCGCTCCCTTCTGTGGTGAATCTCACTGTCCAGTTGCCGTTGATGGTCGGATATGACTGGACGTTTATTATGTTTATGAAGGCACCAGCGTAACCCGAGAAGCCAGTCACGTCGAATATTATATGCGTTCCGTTATCCACAAAGCTTATGTTGGTTTCTTTCCATTCCAGGCAGGATTCGTCCTCTGTTATGTAATCATCGCACCTCAGTACCCTGTTGACAGGGCCGTTCTTCTTCAGCGTGATGGTTGCTGTCACGTTATCCGGTATGTCAGCGCCAAAGGTTTCTGTCCCGAGGGCTATCTTCTTTCCCCTGAAGATTGCCGTGTCAACGTCGCTGAATATCAGGTTCCTTATTCTCGACACGTCAACGTCATGAAGCCTTACAGAGGATTCCCTCCCTTCAAAAGACAGCGAGAAATTGTCTCCTATGCTCCTGATTTCCGAAACCCTTACCTTCAGCCTCCTCTCCAGGTTGGTCTTTATAGTCGAAAGGGTTCCGTCGACAGTTATATTAAGCTCATCCCTCATGCTTCTTGCGGGCTCTGGCTTTTCCATACCGCATGATTCGCAGGGTCCCTGTCCCGGCTCAACGACATATTTCATGTATTCCTCCGGGCTGTCATATCCCTCATAGAGCCAGTCAAGAAATTCCTCTTCGCTCCCTTGTGTCTCAGTCACAGACCCGTTAAGGGTCTCGTTTAATGGGGCTTCAGGGGTTGCGTTCATCAGAGGTGTCTGGTTCAAAACGGGTGCAGTATCAATCCAGGATTCGGTCGTATCGTTAATAGCGGTTTCATTCAATGTTTCGTTTGCAGACGTTTCATTGCCGTTTTCCTGCCTAAATGTGTGGTTGGTTATCTCCACAGAATATTCGATGCTGTCCAGTCTGACTGTCGTCCCGTTCTCGACAAGTAAAATTATCTCGAAGGGCGGCTGCGGGGGGCTGGAAAGGGAGAAATTGCAGGTTTCCTGGCAGGAACCGTTCAGAACAGAGGAATTATCAAGGGATCTGTCAAAAATAACGAAATTGTCATGGCTGGAGGAAAGGAAGATGACGACGTTCCCGTCGCCCATAATCTCTCCTTTCAGAGAGAAGGATGAAAGGTTTCCGTCGATTGAGGGAACCCAGCTGAACCTGTAATTGCCGCCAGCCGAAAGGTTTAGTTCCTGGGTCTCTGTGACCAGGAACAGGCCGGTGAAGTTCCCCCCGATGAATATTATAGCGAAGAGTATGAAAAGGGAGAGTATTGCCCCGGCAAAGACCTTCCTGTCATGGCCCTCGCCGTGGAGCTCTTTCTCCTTCCTAAAGGCCTCCTGTTCCGTCATCCCCAGATATATAGTCCTGACCCTGCCATTCTCCCTGGTGCTGGTATAATAATAAACCTTACCCCTGATGACTTTCTTGTGCAATGAGCAATCCCCTGAAGCCCCCACTCCGGGTTAATGCCTGAAAAATGCCTTTTTTCGTTATGTATATTATTGGCCGTTATCCTATATATATGAATCGAATGGTTGTAGGTTACGGGATTTCCTGTAGGACAATAATCCTGTAGAGCGATATCATGCATGACATCATTCCCCAGGGACATTCTCCGGGCGATATTTCCCTATCAGTCCCTCAAAATCATGAAACCTTTTTATTCCAGCAAACGAACATTGATAGTGTTCTCATGAAAAAGAAAGCCACCGAAAAGGAAGATACGATAGTTGAGGTAAGGAACATAACAAAGTGCTTCGGAGATGAGGGCGAATGCCGGGTCGAGGTTCTGAAGGGGATAGACCTCAAGGTAAAGAGGGGGGCTTTCATGTCCATAATGGGTCCCTCTGGCTCTGGGAAGACGACCTTCCTTGACATAATAGGATGCCTTCTAAGGCCAACCAGCGGAGAGGTCTTCATAGACGGCGAGCATGTCAATGAACTCAAGGACAACCAGCTCGCAAGGATAAGAGGGAAGAAGATAGGGTTCATATTCCAGCAGTATAACCTGATACCCAGCTATACTGCGCTCGAGAACGTGGAGCTTGGTTTGAGGATAAACGGGAAGAGCAAGGGGCAGGCAAAAGAGAGGGCGAGATTCCTGCTCAACATGGTAGGCCTTTCGCACAGGCTTACCCACAAGCCTACCCAGCTTTCAGGAGGGGAGCAGCAGAGGGTCGCGATTGCAAGGGCCCTTGCGAACGAGCCCAGCATCATCCTAGGTGACGAGCCCACGGGAAACCTTGACACAAAAACAGGGTTCATGATACTAAACCTTCTTAAAGAATTAAACAAAAAGAAAGGGTATACGATAATAGTAGTTACCCATGACCACAGGATAGGCGATTACACTGACAAAACCATTAAAATGATGGATGGTAAGATATTATAAGGGGGTCAAATGTTCAGAAAAACAATGCTTCTGGCATCCGCGCTGATTTCAGTTCTGATTCTTTCAGGAGTGTCCATGGCACAGACCAGTTCAGACCTCCAGGTAGTCCTTACCAAGCAGACCCCTTATCCCGCAGACCCCGGAGGGATGCTTGACGTCGAGATAGAGATACAGAACAATGGCTATGCCGACGCCAACAACTACATAGTCGAGATAGTTCCCGATTCTCCGTTCACCCTGGTGACAGGACAGGATGCCACCAAGACATTCTCAAGGATATCTGCAAGGAATTCCGTGAAGACGACGTTCAAGCTGACCGTTTCTGACACCGCCATCTCCAACAACTATGACCTCAAGTTCAGGATTTACCCCCAGCTTAGCCCTGACATATACACCGAGAGGACGGTATCGATAGATGTCCAGGGAAGCACAAACTTCGTCATAGAGAACATAACCACGGTCCCTGCCAACATAGAGCCCGGAGGAAGAGTGGATCTCCACGTGAACATCAGGAACATAGGGACCGGAACGGCAAGGCAGGTCCAGGGAAGCTTTGCCGCAGAGTCCACGTCAATAGTCCCTATCCTCTCAGGGGGCATGGTCTACGTTGGTGATATCGCGCCTGAAGGGACAAAGGACGTCAGGCTCACCATAGGGATAGGTTCTGACCTCAATTACGGCGTTTATTCATCAACCCTGACGCTCAGCTACAAGGACGAGAACAATGCCCAGCAGACCCAGTCATTCGATTTGGGAATCCCTGTCACGGGTGTGATAATAATGGACATAATAAGCATAGAGCCCGACTACACCAGGGGAACCATTGACATAGAGGTTGCCAACAAGGGGACGGCAGACGCGAGTTCCGTGGAGGCAAAGCTGTTCATGGGCGGCGAGGAGACGGGGATAGATTACCTGAGCCAGCTCAAGGCAACCAAGAAGACTACCTTTTCCTTCCCTCTCGTCATGCAGGGCGCGGGAGAGCTGGTCATAGATTACGTGGGACCTGACCTGAAGGAGGGCCAGATAAGGAAGGACGTTGTCCTGAACTTCGAGGCACCCGGCGGGGAAACGTCAGGGATAAGCATTGTGTTCTGGCTCGCTGTCATAGTGATAATAGGCTTCTTCGTCTGGAGGAGATACTTCAGGAAGAAGAAGAGAAGCCACTAGGTTTCTGCAATTTCATGAGCACAAAACGACTTTTCATTCCTAGCATTCAAACCAACCATTGTTCATACCAATCCTGGGTGCGGCCTGGGTTCGGATATCCGTTGGCTGCAAATCTTTATTAATAAGAACCCGATATAACCAATAACCGGTGTTTTCATGAGGATAACCACAGCTTTGATAGGAATCAATATCGTGATGTTCATACTGCAGGTAGCCATAGCTCCGTTCACAAGTCTCTTCTGGCTCGTCCCCTCAGAGGCGCTTTCAGGTGCATGGTGGCAGTTCATAACGTATATGTTCATGCACGGGGGAGTCATGCACATCATGATAAACATGTTCGTCCTCTTCATATTCGGGGGCGTGATAGAGAACGCCCTCGGGGAGAGGAGATACATAGCCCTGTATCTGATATCAGGGATAGGCTCGGCATTCCTTTACATCCTTTTGATGGGAATATCTGACATACCCATGCTCGGCGCGTCAGGGGCGGTCTTCGGCGTGATGGCAGCGTTCGGTTTCATGTTCCCGAGGGAAAAGATAATAATATTTCCCATACCATACGCCATACCATCATACATAGCCATCCTTGCCATAGCAGGGCTTGAACTATTCCTCGGCCTGACCGGTTTCGAGCCCGGAATCGCCAACTTCGGCCATCTCGGAGGCCTCCTGACGGGCTTCGCTCTCACCTACTACTGGAAGAACAGGAGACCAAAGAAGAGCGACGTCCGCGCAGTCCGTGACTACCAATTCTTCTGGGAGTAATGTTCAGGACATAAGAAATTCCGTTAAGCATATAAAATCAAAAAATTCTCATTAATCATGGCAATATATGTTGTAAGAAAGCCCGAAGACTGCCCTCCTGGAATAAGGTCGGTTTATGATTTGTTCGGTCCGATACAAGATGAGATGCAAACCGGTCCAGTAACTGATGCTCCGGGCAATATGCAGTTTCGGGAAAGGCTATATGCTGCAATCGCCGGTCTGGATGCCCCACCAAGACACAGAACCACACAGATAACTCCAGTTCCCTCAGGCGAGTGCAAGGTTTTTGGCACATTTCGCTATTTCTAGAACATGCTTCAGAATACTTACAGCGCCCTGGTTGTCATTATGTTCTCGCAGCTTCCTACCTTCTCTATCCTGCCGAGCCGCTCCTCGAGGTTCTCCAGCTCGCCCGGTCCGTCCTTGATGACCGCAGTGAACTTGAGCGCAACGATTCCGAAGCCTACCGGCTCTTCCTCGAGCCGCGCTGGCTTCATGCCCTGCAGCCTCTTCTTCACGTAATCCAAATCCTCCGGCCTCTCGGGCATTATCTTGTAAACGCAGATTACTTCCCCCATATTCCATCCCAGTCAAACTATACAAAAAGACGACTTTGTTATATCGGTTAAGGTCGTCCGTTTGATTATGAACTATGTTATCTGGTGCATCAGGGTCCTGTGAAGCCGCACTTGCAGGTGTAGGGGTTCTCCATCCTCTTGCACTTGTCACACCTGATTATGCTCTCCTTCCCGCATCCTGGACAGAGGAACTCTACCCAGACAGGCTCTGTCTCCACCTTCCTTCCGCAGCTCACGCATTTCATGCCATGCACCTGATTACTACGTATATTACAAGCAGGTTTATATATGTTTCCGTTCCCGTGAAAAAGAAGATTATTTTTTCTTTACCTTCTTGTGTGAATCGTTGCTATCCTTCCCGCTCTTCTTACCTTTCTTCTTGGCTTTTTCTTCACTTTTGGTTTCATGTTTCTTTCTGACCTCCAGGTTCAGTTTCTTCATGAGGTTGGCTTCCTGGTATGCCTTGAGGACAGACTCGTCATTGGCGTCCGCCTTTATCTTGAGAATGTCAAGTATCGGCTCGAGGTGGTTCACGTTGCACCTTCTCCTCTTGACGTCAGTCAGGTTCCTCGGCCCTGTGACTGTGACGAAATTATCATCAATCTTGTTCACAATGACACAATACCTTCCTGCCTCCCTTCCTGCTATCTTCAGGCAAACCCTTCCTACCTCGAACATCATATCACCCCAGCTTCTCCTTTACGGCCTCTTTCGAGCACGCTGGGCAGAGATTCCCACCATAGGCCCTGTTGGGGGTCTTCTGGCTCCTCGACATGCCCTTGACCTGAGCCTTGGTTCCCCTGGCGGTTCCGGAAAGCGGCTTCCTGCACAGGGCGCACCTTGGCTTCCCTGGCCTCTTCTTTATGTAATGGATTATCCTTGCCCCTCCGGGGACCTTTATCTTTATCCTCTTCAGGGTCCTTGACCTCAGTGACGGCCTCGGCATCATTTCACCTGATTACTGATTGTAAGGAGTATATTTAAAGCTTTTAGGTTCCGTAGCTGCTGGTTATCACTGAAAAGAAACACCACAGGGCAGAATGAAACAGACAGATAATTAGTGCAGTCACGGGGTTCCTCGGGCACTGCCCTCACCCATGACTGCGGGGGTTTGGAGGAGGAAATCTGCTAAAAAGCAGCATGATTTAGTATTGCATCCCGCGATCTAAAGACATGCCCTTCAGGACATGCTGTTTTCCAAAATCACCGATTGGAAGCTGACCAATAATCATCTTCATGTATTTTTCTATTTCACCAGAGGGTCCAGCACCACATTCTACAGCAGGCTGGTCGTCTTCACCCAATCTGCCGCGAACCTCATTACCGCGGTATATCGCAACAGGTTGACCGTCTTCACCCATCTCAAATATTTCCACACTCAATTTACCATTGAGCAGTTCTTGCCTGAAATCCTCATTTGGTCTGAACATGATAGTTCTATCGGTATGGGCACCCCTGATTACATAAAAGCAATTTACATCTAGCCCTCCTAAATCATCTTTAGGGACATCGCCCATTTTATACATTGTATCACTTCCTCCTGTGACCTTTGTCACTATACAATAGTTACAATAAGGGTTTATAAAGGTTTTGGTGGCTGGAAACGGCATAATGCGGGCACCTTTTTTGCCGGATATCCCGCCAAATTCACAGCTTACAGACGCCTCCTTGGAAATCTGACATGGTGGTCAGCAATCAACCGGCTTGTTTATGTTGTTTCAGTCGCAAGCTGTGGAGCAACACGCAAAAGATAGAAGTAAAGGGTTTACTGGAACTCTACCCTAAGGACGCCCTTGCTGAAGGACTTCCCTGCTATCCTCCTGTTCTCTGGCTTGGTGAGAATCTTGAAATATGCCTTGTCCTTCACCATTGCCTTGACCTCCACAGAGCTCTCCAACTCCTTTATCCTGATGTCCTTCTCCTTTACACCGGGCAGCTTTATCTCCACGACCACCCTGTCCTCAAGGGGCCGCACCTCACATTCGGGCTCCTCCATGCTCCTGGGCTCGCAGACCTTCTCCAGTTCCTCTTTCCTGGGAGCCTCTCTGCTGGGCTCCGCAGGCCTTCCCGCAGGAATCATTCTTTTCAGAAGGCTTTCTTTATGCTCTCTCTTCTCTGGTCTTGGTTGCATGGGAACCATCTCCCCGAGCTCCTCTGAGAGCTCTCTCTTCGTGCTGCTGTCAACGTTCCCGAAGGTCTTCACAGAGACCTTTGGCTCCTTTCCCCCTGCGCGGGTTATCCTTATGGTGAAGCCTGACCCTCTAGGTTTCTGCTGCCTGAAGAATGGGGAGATGTCAAGGAACTGCATGTCTTTCTCGAACACCCTGTCCATCTCCTTCATCTCCTTTCTCATCCTGTCAAACATGTCGCTGAAGAGGTCTCTCCTCCTTAGAGGGTTACCACACTTCGGGCAATAGGTCCAGCCTTCCTTGGCATCGCTTCCGCACCGTCCGCATCTCATTCTTGACACCCTGGTATAACATGTCATGTCTGATATAAAAAACTTTGTTCCCAAGGAAAATCAGGGTGTTTGGATGGTTTCTGCCGCGAGGATGTGCCTGATATGCAAGGGAAGCCGCGCCCTGTGCGGCCAGGCGAGGTGCCCTCTGCTTGCAAGGATGTCAGTGGAGCCAAGGATAAAAGAGCTTGCAGCAAAGGAATTCTTCGGTCCCTCAACGTCCGTCTTCGTCGGCAGGTTCGGATACCCCAACGTAGGGATTGGCCCCCTGGCCGCGATGGAGTTCAAGGATAACATCGACAACCCCGCGACCTGGCTCTCGCTGGATTACTCTGACATAATAGAGCTCAGGTCCCTTATGCTCAGGTCGAGGATGTCACAGAACGTCCATTCAAGGAACAGGTATGTCTATGAGAACCAGGAGCTTGCGCTCGCGACAAAGCCCACGGACGTCGAGATGTCATTCTCCTCAAAGCCCCTCTACAGGGTCTCATTCTCAGACATCCACCAGCCCATGGGGCCGAGCGCATCGCTGGAGAGGCTCACGATAGCAGAGAATCCCCACATACCGAGGAAGATAGACTACATCGTCTCCGATGACGTCAAGGCAAGCGACGCGGGCGTGATGCTATACAGGGACGGCCAGGATGTCTACAGGATATCAACAATCCTCTCCTCAGGCGTCATCGGGAGGAAGGACAGCAGGAAGCTCGTTCCAACCAGGTGGTCCATAACAGCGACAGATTCCCTCCTGTTCGATTTCATGGTCAGCGAGGTCAAGGACTTCCCATCTGTGAATGAGTTCCAGGTCTTCTCGCACCAGGCCCTGGACAACCGCTTCGAAATCCTCCTCATGCCAGGCAGCTGGGAGTATGAGAACTTCGAGGCATGGGCTCCGGGAGGAATGTGGACAGCGAAACTGAAGAAGCCTGAAATCCTTGAGGAGCATGAGCCCTTTGAGGGAAGGACGAAATATGCAGATAAGGAGGGTGGTGGCTACTACGCAGCCCGGCTGGGCGTGATAGAAGGCCTCCGCAGGATGGGAAGGCAGGCAAGGGTCATCGTCTTCAGGGAGGTTTATGAAGGCTATCAGGTCCCTCTCGGGGTGTGGCAGGTCAGGGAGAACGTCAGGGAGGCAATGGGAGGAGAGCCCGAGAGATTCGATACCCTACAGGAGGCATTGCTGGCGATAGGGACAAGGCTGAGGCTGAAAATAAAGGATTATACAAAACAGAGCAGAATCCTCCGCCAGAGAAGGGTACTCGATTTCTAGTTCACGCAACCTATTCTTCCATGCAGATTCTGCAGTCTTTCAGCGAGGGGTAGAGCTTCCTGTGGAACTCGCAGGCCAGGCCCTCCTTGCGCATGAACCTGCACACGTTGCAGAACTCCATGCTCACCATGTCCTGTGAAAGTTCTCCAGAGGCTGTCCTGTCGGCTATGGATTCCACCATTGCCATGAGCTCTGCGTTATCCTTCAGTTTCTTTATTCCAGAGCCCCTTATACCTGTCCTGTATTGGGAGATTGCCGGCTGTGTGGTCCCCAGCCTCTCGGCAGCCTTCATCTGTGAGAACGAATGCTTATCAACCAGCTTCCCTGCCACTAGGGCCCTCACTCCGGGAAGGATCTCCGATACCATTATTTCACAAACGGGCTTCATCCATACACCTTAAATGTTAAATTGCTTAACGCTGCTAACTCTGCCCTGACGGGCAGCCACTAACAACCACCTAACCTTGCACTCTGGTAATTATACAAAGTCCGTCCCAAGGGACGGCGACTTATATAACAGTGTTATACCTAACCACATAAATAGTTTATTTAACCAACCCCAATAATTAAGCGAGAAAAATGATGGCTCCGACCCACTTCATGTTCGCCCTTGCCCTTGCCTATGTTCTGAGGCTTCCCAGGATTCCTACGGCCATAGCAGGGATAATCCCTGACCTCGACTTCGTCCTCAATTACGGCTTCCCGTTCATGCACAGGGGGATAATCCACACCCCAGTCATAATGCTGGCCTGCATGGCAGGAATCTTCATCTTCACCAGGAACAAGCCACTCACCGCGGCATTCGGCGTGGGCTTCCTCGGTCACCTCCTCACAGATATCATAACCCCCACAGGAGTGATGTTCTTCTATCCCTGGCCTTACTTCATGTCATTCAACCTCGCATACTATGACAGCGTGTTCGCCAACCTCGGGATAATCACTCTCTCGCTCTCTACAATCCTAGTCTACAATTCGAAGTGGTTCAGGAGCCAGGTCTCAACGAGGTTTGACATAAACCTGGGGGTGAACAGATGAAATGCCCGTTCTGCGAGCTGAAGGGGAACGAGGAGATGTTCAGGTTCCTCATGGTCTTCGTCCTCATATCGGCAATGCTCCTTATAGCCCTTCTCTCAGGGATTGGCGACTACTACATAGGGGATTCCAGTTTGTATGACCCCTTCGAGGACTCCTACACCATCTATCCTTATTCCTCCCTGTCAGACCTTCTGGACGACATGAGGATTGACAACACGGTGAAAATCACCTCAACGGTCGGAAGGATTCTCGAGGACTACACCTCCAAGAGCGGGTATGTCTACCAGCAGTTCTACATCCAGGAAGGGGATGATGAGCTCAAGGTCTTCTGCTCCACCTACAAGGGCCGGACCGATATAAGCGAGGGTGATACGGTCTCCATATCAGGGACACTCCAGGAATACTACGGGGAGCTGGAGATATACACCGAATGCAGGGAGATAAAGCCCGCCTAGAAAGCTTAAAAGCAATCCCCACAAATATACAGAGTGATTTTATGAAGAAGGGTGACTTCCTGAGGATAGAATATACGGGGAGGATTGCAGCCACGGGCGAGCTCTTTGACACCACCAGCGAGGAGGTGGCAAAGAAGGAGAACGCCTTCAACCCCAAGCAGAGGTACGGCCCGGTCCTTGCCATAATAGGGGCGGGAATGGCTGTCCCTGGGGTGGAGAGGAACCTCCTCGAGATGAAGGAGGGTGATGAGAGGGAGTTCGACCTCCAACCCCCCGAAGCGTTCGGACCGAGGAACCCCTCGAGGATAAGGATAATAGCATTGGCCAAGTTCATCAAGGAGAAAATCAATCCCTACCCGGGGGCCTTCGTCAACATAGACGGGATGGACGCCAGGATACAGTCAGTCTCCGGCGGGAGGGTCCGCGTGGACTTCAACCACCCCCTTGCGGGAAGGGAGCTGCATTACAAGCTCAAGCTGCTTTTCAGGATTGATTCCGTCCAGGAGAGGGCCTTCTCTCTTCTGGATCACTACAACCTCAAGGCAGAGAGGGAAGTGAAGGAAAGCACACTGGAGATAACGACAGAGAAGCCCATCCAGGAGATTGTCCAGAAGATGCTCTCAGAATCCATAAAGAAATGGATACCAGAGATAAAGGACGTCAAGTTCTCCGTTTCTGAGCCAAAAAAAGCGGAAAGCGTCGGGAAGCCGGACGTTGAGGGACCGAAACCAGCGGATACAGGCGAACCCGCAAAGGAGGCGACACCGGTTCCCAAGGGCACTGGTTAGTTATAGAACACTAAATGCTTAAAAAACTTACTTTCTTACATTACAACATCAGGATTATCTGGGGGGATGTTTCTCGCCATAATTCTATGAGGGTGGCTTGCCATGGCATGGTCACAATCTAAAACCGGAGGGATTTCGATGGAAGAGGAAATGATGGGAAGCAACATACGACATGAGACAGTTGAGAGAGACACAGCAATGGACGAGGAACTCAGGAGGATTCTAGAGTCAAGGAAGGCCGAAATAAAGGTCGTTGGAATCGGAGGAGCCGGAAACAACACCATATCGAGGCTTATGCAGGTCGGAATAGTTGGCGCAGAGACCGTGGCAATAAACACCGACGCCCAGGACCTGCTATACACGGATGCTGACCACAAGGTCCTTGTTGGAAAGGACCTTACAGGAGGGCTTGGCGCAGGCGCTGACCCCAAGGTAGGGTGCGAGGCAGCCAAGGAGAGCAAGGAGGACGTGAAGAAGGCGCTGGAGGGCGCGGACATGGTATTCATAAACTGCGGCCTCGGCGGAGGGACAGGAACAGGCGCCTCCCCGATAATAGCTGACATAGCGAAGAAGCTCGGCGCCCTCACCGTTGGAATAGTAACCCTCCCCTTCAACATGGAAGGCCACCAGCGACAGAAGAACGCGCAGGAGGGCCTCGAGAACCTCGAATCCGTCGTTGACACCCTCATCGTTATCCCGAATGACAAGCTCCTGGAAATTGTTCCGGACGTTTCGATAACAACGGCCTTCAAGGTCGCTGACGAGATACTGGTCAATGCGGTGAAGGGGATAGCAGAACTTATAACAAAGCCAGGCCTTGTCAACCTCGACTTCGCCGACATCAGGGCGGTCATGGGTTCTGGCGGTCTTGCGATGATAGGAATGGGTGAGTCAGACACAGAGAACCGCGCCATGGAGGCAGTGGAGAAGGCACTCAACAACCCTCTGCTTGACGTTGACATAGACGGCGCCACTGGCGCTTTAGTGAACGTCTTCGGAGGGTCTGACATAACCATAAGGGAATGCCAGGAAATCGTGGAGGGCGTTTCAGAGAAGATAAATCCCGACGCGAAGATAATCTGGGGTGCCCAGATAATCAAGGAGCTGGGCGACACAATCCGCGCGATGCTCATCGTGACGGGTGTCAAGTCGTCCCAGATATACGGACCTGACAAGACGTTCAGTCAGGAGAAGCAGAAGGAGATAGAGAACGTCCTGGGGATTGACTTCATACAGTAGGCCGGAAGGCCTTTTATTTTTGCGTTGTCAAGTAAAAGGGATTAGACCTTTTACATGTAAATACCTTCTCTGGCACTAAATCCATGAAGAAGAGTAGCCATAGGCATCTTTTCTAGCATTTCTTCATCGGCAATAGGGTACATAACAACGGTATCAAAAACATCAAATATAGTATCATTGTAAAGGTATTCGTCTCTATGACCTTCAGCTGACTGGAACTCAGTCTTCTTTTCTTCAAGTATATCTGCACCAACAAGATGTCTATTCATAAAGGCATGGAAATTAAATCCTGTTTTGTATATAGTTTCATCAAAATTTTGCTCTATCATATCTTTGTATTTATCATCATATCCATGCAAACCAACCCAAACCTTTGCCATTTCCTTAAGCCCTTGTTTATATAATTCAGAGACGTTTCCATACTCACCGATTTTAACAACCTCTCCTATCCATAACTTATGAAGCCAGTCCCATATCTCCATCTGACCTCCTGGAGAAAGAAGTTCATAAACAGTCTCGAAGAATGGTCTTACATGTGACTGATGGTGTATAGCAGCACCTGAAACTACCCCATCAACCTTACGTTTATATTGCCATATTTTATCGTTTTTATGAAGTTGCCCAAACATCGATTCTATCATATGAACATTCTTTTGAGGAAGTCCGCCATATTCAGGATTAGAGCTTGTTAGCATCTCAGTTGATATCCTTCGTGCATCGTCCATTACATCAACACCTAGAACATGTAGATTCTTTCTTAACCCGGGTGGAACTCCTGCAACTATCCTTTTTGTCGTTCCAAGCTGTCCTATTCCAAAATCAGCAAGTTGGAATGTATCACCTTTATGTAGTTTTTCGAGAACGGTGGGTAGTATTCTATCTGCAATTATCTTATTTGCCTCTGCGGCTGCTGGATTCTCACCTATTATTTTATCTATATCCCCAAGCTGCTGCACATCGTTCCATTCACCCCTGTAAGCTGAATCCGCTCTTAGGTTTAGTGCCCTGTCTGCTATTTCTTTGAAACCATTAATATCGCGAATTGTAGCTACACCAGGATCTATAGTCTGAACAGCATCTTTTAATTTTTCTGCATCAATCCATCCATTTTCGTTTCCACGTAAATCTTTTTCCTTCCACCTGTGTTCTATGGGATATCTCGAGAAATCACCGATATGGTCCATCGGGTACGGCTTTTTCCTGTGAGGGTTCAGGATATCCTGAATCCTACTGAATCCTCCTTCCTCGCTCCTGCTCTGCAGGATTTCTGCAACACCTTCTTCGATGCCCATTATAATCACCAGTTATATCCAGTCTTGGCATAAAATCTTAAATAGTGACGCTTTCCACTCCAATTAACTATTTAAATCAAATACCGATGTTTTTACTATGAAAGTGACTGCCGTAGCATACCCGACGATTCCCGTAGTCTTTGTCTCCTCTGCCTATCCCAACAGGGTCCCGCTCCACAATTCCATGGGGCTCGCGATAACAGACCTCAGGGGAGAGGTCAGGACAGAGACCGTGGTGGAGGCAAAAGAAGGTTCTGGCAACGTCGAGTTCTTCTTTGACGGTAAGCAGCTTGAACCTGACAAGCTTGATGACACGAGGAAGATAATGTGTATTTTTGAGGACAAATCCGGCAAGAAATTCGACCTGAAGATAGATTCAAGGAATCACAACATCTATTCAGGAAGCAGCGATGCAGGTGCCGCCGCACTTGTAGTTGCTCTTCAGGAGATTTACGGAACCAACTTCAACAGGGACCAGCTCGCAGAGATATCAATGATTCTCTCAGAATCCTCCATAAGGGCCATGTATGGTGGCCTTAATGAGATAAACGTTGACGGCTACCCCCACTTCTACGGAAGGATGATTGCGTCCGAGAAGGACCTGAAAGACCTCAGGATATTCGGCCTGACCTTTGACTACGAGTCAAGGGTCTCTGCAGCGCAGATATTCCAGGCAACCAGGGCGAATCCCTTCTACCAGGCAAGGCTTGACATGATTCCCACATGGATTGGCGAGATAAAGCTCGGCCTGCTCACGAACAACTGGGACAAGACCTTCATGGCTGCGGAGCAGAACTGCGCGAACGCTCACTACCTCATCGAGACCTCTGGCCTGAGGTGCAGGAAGAAGGAGATGATGGAGGCCTGCATAGCGGTCGAGGAGATAAGGGATAAGGGAATCTCATGCTACTGGACCGCTGGTGGGGGAAGAGTGATAAACGTCTTCTCCTGGGGAGATGACGCAGAAAAGGTAAGGAAAGAGCTCGAGAGCAGGGGCTTCAAGTACATAGAATACCGTGTTGCCAGCGGTGCGAGTATCGTAAAATAAGGGGTAATTGAATGCTATACTTTGATGAGAAATATCTAGTGTTCTCAACAGGGCTCGACCTCGCTGAGGCAAGCAGGATAATATCCTCATCCTCCTCACAGGAAGATATAGAGAGGATGCTGAAAGAGAAAGGCGAGAAGTACCTCAATCGATACAAACTCGCCAGGAAATACAGGCAGCTGACGAGGAAGGGCGAGATAAAGGAATCCATCGTTCCCATAATCGCAGCGCTTCCCTGCGTCGGAAAGACCACCCTGTCTAGGGAGATTGCTACCAGGTTGGGGATAGGAGATGTCATGGGCGGGGACGCGATAAGGTCCTCTTACAGGGACCTGGTTGACAAGGAGAAGCGCCCGGAATTCTTCTGCAGCATATACGGTGCCTGGCAGTTCGTTGGCGACAGGACAGAAACGAGGGAGAACATAATCCAGGGCTTCTACAAGCAGGCAGAGATAATGAACAGCCTCATGGAAAGGATAGTGGCTGACAGGGGAATCAGGGACGGCGAGAGCATGGTAATAGAATACCTGCACTTCCTCCCCTCACAGTATGACCCGGATGTCCTGAAGCACCCGAGCGTCATACCAATCGTCCTGAAGCTCAGCTCAGAGGAGCTTTACAGGAAGAGGATATCGGAGAGGGACTTCGTTACCCACCTAAAAGGAAATTCAGAGAGGCTCTACGGCGCGCTGGAGAAATACATGATGATGCAGGACGTCCAGGTGGAGGACGCGAAGAAGACCGGCGTCCCTGTTGTTGAGACGGACGATTACTACAAGGCCTTGGACCAGATTCTGGACATAATATTCACCAGGATAGCAGAGATAATAGAGAAGAAGGGAGCAGAGCACGACCATATAGCCGTAATCCAGAGAGCCAAAGAGGAGAGGAAGCTCAACCCCGAGGAGAGCAAATGAAAGCGACATCCACCGCGAACTCCAACACGGCGTTCATCAAGTACTGGGGGAAGTATGACGAGAAGCTTATCCTTCCCATGAACAACAACTTATCCCTCACCATTGACTCCCAGAACACAATAACGACCGTCGAGTTCTCCAGGGACTTTCCCTCCGACGAGGTATTCATGAACAAGGAGAAGGCGGGCGAGAAGGAAGCAGGAAAGGTATCCAGGCACCTCGACCTCATAAGGGGGGTTGCGGGCATCACCGAGAAGGCAAAGGTGGTGACAGAGAACAACTTCCCCACAGGGGCGGGATTGGCATCGTCTGCATCGGGCTTCGCGGCCCTGACCGTCGCCGCATGCGCTGCGGCCGGCATGGAACTGGACAAAAAGCAGCTTTCCATAATATCCAGGCAGGGCTCAGGTTCCTCCTGCCGCTCCATATACGGAGGATACGTGGAATGGCTCAGCGGGAAAAGGAGCGAGGACTCCTATGCAGTCCAGATAGCTGACGAGAGGCATTTTGACATAAGGGACATCGCTGTCGTTGTCTCCACAGGGGAGAGGCCGATGTCAACCAGGGAGGCGATGCCGCTTTCCATAAAAACGAGCCCCATATACAACACCAGGATAGGTCTCGTCCCATCCATGCTCGAGAAAGTGAGGAAGGCCATACTCGAAAGGGACTTCCACACACTGGGGAAGACCGCGGAATCCGATGCAATCCTCATGCACGCCGTAATGATGACCACGGAACCGCACCTGTTCTACTGGGAGCCGAGGACCCTGGAACTAATCAAAAGGATGATCAAATGGAGGGACGGGGGGCTGGATTTGTATTTCACCGTGGACACAGGGCCCAACGTCCATATATTCTCCCTGCCGGAGAACGTCAATGAGATAACCACCCGCCTGAAGGAGAGCGGATTCGGTGATTTCTTCGTGAGCAAGCCAGGAGGAGGTGCAGAGCTGGTTAACAGGCACCTGTTCTGATTATGATACACACATCAGCCCCTGCGAAGATAATCCTTTTCGGAGAGCACGCTTCAAGGCACGGGAAGCCCTCCATGGTCTTCGCGATAGACCAGCGGCTCCACGCCTACCTCGAGCCCAGGGATGACGGGAAGATATTCATCAACAGTCCGGACATGGGGATAGAGAACGCCGAATACCCCTGCGATTCCCCTGCCCACGTCGTTGGAGCCATAAAGGTCTTCTTCAGGGAAACTGGAAAGAAAGGCGGGTTCAGCATAAGGACGAAGTCAGAGATGAAGCAGGGGTTCGGGAGCTCTGGCGCATCGGTCGTCGCGACCCTGGGGGCGCTGGATGCCCATTTCGGGACGAACCTCTCGAAGGAGCAGATATTCAGGATGGGCCAGAAGACCATATGGGAGATACAGGGCTTCGGGAGCGGCATTGACATCGCGTCCTCGACCTATGGGGGAATAATCAGGTTCCAGAAGGACAGCGCACCCGAACCAGTAGAATACCGGGACTTCCCTGTGGTCATAGGGAACACCGGATTCAAGGCAAAGAGCAAGCCCATAATAGAGAAGGTCCAGGTACTTGAGAAGAAATATCCAGACTTTTACGAGACGGTCTACGGTAACATAGGAAGGTTGACAGACTACGCAATCGAGGCATTCAGGAGCAATGACATGGAGACAATCGGCCAGCTCATGAACGCCAACCAGGGGATGTTATACTCCCTCGGGGTCTCCTCGGACATTCTCGAGAAGCTGATTTTCGCCTCAAGGAACGCGGGCGCCCTGGGGGTCAAGCTCTCGGGCGCAGGTATTGGCGACAACATGATTGCCCTCGCCCCCCTGGGCCAGCAGGAAAGGATTGCCGATGCCATAAGGAAAGCTGGCGGGGAACCGACCATCGCGAGGATTGACGAGGGGCTGAGGGTTGAGGGACAATGATAAAAGCATTCATTTTCGACTTTGACGGGGTCATCCTCTACACCCCGGGGATTTCGCGCGCTGCCTGGAAAGAGAGCTTCAAAAAGGCAGGGATAGATTTCACGGACGATGATTACAGCAGGCTGCAGGGCATCAGGACGAAGGATAAGATACCCATGATACTGAAGCAGCACGGCAAATACAGCAGGTCCATGGAAGAAAGGATCCTCGGCTTCAGGGAAAAGCTGAAGACAGATAAGATCACCGGCATGAGCAACGATGAGTTCAGGAGCATCGTCGTTCCGGGCTCTCTTGAATTCCTGAAGGACGTGAAAAGCAGCGGTCTAAGGATGGCCCTTGTGACATCGAACCCAGAGGCAACAGCCATGAAATTGCTAAAAAGGCTCGGCATCGCAGAACTTTTCAGTGTGTTTGTTTTCGGAGACCACGTAAAGAGGGGCAAGCCAAACCCTGACACATACCTCCTTGCTGCGGATAAACTGGGTGTCGAGCCTGAATCCTGCCTGGTGTTTGAGGACACCGTCAATGGCATAAAATCAGCAAAGGGCGCCGGGATGAGGGTCATTGCGCTCAACACCAACAGGAACAGGGAGAAGCTCGCCGCAGAAAATCCTGAAAGGATAATCAATGATTTCACCGGCCTCTCAGCAGAATCCTTCACAGACTAATGGCTATTTCAGAACGATTTCCTTCGCTGCACTTAGCAGGTCATCTGTCATGAAGAAATTCTCTCCCTCCCTGAACACAGGCATCTCTTTCATGTATCTGTCAAAAAGGGCCGGGGGCGTCATGCCCTTCCTGATAAGGGCAACGTGGCATCCAGCTTCCCCTGAAGCGGACATGTCGCCTTTTGCATCCCCAACATAAATGGTCTCTTCTATGGGCAGTCCCATTATCTCAGTTGCGTTTATCAGGTTCTCTGTCTTCTCGTCCTTTCCTACGGCACCCTCGGGGGAATTGCCCATCACAAGGTTTTCCTCAAAATAGCTGTCAAGTTTCATTCCCCTGACCCACATTATTGCATCAGGCGTCTGGACAGACGTTATTATGCTCATCTGCACGCCGTTTTCCTTCATCAGCGAGAGCGCATCCACCGCACCCTCAGCGAGCCTCCTGCTCTGGTTTGCCATATAGTGATTCTTGGCTATCCCTGCAGCCCTTTCTATCTTCTCCGTGTCACTTTCTCTTACATTTTCATGTATTGCGGCCCCGAGTGCCCCAATCGGATTATCTTCTTTCATGAAATCCGGGAAGCTCTTTCCTGACCTTCCGACCGCCAGTGCGGCTTTCATGAAACCTATGTAAGCCTCTTTGGAGAATATTCCATAGAGTTGCCAGGATTCCATGGGCTCCAGAAAGTCCAGCCCAAACGGAAATTCACCTGAATATACTTCCTTAAACCCAACGTTCTCTGACTTGTACATCTCTCTGTCAGAGACCCTCAGCGGACCCCCGATGTCTATATGGACGCCCGGATACCTTATTGCCATACTCACCAGTTATCCCTTAATCTTATAAAACCTTACTGAACCCTATTCCAGCAGGCCCCTTAGCATTTCCCAGTCCCTGATAACTTCCGGGAAGTCTTTCAGGGTGGCGGTCTCCTTAAGTATGGGTATTTTGGCGGATTTTAAAGCTCTTCTGCAATTATCATTTACCCTATAACCCACTGCAACCCCACCACCATTCTTGACGGTCTTCAGGATTCCCAGGTGGTTGTCGTCTATCACAGCAACCCTGCTGAGAGGTATGCCCTCCCTTTCCAGATACCCCCTGAAGGGCTCCAGCTTGTCCCATTCGGGTTCGGCAACCCTTCCTGCAAAGACCACGTCATCCCTGCCGTGCATTCCGGGCTCATAAACCATCTCCTTTTTACCCACCCTGACAATCACGGGAATCCCCTCACCGTATTCCATGCCACATCTCTTCCAGAAGTATACCGCGACAGGATGGCTCGCGTTCGAGAAAACGAGCTGCTTCATCTCCCTTTTATGGAAAATCTCCACTGCCTCTTCAAACCCCTCGTTCAGGACAACCTTAGAGAATATCTCATTCACATCTTTCATTGATATGCCTTTCAGGATTGCGTTCTTTATGTATTTGGTGTGCTCTGGTCCGAACAGATGATAATCATGCCTGAGGTCAGTCACAGCGGCGCCGAAATCCCTGACGGTCTCTATTCTCCTGTTTCGCTCCTCCCACAACTTAAGACAATACCTGAATTTTTGAGGGTCTATGTCAGAGAGGGCGCCCTCCTTCCCGCACTCGTTAATGAACCTTTCCCTGAAATACTTCGGGTCTTCTTCAGAGCATGCAGCCAGGATTGTGGTTGCCCTGCCTTCGTAGGCGACATCGTCAAGGTCCCACCCTATGTGAGATATTCCCGGGTTTTCATAAACCATGAAAAACAGATTACACTAAAACTTTAAATTATGATAATACAGGAAGCGCTATCGTGCAATCATTTGCCCTTAAGATAAGGTCTTGGAATCTCAAGGGAACACTTACCATCATCGTTCCTGAAATTGTAATTGTTCCTCTCGCCTATCTCAATATCCCAGGAACCAGGGTCCATATATTCAAATTTCCAGCCGCCGTCTTCTGCATACGCTTTCTTTGGCAAACCAGTCATCTCCTGCGCCACATCGAATATCTTTCTCCTTGCGGATTCCTGCATGGTCATCCCAGGAAAGGCAATGCAATCAACATCTATCCAATCCCAACCTCCTGGATAAAACCTTCCAGCTTCCGGGGGCTCTGAATACAAAAAATCTGCCAACTCATTCAGCATTCTTTCTCCTACTACAATACCAATACCAACAGCAGTACCTGCTGCTACAATACCTGCATTCTTAAGGAACTTGCGCCTTGTCATCTTACCAGAATCTTCACTTCTCTTTATCTCACCCAGAGAATCTCGCATAAGAACCTCCAATTGTCACTGATAAATAGTTACAATAATGGTTTATAAAGCTATCGGTTTGTCGCTTTATGCTTTTCCGCTAACGCTTTTTCATTTTTCGTGCAAAAAAGGGTTATTTTAAAGGTTTCTATCGTGCCTGGAAAGGAGGATTTCCTCGAACCTGGGGAACATCTTCCCCTCCATGTAGAGGAGCGCCTCCTTCTTCATTTGTTCGCCCTCCCTCCCGGAGGGCTTGAACAATCTGACAGCCTCCTCGAGCCCTGCATCGTGCCTCTTGCCGTGCCCGTACATGTGGAGGGCTAACTCTCTCGCCCATGCCTTCCCGCTCTCGAGGGCCGAATAGAAACCGAGCGCCTTTCCGTACTGGTATTCTGCCAGCGGCCTGAAGAAGGGCTCGAACGATTCCACGTTGAACATGTCCCTCCTCCTCAGTATGTAATCCAGCAGTGCCTCCATGGGCTCGAACCCCACGTAATCCATGCACTCGCCGGGATAGTAGCTCTTCCTGAAGCTGGTGTATGCACCCATTTGCTCCAGCAGCTTGTCAGAGACGAAGACAGACCTGTGGAGGACGCTCTTCCATTCATGCACCTTCCTGTGGCCGAGGGCGGCCTCGACTATCCTTTCTGCATCCCCCTCACTGATTCCGATTCCGGAGAGTATCTTCCTTGAGCGCTCGTCAACGTCATCAACGTGGCACAACTTCTCTGAGGCAGGCCTCACGATGTCGTGGAGAAGGCCAGCAGCATACGCAAGCTCCTCCTCTTCCTTGGTCCCCCCGAGAATCCTCACGAACCACCTGGCCCCGACGGCCGTCCTCTTCAGGTGGCCGTAGTCATGGACGATGCTCTTCACGTTCCTCGTTTCCTTCCTCACTATCCTGTCAAGCCTCTCCATAGGAAACATGGCAAAAGCCTCCGAAATCATATATACTATTTCGTAAAGAGCCCCGGGTGGGATTTCCAGAACCCTGTTCGCGGTCTTGCAGCTTTGCTGCAAGAGATGTGCTGCATCTCTTGTGCTGATGCACAAGACAGCTTATTTTCCGCGAACGCTTTTGGTTTCGTCCCCAGGATTGTTTATGTTGCTCCTGGGCTTGAAGCCAAAAGGGTTCAGTCGGACCCACGACCTCCGCGTTACCAACGCGACGCTCTACCAACTGAGCTACCGAGGCCTCAGCTTACAGACGCCTACGGCTTGGCCAACGCCATGCAGTCACAAAGGCTTAAGCCAAACACGCAGACTATTGAATTGTATAGAATAATGAAATAGGGTTTTTAAATAAGAATCCACTGTCTGCGTCCCGGTGGAAAGTCCTGCCAAAAGCAGCATAATTAGAAGCGCAGTTAACTTTATAAACCATAATTGTAACTATTTAATAGTGACAAATCGGAGGGTAACATGAATTTCTACAGGGATGCTCTAATCCCGATACTGATGGCAGCGACATTGTCAGGTCCGGGAATGGAATGCGCTTCGTACGCCTCAAACATAGAAAAGAAGCACGAAAAATATGACATAAGCGAGGCCATGCGCGATTTTGAATACATTAGCAAAGAGCAGGCAAGGAAGATTCTCAGGGACAACGGGGTAGACGGCATGGATATACTGGAATACATGACAGCCTTTCCCTGGACTGATGAGCTGGTAGAGATATGCGAGGAATTCGGCGCTGACAAGGAAAAGGTCCCCCTTTACCAGGCCATGATTTTTGCTGAATCCAGCGGTGACGTAACGGCATATTCAGAGAAATGGTTTGCAAGGGGGCTGATAGGTGTGAGGTATTCCGGAGCCTTTGATGAGATATGGCGGATGGTTCACAGCAACAAAGCAAGATATAAGAATCTGAGAACGCTTCATCCGAAGATTCATTCATATTTCAAGGACGTGTTAGGTGATGTGGAGAATTCCCTGGCCTTCTGGAACGATAAGATGGTGTATAAAGACAAGGACACCTTTGACCCCGAATTCGGCCTTAGGGTGGGAGTTGCATATCTGGAGATATTGGACAGCGAGAACAAGCTACCAGACCCTGAGCATGATGACCTGCTGGCTGTCCTGAAATACCTGAGCGGGCCTACCAAGGTTGCAAAGGATGTTGAAAGGGAGATGGAGAAAGGAAATAATCACATATCAAAGGTAAGGGATAAGAGGAAGAGCTTCGATGAATTGAACAGGGTTGTTGCCCAGTCCATTAAACAGAAAAATCCCACGGTTGGAAAGAATTATAAAACCGTGAGGAAATAGAGGTAAAGATATTCCCTGAAGGCAGCCGTAAACACTGGTAATTTTTATAAACCTGACGTCTATCTATTCATACAGTGGGAACGTGAGGTAATGGCTATCCTAACCGGCTCCAGTTCGCTGGAGCTTTGAGGCCCCGGCCTGTGAAAGGGGATACCGGTTTATCTGGGTTCAAAGAACCTTTTTGGACAGGCAAGCGTCCAAAAACGTTCACGAAAAGAACGCTGCCGCAAGGGGCAGTTGGTTTGTGAATCCCAGCGTTCCCATTAACCTTTCTTTACAGGAGCTACCGCTTCCTCAAGAAATGTTAGCGAAAGAAACATGTAAAGTGCTATTTATACCAAAAGCCATAATATTCTAACATGAGGGGGCAGGCCGCTGTTGAGTATTTCGTTGTGGTGGGGCTGGTCGTGGTGTTCATGATACCTCTCTGGGCATACATGGTTGCCACGCAGGAAGACATGGGCCAGGAGATATCCCTTTCCTACGCAAAGACCACCGCTACCCAGATAGCCGATGCAGCGAGCCTTGTCCATTCCCAGGGTTATCCGGCAAAGATAAGCATAAGGGTATACATACCCGACGGAGTGATTAACGTTTCCCTTGCCCAGAAGACTGTCAGCTTCAACATAACGTACAGGAGCCTCGTGACAGATGTCTGGGCAGAATCAAACGCCAACATGAACGGCAGCATCCCCGTGAATGAGGGATACTACAACTTTGACATCCAGTCAATGAATACTTATGTCCAGATTAACCAGGTCTAGGGGCCAGGCATCCATGGAATTCATGGTCCTGTTCACGCTTTTCCTAGTGGTTGCGGGGATAGCCCTCTACGCCAGCATAGACAGGACAAGGGACATGACAGAAACCAAGATAGGGGTAGAGGCCAGCTCCCTGGTGTCACGCATAACGACCACGGTCAATTCCGTCTACCTGCAGGGCGACGGCTTCTCGACCAGCATGGTCCTTCCCTACAAGATACTTTCCCTTGACTACAACGCAACCTTCCAGTCAAACCAGCTGCTCCTCACCGCAGGAAGCAAGCTATATACGGGATACGTCCTTACGGGCAACGTCACGGGCAACCTGACATCAGGAACCAACACCATAAAGAACAGCGGAGGGTGGGTGATGATAAATGAATAAGGGCCAGGTCTGGTCATTCGATTTCGCGGTTTCCGTAGTCATATTCTTCTCGGTCGTCGTCATGATACTCTTCTCCTGGAACTACACCGCTGCAAAGCACACTGAGCAGGTGCTGTTCAACGAGATGGAGAGCAAGGCCGTCACCCTCTCGGACTCCCTCATAAGGACCAGCGGCTTCCCGAAGGAATGGAACTCCTCCGATGTCCAGATAATAGGGCTCGCTGACGATGAGAACATCCTCAACGAGACCAAGATACTGCAACTGGTCAGCATGCCATATGACACAATCAGGGCGACCATGGGAATAATGAACTACAACTTCTACCTGGGCGTCAGGTACCTGAACGATACCGTGATAATCATGAACGGGACAGCCCTGGAGTGCGGAGAAGACCCGTCCCTCTATCCAAACAGCACGATGATCGTCCCCATAGAGAGGTTCATGCTCTTTGACCACAAGGTGGCGAGCCTCATGTTCATGCTCTGGTTATAAAAAACTAGAGTTCAAGCTCCATGTTCTTGTATTTGAGGATGACCCTGTAGCCCATGAGCTTCACTGCCTTGAGCATAGAGAGGCCGCCCGACTTCCTGTCAGTGAGGTGCTTTATTCCCATGTCAATGAGGGCTACCGGTCTCTTGACGTCAAGGATGACGTCGCGCTTCCTCACCCTTATCTCGAGGGCCTCCTTTCCGTCGACCCTGAGGGTGAGGCTTGACCTTCCCAGAAAATCCTCGAGAAGCGTCCCTTTGGGCATTGAATCCCCGCTCATTTCTTCTTCTTTGCCTTAGGCGGCATCAGGGTGAAGGCTATCTCCCCGTCCATCTTGACCCAGGCGTCCCCTACCTTGAACTTGACGCCGTCCAGATTCACCTTTGCCGTGGCTTCCTTGCCTTCCATTACCCTGAGAAAGTTGATAAGAATCTCTTCCTTGTTCTTCACTATCTCTTCAATCACTCCCATTTGAATCCCCCTCTGGTTAAACGTTATTAATTAATGGCATGATATATATAAAAGTAGCGAGGGTGTATGCTCAATGGTTGAGGACATAATAGTGGGGAGGGACAGGAAGGACCTTGCCGAGCTCGGCAACAAGGGGACGGCCTTCATAGGAAAGCACATAGTCGGCAAGGGCGAGGAGGCCCACCTCACCAACCCCATAAAGATGGACCTAACCCGTCCGCATATACTACTTGTATGTGGTAAAAGAGGCTCAGGAAAGTCCTACAGTGCGGGCGTCGTTGCAGAGGAACTCACACTCCTGGACAAGGAGATAAAGCAGAACCTGTCCGTTCTCATGATTGACACCATGGGAATCTACTGGTCCATGAAGAGGCCGAACGAGAAGGAACGGGAAGCCCTCGCCGGATGGGGCCTGGAGCCAAAACCGATGGAGATGAAGTTCTTCATACCAAAGGGATACGTCCAGGAATACAAGGACGCAGGGATTGAATACGACTACCCGTTCACCCTTCCCTGCGGGGAGATGACAGCAGCTGACTGGACCATAACCTTCGGGTTCAAGCCCATGGACGACCACGGAATCCTGGTGGAGAGGGCAATCAAGGCAGTCAAGAAAAGATTTGGTGAGGTATATTCCATAGATGACATAATAAGCGAGGTCAATTCAGACAAGAAAGCAGAAAAGAAGACAAAGGACGCCGTTTCCTCGCGCTTCGAGGCAGCGAAGGAGTGGGGGATATTCGAGAAGGTAGGCACGCCGGTTGAGAGGTTCTTCGCCCCGGGCGCGATATCAGTGATAGACATATCCCACTACACCCGTTCAGGCTCCGGCTGGTCTGTCCGCTCCATGATCATCGGATTGTTCGCAAAGAAGGTGTTCCAGGCGCGCCTGATGGCAAGGAAGTCGGAAGAGCTTGAGGTCATAACCGGAGAGAAGAAGCGCTCCATCCCAATGGTGTGGGTCATCATAGACGAGGCCCACCAATTCATCCCCGCGGAAGGAACGACTGCGGCGTTCGAGCCAGTCCAGACCCTCATAAAGGAGGGAAGGGAGCCCGGAATCTCGCTGATTCTAATCACGCAGATACCCAACAAGCTCCACCCGGATGCCCTGGCGCAGTCGGACATGGTCATCGCCCATCGCCTGACCTCAGAGGCTGACATGAAGGCCCTCCAGGGGATAATGCAGACCTACATGCTGGATGACATAATGACCCAGATAAACAACCTCCCCAGGCAGAAGGGAGTCGCAATAATGCTCGATGACAATTCTGAAAGAATCTACTCCATGCAGGTCCGCCCGAGGATGTCCTGGCACGCGGGAGGCTCTCCAAGGGCGATAAAGAAGAAATCCATATTCGAGGAATAAGTATTTAAGATTTTCTGACAAAAACCACCTCATGACCCAGTTAATAAAGGTTAATCTCCCGGGGAAGCTCGGCGATGAAGAAATAATATTAAGGAACGAATATACCGGTCTTTTTGTCCCCCTTATTTCATATCCCGGTGCTGAAATACCCAAAAAGCAGAGTGAAAAAATGTACTGGTTCCCTGACATGAAATATTTCTCGCCAGGGCATTTTACCATGGCCCTTGAATGCGTGGGCTGGCAATACCACGGGGCCAGATACGATGGGCGCGATTTAAATTCGCGTAAAAGGATGAAAGAGGATGGTTCCGGAACTGAAACCGAGACCCTTCCCGAAGACCTGCTCGAATATTCAATTGATGCCCAGAAAGACCTCGAAAAAATAATTATTAATGCCCAAAAAAGGATGCTGGCCTTCCATCCCCTAGCAGGCTTCTCTACCCCGGAGCACGGCAGATACCTATCAGAGGAATTATACGAGGCAGGATGGCTCTGGGATTATGATAGATGCCGTTTTGATAATAACACCACAATGATTGTATGGAATATGTGGGAAATGGACAAAATACCCGATATTATGGATTTCATGACCGAGTAGCTACCTGTAAATGTCCTTCTTCCTCTTGTAGACCACGTTCAGTCCTGTCTCATCAATCCGGGAGCCCAGATAGTCCCTCATCCCGTGCTGGGTATAACTCATCCCGAACTCGCCGTAATCACTGATTTGCTTTTCCTTCTTAACATCTACTTTCTCTTCCTCCTTAATCCATGTGGTGTGGACGATTTCGAAATTCACATTAACTACTGGTTCAAAATCTACTTCTGACTGGTAGCTTAAGTTGGTATTAAATTCCCAAAGCATGTTTCCATAAATACTGATTGCACGCATCTTACAATCCCAACCGGGGGCATATATTACCCCTTCTTTTACAGTAAAAAATAGTGAGAATGTCCCTATAGGTAGCTTCCATACAGGCTTTCCATCCATGGATATGCAATAGAAGCTTCCAAAAGACGAGAAATATACTCTTTCATCATAAATCCTGGGAGAGGCCATCACACTGTCCTCTGCTGAAAACTTCCAGACAAGGTTCCCCTTAATATTAAGGCAATAAACATTCCCGTCGAGTGAGCCTGTATAAATTTTTCCTTTCTGAACCAATATGCGGTGTATCACTGGCCCCTCAGTAGGGAATCTCCATAGCATTTTTCCGTCAGTGGATAGGGCATAAATATTCTTGTCACTGCAACCGAAGCATATCACATTTCTCCATGCTCCCATTTCTGCATTCACATCCCCTGTTAACGGAAATTTCCACAGGAGTCTGCCATCGAGCGATACCTTGTAAACGCCGTCCCTGGAGCCGAAATATATGCTTCCCTTGTGGATAAGCGGAGGGCAACAGATATCCTGGTTGACAGGCAGTTTCCACATTTCCTTTCCAGTCTCTGCAGAGACGGCATAAAAATTGCAGTCCTTTGAACCGAAAAATACAACATCTTCATGAACAGCGGGGGTTGTCGCTATCTTGTCTCCTGCGCTAAATTTCCAGAAAACCCTCTTACCATCCATTGATATGCAGTACATGTTTCTGTCATAAGATGAGAATATTATCCTCTCCCTCCATATGGATGCAGAGCCGAGTGTGCTTGCAGGACCCCCTGTGCTGAACCTCCACATCTCTTTTCCTGTCTTTGCATTCACCGCATAGAAGTTGTAATCGTTCGCTCCAAAATAGAGGATTCCCTTATAGACAAGTGGTATGGATGCTATACTGCCACCCTTTTTTATACCCCAGGGGGAATCCCTACTTTGGTCTATGATAAGGTTAAGCACGTTAACGATGCTCACTTCTGGGAACTGGGAGACATCCACAGAGGAGACTATTCTGGTTCTTCCGGAATCCTGCAGGCCGCCCAGGTCATATTTTACCATGCTATCAAATAAGAATTCGCGCAAATCTTAAAAAGACGATTATTCCTTCCCGCCCATCCTGAACTCCAGGAAGTCAACCTTCCCCTTCCTGACCAGTTCCTTGATTTCCTTCTGCCTTTCAGTTAGCTTCGAGCCGGAGGTCTTGAACTCCACGAACACGATGCCATCCTTATTGAACTGGACCCCATCAACCGGCGTCCCCATGAACCTGAAGTCCTGGCTCTCATAGGGGTAGTCCTTGAGGAAGGGCATGAACTGCTCTGACATCCTCCCATACTTGGTGGATA
>CAYMDJ010000005.1:0-32631 GCA_964389315.1 uncultured archaeon
AAGAGTGTTCGGGTAGCTACCCAATACATCATGTTTCACTACACATCTCATTGCTGCAAACAAAAAGAGAAGACAAGGACTGATTTTTTCCAATCAAACTTATAACGACACCAAGGGTTGGGTGTCTTTCGATAGTCTTCGGTATTCTTTTTATCAAAATACCCCATTCCGGGGAGGAAGGAGGGGCACCATGAGAAGGACCCTTTTAACTATTCTCGGTTTTTTCCTCATCATGTGGATTGTCATAAACATCGATTTAAGCTTTCTCGTCATAATTCCCGGGCATAATAGCTACTACGGACTTTTGGTTCTTTTTCTTGGAATAATACTCATCGCCATGTTCAGAGAACATGGAAGGGAAGGAGGTGACTATGGCAATGGAACAAAGCACAAAAACGTGGCTACTAATTATTCTGATTCTTATCTTCATGTTCGTGATGGCCATTCACAACAGGGACAAGTCCGCAACGGCCACCACCGGGCAGGACATAAACCTTTCTGAAATCTTTGATTTCAGGGACAAGTAAAAACTTTGAGGAGGTGACGAGATGGTAGCAACAGAATCTGTAAAAAGGATTGAGATAACATCAAACACAGGGAAAGACAATCTTCTTAGTATTTTGTCCGGTATTGTGCTGGCCCTCCTTATCATTCTATCTCAGGAGGAATTCAACGTCTGGGGATACCTTTTCATTGGAATCCCATTCGGTCTTCTGACGTTCTCCTTCTCTCCGACCCTTGTCGATGCATTCTTATTTGCTTTTCCGTTCACATCGCTTTTTCTTCTCCGCCTCTATCTGCATCTCAATCTTCTAACCAGCGTCATGTTCTGGGTAATATTGGTATGCATGATAATATTAATGGTCGTTATCCTTTTTGCCTGGCATGCATCAATTAACAAGGGCCGCAAATGAAAACCAATGCGGGGCACCTCTCCCTTCGGGGGGTGCCCCTCAACAAAAAGGAAAGGAGGTGACTATGTCAAATATTAAAGAAAAATGGATTCTGTCAACATTCCTTCTAATTCTCTCTATCATCTTGTCCGCCTGGGTTGTTCTGCAAATCGTTGCTCCTCTTACAAAGGAAATAGGAGCGATGATTTTAACTCTGCTTCCCGCTGCAACACTAACAGGTTTCGGTATAGGTTATTTAATTGTAAACCTGCCCCTGAACAAAAAAGGCATCCTCATCATGAACGCAATCACCGCTGTCCTATCCATCGCCACCCTCCCGTTTTCGCTTTTCCTTATAGAATCCTGGAGATAACTGGGGATAGGTATAACGAAAAAGGAAGGTTCTCTCTTGGGAACGGGACCCTTCCTTTTGCATTGTCTATTAAGCGGGATAACACCCTTTTACAGATAAGCTTCCCGCCAGATAATACAGTGGCAGATAACTTTAACGAATATCAGTTGCCGCCAAAAGCGTGTACGGAAAAAGAGAAGGTAATTTTTGCGTGTTGCTCCACAGCTTGCGACTGCACTGGTTTAACCAGGCGGAAGCGTCCGTAAGCCGTGAAAAGCGTGTACGGAAAAACACATCCTGAAGAGGTCACTTCTTCTTTACGAGCTTGATTTCCTTTATCAGGAACATTCCTGATGCTCCGTCCCATGTTGTCTCTCCCTCCAGGACCTTTATGCTCCTGCTGAACATCGGGCAGTCCAGGACCGTGGTCTCAAATTCGCCGCCCTCGCCGCCCAGGTGAAACTTGTGCTTCCTGCTGAGCCTCTCCAGCTCCTTCAGGGCTTTCTTATCAATTACCCTCCCCAGCCATTCCTTTCCGAGGCCCTCACAACCGACACCCACAATCATGACCCTGAATCCGTTGTCGAGGCATTCCTTCCAGAGCTTCATGGGGTCCCTGTGCCAGAGGGGTGCGAACATGTTTATGCCCATCCTTTCGCATATCTTCTGCACCCTCTCCTTCTGGTAGGCGGACTCAACCGCTCCTACGGAAACAGAACCAACCCTGTCCCTGACGGACTCGATTGCCTCTTCCAACTCCCTGAGTTCCTCCTCCTTCACTCCAGGGGTCTCCTTCACTATGGCAGGAACGCCCATCAGCTCTGCATGGGTCCTTGCAATCCCCGCGTTGGGGAAATGGAACATGTAAGACTCCTGGTTGGTAGGGATTATGCTTATGACATACCTGAGAACCATCCCCTTCTCAAGTGCCCTGAATATCGCGAGGGTTGAGTCTTTCCCTCCGCTGCTTATCGCCGCGAACGTCATTTCTTCCTCCCGACCCTGAAATCGATGCACACCTTCCACGAGCCAGGCCCGTAGGGAAGGACCTTCCTCTTCTTCACTATCCTTACCTTCCTCCCGGCCTTCTCCGCCGCTTTCTTCACGAGGGGGATGCTGTTCTTCCAGAGCTCGTTCTCGTGCTCAACGTAATAGAAATGGACGTTCCCTCCCTTTGGCTTGATGCATTTTATGGCCTGGTGAAGGAATTTGTGGCCCTCCTTGGGTAAAGGCATCACCACCCTGTCCATCTTCCCGAAGAATTTCCTTGAACTCTCCCTGACGTTGCCCAGAATCGGCGTAAAAATATCACCCACCTTGTTTATCCTCGCGTTCTCTACAGCATACCTGTGGGCATCAGGGTTCATCTCAATCCCGTGGACGGATTTGACGCCCGCCTTCTTTGCAATTATGACGCAGTAAGGTCCGACACCTGAGAAGAAGACCATGACGTCCTCCTTCCTTCTAATCATTTTTGCTATCCTCTCCCTCTCCGTGGATTCCCTCGGGGAAAAAAAGACCTTCGTGGGGTCGAGGACGAACATGCAGCCATGCTCCCTGTGGACGGTCTCTGTCACGCTTCCTATTATTGGCCTGAATTTCCTGAGCCGGAATTCTCCCTCCCTCTCCCCGGTCTTCCTCAGGACGGTCCTCACCCTGGGGTGGTTCCTCATTATGTTCCTTGTTATTGATTTTACGTCCTTCCTCTCCTCGGGTATCTCCACTATCGCAATGTCGCCTATTATCTCAAAGGACGGCACCCTAGACGGCACCCGCTTGCTCAATCCCCTTTCCACGTTTTTCATGTTCAGATATTGTTTTAATGGAATAAGAAACAGACTGTTCCCTTGGGTCATAAACCAGTTCGTCGGGTATGAACCCTCCGTAGAATCCGATGACAGTCCACGCATCCTGGCTTCCAACGACAGACGGAAGCCCCAACAGGGAAGCATATGCTGCTGCCACGTGCTTCGTGCCCATGTCATCTTCCATCTTCTTTATCTCCCTTATCCTGTCTATGGTCACTCCAGGGACCAGCTTCATGTTAGGCTCGTTCACGAACATCTGTGCCCCGAGGAGATATCCTTCCTTGCTGAAGACTATCGCCCCGTCCGGGTCCTTCCCCTTCCCGGGCTTTGACATCCTGTCGTAGAGGTCCCCCAGCTCGGAATCGAGATAAAGCAGGGGCTTTCCATTACTCTTCTCATATTCTTGTAAGTCTCTTGCCCAGTCGCCGTTTAGCTTGACTAAATACACCCCATTACCCTTCTCCATCTCGGCATTCAGTCTTGCCTTCTCTGCCTTTATCTCATCTGCGCTGAATCCTGTAAAGTCAGGGTAGAAGAAATCCCTCTCGAAATCGCCGAAAACCAGTAACAATCCCTTCCATTCACCGTTACCCTTCACGTATTCCCTTACCGTATCGAAGCCCCTCTGGAGGTATGGATTCCTCTCAGAGATGAGATTCCAGTTCCCCCTGATGAATTCTTCTGAAGTTCCTGTTTCCTCGCCGACCATCCTGACCACTTCCCACCAGAGAAAAACTTTAAAGGGCAATATCCTATTGGCGCTGCACATTTATAAATATTTTAATATTTTCCTTGGAAGGCCAGGAATCTTTATAAACCCATCATCCAAAAATCTTGTATGTCCAATGGAAACGGGTCCCCTGAGAAGACCACCACGACCATAGAGATTGACAAGGAGCTCTTCCTGAAGTTCAAGTCACTGTGCGTCCTCAGGGAGCTTAAGATATCGGGCGAGATAGAGAAGATGATAAGGGAATGGGTCGAGGAAGGTGGGACGGACGTCGCTGCAAGCAACCCCAATCAGAAGAGGATCTCGGACAGCGTCCATGGAAAGAAGACGCAGACCCTCACGGGCGACAGCCTCGACAGCGCGGAAAAAGAGGCAGAGGGTTAGTTTTTTAAGCGTACCTGCCAATTAATATCATGATGCATCCCACGACAACAACGACAACAACACGATTGTGTTAGTTGGCGGTGGGGTGCCATTTCTTCGGATTGACGCCCCAGCCAGAGCTATCCGGTGCATTAATCCAGACTAATAAACAGGAAAGGACAAAAATAAAGGGGATAGGATGAAGATACTGCTGCTGCACTCGGACTTCATGGAATGGGAGCCGAAGAAGAAGGCCCTGAAGTCCGCGAAGGACGAGAAGAAGGAGCCCGTAAAGGTGAATGAGGCGCTGGTAGTCTTCACCTCTGTAGAGAAGGGTGACGAGAAGAACCCCCAGCAGGTCATAGAGAACACGTCACAGGAGATTCTCAATGTCTTCAATGAGGTGAAGGCAAAGAGCATTGTCATCTATCCCTACGTCCATCTCTCCACAGAGCCCTCCTCACCGGACACTGCCCTCAGGATTCTTGAAGGGATAGCCAAGTCCCTCAAGAAGGGAAGGAAGGTCTATTCCGCCCCATTCGGATGGTATAAGGCCTTCAACATAAGGGTGAAGGGGCATCCTCTCTCTGAGCTGAGCAGGACAATATCCGCGGAGAAGCCGAAGAAGGTGGCGAAGGAGAGGAAGGAGGGAACCGAATTCCACAGGTTCCTCGCGATAGACAAGGACGGCAACGAATACCCGCTCGACCCGAAGAAATGGGACAAGTCGCCGATATGGAAGAAGAAGGGCGAGGATTACGAACGCCTCAGGCAATTTGTAAGGAATGAGCTTGACAAGTCCTCCGGGGAGAGGGGTAAGCCGAGGCACATAGAGTTCATGAGGAAGCTGGAGCTCGTTGATTACTGCCCGGAGAGCGACGTCGGCCACTTCAAGTGGTTCCCCAAGGGCATCCTGATAAAGGACCTCATACTCGCGTTCCAGGAGAACATTGCCAGGAATTACGGGGCTTTCAAGATACAGAACCCGCTCATATACAAGACCTCGAACAAGAGCGTCAGGACCCTGATAGGCGAGTTCCAGGAAAAGGATTACAGGTTCAGGGAGGGCAACGAGGAACTGGTCTTGAGGTTCGCTTCAGACCCAGGGGCCTTCCCCTACATGCAGAAGGTCCAGTTCTCGCACAGGAACCTTCCTGTGAAGGAATATGAGGAGGCGATATGCTTCAGGAAGGAGCAGAGCGGGGAGCTGTCCGGCCTGAGGAGGGTGAGGAACTTCATAATGACAGACCTCCACTCCTTCTGCGGGGACATGAAGCAGACCAAGGAAGAGTATGCAAAGCTCTGCTTCATCTGCCAGGACCTGATGAACAACATCATATCCAAGGGAAGGTGGGTCATGGGCTGGGAAATCGTGGAGGACTTCTACAGGAAGCACAGGGACTGGGTGAGGACGCTGATAAAGGACCTGGGCGTGCCCTCCTTCATAAAGATGATGCCAGAGCGGAGCCATTACTATTCACTGAAGAACGAATACCAGTCCATAGAGGCTGACGGAGCGAATTCACAGATATCCACTGTCCAGCTGGACGTCGTGAACGGGGAGAGGTTCAACATAACGTATAAGGGGAAGGACAACAAGGACCACCCCTGCATAATCATCCACTGCTCAACCTTCGGGAGCGTTGAAAGGACGCTCTGCTCGATACTGGAGAACGCAGCCATAGACGAGAAGGAGGGGAAGAATCCCATGCTCCCACTCTGGCTCTCGCCCACCCAGATAAGGCTCCTTCCCATGAACGACAGCATGGTCGAATACTGCGAGTCCCTCGCAGAGAGGTTCTCACACGAGGAGATAAGGGTCGACATAGACGACAGGGTTGAATCAATCTCCAAGAAGGTGAGGGACGCTGAGATGGAATGGATACCGTTCAGCATCGTCATCGGCGAGAAGGAGAAGACCTCGGAGGAGTTCCCGCTCCGCCCGAGGAAGGACGGCAAGGTAAGGAAGGCCTTCTTCGATGAGATAGTCAGGGAGATAAAGTCCCAGACCGACAGCCTTCCGTACAAGCCCCTCCCCCTGGACAGGCTCGTGACGAAGAGACCGATATTTTTCGGCTAATCAGCTTACGAGAGCTCCGCTTCGCTCCACTTCTGCAAGCGGGCGAGCAACCCGCAGAATATACAAATTCAGCTTACGCTTCCTCAAGAAACGTTAGCGAAATAAATAAGCAACTCGTAAAAGAAACCTTTATAAAGGTTATTTGTAACTAAGAAATAGTCATAAATTGGGTAGTTACCCAACATAATGTTCCATACCTCATTAAGTCATTCAGCCTCAGCGAATTCGGAGCAATAACGATTTCTTTAATTCTGATTCTGGTAGGAGCCGTTCGGAGATGTCTTTGGTCAGTCTCGTGTTGACTTCCGAGACTGCCTGACAAAAAATAGATTAAAGGAGGAAGCCATGAAAAAGATTATTGGAACTTTAAAAATGTTATACAAGTGGATAATGGCAAGGGACTTTATCAAAAGGGTTGCCTGTTTCATACTAGGGGCAGTCCTGATGGTCATCTGGTATTTTTTACACCCCGTGGCCGGTATCGGCAAAATCGCTGATTACGTGCTTTTACCACTGGGTTTCTACTTTATGGCCTTCGCTTTTTCAGACGGTGACGGGTTCAGCCCGGACGACTGGCGTGCCAGATATCGGCCGGGTTAGTATAGGTCTTTATAGTGCTTGCCGCATAGGGCGGCAATCAATCCCCAACACAACGCGCGGCCTGAAACAGGGTCGGCAACGTAAAGGAGGATGAAAAATGAAACAGTACAAAAACGGTGCGAAACTGTTTTATTGGAAAGCTTTCATTTACGGTTGCCTGGTTGGCTGCATGGTTGGTGCATCACTTCTGGTATTGTTCGGTCTTGCATATTCCGGATACATACACCACGACAAAAAGGCCGCCGGGTAAGAGCAAAAGGACATGTCGTTGCGGCAGGGCTTTGCCCTGTGCAGGCCCTGCCGCCTGATTTTAGGAGAAGGAGGGAACGATGAAGCCAATAATCTTCACCCTTGGTGGGTGTATTCTCTATGGCATGATGAATGTCATAGCAGAACAGAAACTGAGAGGATTCAACATATATGCGGTTTATGTGTATTCATACATATGTATGTTGACCCTCTCGGTAATCTTGTTATATGTATCAAAAATTCGCGGTGAAGAGATGTGCCTGCCTGCTTCATTGCACGATTTTGGAATGACGATTGCGTTCGCAGTTGTATTCTTTTTTGCGAACGTCTTTATCCTCAAGGCATATAAGGACGCTACGGTTTTCACCGTCACCATATTAATGGTCACGGTTCCTGTTTTCGCAACAGCGTTCCGTATGGCTTTTCCGGGAGGAGGGTTGCCAAACCTAAACCAAATAATCGGTTTTGTATTTGCCGGTCTGGCAGTCTTCTTCTCAATCAGAGGCGGGTAAACAATAATCAGGACGCCGCCAAAAGGGCGTCCTTTTTTCAATTGTCAAATAAGCGGGATATAAGCACACAGCACACACGCCTTTATTAAGAAAGAAGAGAAAACCATATCCATGAAGCTGACAATCCTGGGTTCGGGTGGCGGGAGGTTCGTGATGCTCGAGCAGGCCAGGGGGACCGGGGGGTTCGTCTTGGAGATTGGCGGCAAGATGCTCTTCTTTGACCCGGGTCCCGGCGCCCTGATTGCTGCAAAGAAGAACAAGGTGAAGCTCAAGAAGCTCGATGGAATCCTTGTGACCCACTCCCACATAGACCACACCAACGACCTGAACATCATGATAGAGGCAATGACATGGGGGGCAAAGAAGAAGAGAGGGTTCCTGGTGGCTGACACCGTAACCCTCAACGGAGGGAAGGGCGAGCCCGCAAGGGTGTCGGATTACCACAAGGCCCCGCTCAGGAGCATCCACCTTATGAAGGCAGGGGACAGGAAAGAGATTGATGGTTTAAGGATAACTGCGACCAGGTCCACCCACGAGGAGGGGAAGCCGGACCTGGATTTCGTGAACAACAAAATCCCGACGCATGGCTACCTCATAGAGGCAGGAAAGGAGAGGTTCGGCTACACCTCAGACGGCGAATACTATAAGGGGATGGAGAAGACCTTCCAGGGTTGTGATTTGCTGGTCCTCAACTGCATGCGCCCCTCTGGCAATCCATGGCCAGGGCAGATGAACGCGAAGCAGGCAGGGATTCTTATCGGGAGGGCTAAGCCCGGGATGGCAGTCCTCAACCACCTGGGGATGAAGATGGTCTTCGGAAGGGCAGAGCGGGAGGCAGCGGATATAAGGAAGGAAACGGGCGTGAAGACCGTGGCGGCCAGGGACGGCATGGTGATAGACACCAAAAAGGATTCTGCGAAATCAGGGAAGATAGGCGATTACGTATGATAAAGAAATCAGAGAAGGAATGGAGGAAAATCCTCACGCCAGGGCAATACAGAATCCTGAGGGAGAAAGGAACAGAGCCGCCCTTCAGCGGGAGGTTCGTGGAGTCTGACAAAAAAGGGAGATACGTATGCGCCGCTTGCGGCAACGTGCTCTTCGATTCCAGAAACAAGTATGATTCCAGCTGCGGATGGCCCAGCTTCAATGAAGCCAGGAAGGGCTCTGTGGAGTTCAGGGATGACAGGAGCCACGGGATGAGCAGGACCGAGGTTGTTTGCAGCAGGTGCGGGAGCCACCTCGGCCACGTCTTTGATGACGGGCCGAAACCGACCGGAAAGAGGTTCTGCATCAACTCCCTCTCCCTGGGTTTCAGGGAGCAGGAATGAAACAGGAAAAAGCGACGTTCGGGGCAGGATGCTTCTGGCACGTGGAAGAGTCCTTCAGGAAACTTGATGGTGTAACCAGGACGAAGGTCGGCTACATGGGAGGGAGGAAGGACAACCCATCCTACGAGGACGTCTGCACAGGAAGGACCGGCCACGCAGAGGTCTGCCAGGTTGAATACGACCCTGGAAAAATAAGTTACGCAGAGCTCCTTGACGTCTTCTGGAGGATTCATGACCCCACCCAGCTAAACAGGCAGGGTCCTGACATTGGGGACCAATACAGGTCATTGATATTCTATCACACAATAGGGCAGAAAGAAAATGCGCTGAAATCAATGGAAATGCGGAGAAGGCATCATTCCAGACCAATCGTGACAGAGATAGTCCCTGCAGGAAGGTTCTATCCCGCAGAGGAATACCACCAGAAATACCTCCAGAAGAAGGGACTCAGGGACCGCTGAAGGATATCAGTAGCTACCTCTCCTAGAATACCCGCCATAGCCCCGGTAATCCCTTCTCTGCTGTGGCTGCTGCCTCTGCGGAGGGTTTCTACCGAGCATCCTCTTTATCCTTTCTATTATCTCCCTGACAATCTTCTTCAGCTTGAACGCAATCCTCTGGAACCCTCCGGAAGGTTCTGCTCCGGCGCCTGCGGGCGCGAGGATTCTTCCCCTGAACCGGTATAGCATCAGGGCGACTATCACCATTATGAAACCAGACCCTATGATAATCCAGTAAATGAACATTACCTGCGCTGCCTTGTCGCAGACCTCCATGCTGCAATACTCATCTATCAGACTGTTGCAGTCGTCGTCCAGGTTGTTGCAGCAGACGTCTCCGTCAGGGTTGGGCTCAATCCCTCCTTCGCAACTGCCCCAGAGGCCTCCCTCGCACCTCTGTATCCCGAGCTCACACACCCCTTCATCTGTCCCGCAGAACCTGGTCTGTGTTGCAAGGCAGCAGTCTGTCGCGCCCTCGTCAATCCTCCCGTTGCAGTCATCATCGATGTCATTGCAGGTCTCCCCTGACTTGGGGGTCTTCTTCTCGCCCTCCGGTGCGGTGCACCAGCACTTGGTCTTTCCCTCAGTGACCTCGCCGTTTATGTTGTCTATGATGCCGTCGCAGTCATCATCCCTGTTGTTGCATACTTCTGTCTCAGGGCTCTTCCCTCCTATGCACTCTCCCCACTCCCCGTCCTCGCAAGTCCTTGTCCCTGGGTCTGTTATGCATATGCCCTTGTTCCTGCACGGCCTAGTGTCCCCTGCCTGGCACCACTCGTCCTCCTCAACGCAGATTTTATCCCCTGTCTCAAAATCATATTTTTCGTCTATATCACCGTCGCAGTCATCATCCTTCCCGTTGCCGCATATCTCCTTGAGCTGGCCGGGATAGTAATACCCCTCGTTGGGCTTGCAAGTCACGTTTTCCCCGTCATTGCTGCACACCAGCGTCCCGGCGCACCTGCTTCCTGGCCAGTTCCTGCATCCCTGTCCTATCTTGCCCAGCCCCCAGAACGCCTCATCAATATCGCCGTTGCAGTTGTCATCCAGGCTGTTGCACCTTTCCGGGGCGCCCTGGTAGATTTCCGGGTCCGTGTCATTGCAGTCCGTGGTCTCGCTGCAGAATCCGTCGCCATCCGCGTCATCGCACACGAAGAACCCCCTCTCAGTTTCATAGGTTTCCCCGCCAGCGCTCAGGGAAACCCTTATGGTGTGGGCGTCCTTCTCGGGGGGAAGGCCGTAATTGAGATACATCCTCTCTGAATAAGAGTCCTCATAAACCTGCTCGCTGACGTTGCCGTAGACCGTCAGGCCGTTTCCATACTGATAATTCACGGAAACGGCATCATTCTGGTCATACGTCTCCCTCGCGCTGACAGTCTCCCTTGTCCTCACGCACTCGAACGTCCCGACCGGGCAGTTAGGCATCTTGAGAAGGCTCTCGATGACGCTCTGGCTGAAGAACTGCAAATATGGATTGTCATGCCTCGCGGATACGTTATTGACAGCGGACGTCACTTCCCATCCAGACTCCCTCGCCGTCTTCACGGGCGTGTATGCGCAGAAAAGCTTGCCGTTCGGTGGCAGGAAGGCAAAATCATAGTTGCTGTCAGTTAGCTCGAACCCGTTTATCCTCACGTATCCCGTGCTCCCGTTTAGGACCACCCTTCCCGGCTGGTTCATTATCACCCCGTCCTTGTAAACCCCTCCCGAGGAGAATAGTGTGGGTCCCCCATATGCCGTGTATCCGGGAACCATGCTGGTCTCGTCAAAGGGAACGCCTATGTGGACCTGGTAATCGCCTCCAGAGCCGGGTATCTCGGTAAAATCGTCCCTGTGCTTCGTGATGTAAACCCAGCCGTTGTGGTCAACGTAGAGGCCCATGTATTTTGACTGGTCACCCTCCCAGGGGCTCCCGCAGGCCTTTCTCATCGTCCCCAGGACGGTGGAATCGCTCTTTGTTATCGCAACCGACCAGACGGTCGTGGACTCGTCCCTGCTGACAGGGCCGTTTATCCCGGATTCTATTATGAACTTGAGCCCGTCCGCGCCGCTCACATAAGACTGGTATTCCCACTGCTGGGTTATGCTCCACTCGCAGGGATATTCTCCAGAGCCTACCGGCTCGCACGTCCCGGAGACCTCGCAGTCGCAAAGCCCCTGGTCTATCTCTGTCTGGTTCGTGCAGCACAGGCCGCTCGCAGAGAACAGGTAGCTGAAATTCACTCTCTGGTATTCGTTCCATTCCCTGGTCCCTGTGGAGACCAGCTCATAGGAGAAGGGATTCTCCCTGTAGGAATGGCCGCCCGTCGCGAAGTTCTCAACGATAAGCGAATCCACAATCTCATTGTCAATGTATATCCTGAGCTCAGACAGCGGGTCTATGTATTCATGGGAGCTTATGACAAGCTCCATGTCAAGCTTCTCTGTGTCCGGGCTGTAATAGACGACGCTGTCAGTCATGTTAAGGCTTATCTGCCCGTTCACGCCGGCTGCTGACAAAACCATGGATAAAACCAGAAACACTCCCAACCAAACCTTCTGCATGTATAATTATTATCCGCTCTTCTAAATAAAGTTCTTTCCCATGGCAAATGATTTATTAATCAGATAATCACAATATAGGTTAAGATGGAAAACACTTCTGCCCCTGATGTTATTGGTTGTCTTGTTAACAGAAGGTTTTGCTCTCCCGTCGATAGGAGATTTCTGTTTCTTTAAAAGGGCGGGACATCATGAAGCTGAAAAAGCTGAACCTGGGCAGGATAAAGGTCATGTGGTTTGACCGGTATTATACCTACCTGATAAGGCCGCTGACGATAATACAGATGATAATAACCATATACCTCGGACTGATATTCGATTTCCCGATATGGCTACTCGCTGCCATACTGGTATCGATTTTCTTGTATTCATTCTTCATAGCAAGGCACGACAGGAAGGTCCTCGCGCAGGAGATGGAATACTACGCGAGGATAAATCCCTTTTTCCAGGGTCTCGAATCCGACGTAAAAGAGGTGGTGGAATATGTCCGTTCTCAAAAGCCTGAGAAAGATGTTCAGAAAAAAGTAGCTAAGCCCTGACCTGCTTCAGGACGAATCCCATGAGCTCGTCCCTGTTGATGAAGAAGGAGCCATACCTGCCCGAGCCTTCGTCCCACCTCACCCTCTGGTCGGGCTTCACCCCCGGACCGCAGAACGCTATCGGGACAGGGTCTGTGGTGTGCTCATATCCCGGCCAATAGCTCCTGCCCAAAGAAACCGTCCGGTGGTCGCATGCGAGGATGTAGCAGTTCTCCTCTGGAGGGAAGGCCTCCATCACCTCCCCAAACTCCCTGTCAATCCTTCCTATGAAATCCCTCTTCTCTCCTCTCCTCCTGTCATGCGAGAGGATGTCGGTCCCGTTGACGTGAAGGAAAACGAAATCATGTCTCTTCAGTCCCTTCAGGGTGGCATCCATCTTACCCCTGAGATTCGTGTCCTCCCTCCCTGTCGCTCCGGGGACGTCCACGACATCAAGATTCACGAACCTGGACACGCCCTTGGCTATGGTTATCCCGGCCACGCACAACCCTTTCAATTTGAACTTCCCCTGGAAATTCTCGCCCTCCCTCCTTATACCCACGTTCCTTATCAGGATTATGTTCGCGGGAAGCCTCCTCTTCTTCTGGCCAGGCTCCTTTGACAGGACCTTATTCACCCTCAGGGAGAACTTGTTCAGGACAGACGCGGTGAACTTCGCGTGTCCCTCCATTGCCTTCACCTGCGGGAGGGGGACGCCTGTCTTCTTCGGGTCGTTGGGAACTATCCTGTGGGAGAGATTCTCACCCTTCATGACGATGACGACCCTGTGGCCAGAGCATTTCCTGACGGTGAACCTCACGCCGTCTATCTCCATTCCATCGAGAATCTCCGCGAAGTATTCCAGTTCTGTCTCCTCCCTTCCTGCCCTCCTGTCCATCAGGTTTCCCTTGTAGTTCAGTGTGGCGAAGTTCCCCCTTATGCACACGTCGTCAGGGCCTGGCTTCAGGCCAACCCCGAGCGCGGCCAGATACCCCCGCCCGGGATATTCGTTCTTATCATAGCAGCCGAGGAGGTTCAGATACCCAACGTCAGAATCCGCGCCCTTCTTATAACCGATATCAAGGAGACCAACCCTCCCCTTCTTCGCGATGGAATCCATGTTGGGCTTCGACGCCATGCAGAGGGGCGTGTTCTTCCCCCTGTCACCGGCCCCGTCAAGAACGAGCATCACATACTTCATGATATATTCTTGTCATGGCTGAATAAAAAGTTCCCGGCTCACTTCCTCGGAACCAATTTGTGCTGTTTGTTCATGTAGGGCCTCAGCGCTGGGGGTATGGAAACAGAGCCGTCCTTCTGCTGGTTGATTTCAAGGAGGGCCACCATCGTCCGGGAGGTTGCCAGTGCTGTGTTGTTAAGGGTGTGGACGAACCCAGACGGGGGGGAGCCTTCGCCCTCCCTGAATCTTATGTTGAGCCTCCTGGCCTGGTAGTCCGTGACGTTGGAGTTCGAGCCAATCTCCCTGTATTCTCCGTCAGCCATCAAACCCTCTGTGTCATACTTCTTCGCAGCCAGGTCCCCTATGTCACCAGTGCACACGTTGACCACCCTGTAGGGAAGTTCCAGCGCCTGGTACAGGTCCTCGCAGTTCTTCTGGAGCTCCTCGTGAATCTTCCAGGAATCATCGGGGTGGCAGAAGACGAACTGCTCCACCTTGTTGAACTGGTGCATGCGGAACAGCCCTTTGGTATACTTCCCGTGCGAGCCGACCTCCTTCCTGAAGCACGGAGACACGCCACAGAGCCTTATGGGAAGCTGCTTCCTTTCGAGGACCTCGTCCATGAACATCGCCCCCATGGGATGCTCTGACGTCGCTATCAGATACAAATCATCGTCATCAACCTTATACATCACTCCCTCGAAGTCGTCCAGCGAGACCACGCCCTCGTAAGCCTTCCTGCTCATCATCAGGGGAGGCCCCACGGGCGTGAACCCTCTCCTGACGAGGAAGTCCATGGTGAAATTCATTATCGCGTAATCGAGCCTCACCAAATCCCCCTTCAGGAAATGGAAGCCGTGGCCGGCAATCTTCGCTGCCCTTGTGCTGTCAATCATCTCCAGGCCTTCTGCAATCTCCAGGTGATTCTTCGGAGGGAAGCTCCACTTGGGAAGCTTCCCCCAGTGCTTTACAGGGACGTTGTCATGCTCGTCCTTCCCGTATGGGACGGTCTCATGGAGCATGTTGGGAATCCTCATCAGGAACCAGTCAGTCTTTTCCCGCAGCTTTCCCGTCTTCTCATCCAGTTCCTTTATCCTCTCCGGTATCCCCTTCATCTCCTTGATTTTTCCTCTGGCGCTCTTTCCCTGTCTCTTGAGCTCTGCTATCTCGGCGGTGACGATGTTCCTTCTCTTCCTCAAACCCTCCAGATTCTTTAGCGAGGACCTCCACCTCTGGTCAGTCTTTATCAGTTCCTCCAGCCACTTCTCCTTCTCCGGGTCCCTCCTCCTCTTCAGGTTCTTCCTTACCAGTCCCGGCTTCTCCCTCACGAGCCTTATGTCAAGCATCGGTATCAAACCCTCTTTACGTTGTATAATTCGTAAAGATAACTAATAAAACAGACGGGGCGCCGCGCCTATGAGTTAAGCTCGTATATATACTTCACGTTGAACCTGTCCTCATAATTCGACATGAAAAGCGTGAAGTCCAGCATTAAATCCCCTTAACCGGTTGTAAGAAGGATTTATAAGGGTTTGCTTTTCAGTTATACAAATCTTCAGGCCTGAATCCCAGCCTATTTATTTATACCGTCCCTACAATTGTTTGTTATGAAAGATATACGCTCCCCCATACTCGTAGCGCTCGGGCACGTGGACCACGGAAAAACGAGCTTATTGGACCGAGTCAGGGGGACCGCTGTCGCCAAGACAGAGCCAGGCCTGATAACGCAATATATCTCGGCCTCCTACATCCCCATCCAGGTGATAAGAGGGATGTGCGGAAGCCTTATGGATACCATAAAGGGCGGGGTGGAGATACCCGGCCTCCTGTGGATTGACAGCCCCGGCCACGAGGCGTTCACCACCCTCAGGAAGAGGGGAGGCGCAATCGCGGACCTCGCCGTCCTGGTCATTGACGTGAACGAGGGGTTCCAGCCCCAGACAGACGAGTCGCTGAATTTCCTCAAGCAGTTCAGGACCCCGTTCGTTGTGGCGGCGACCAAGATAGACAGGATGCTGGGCTGGAACACCAGCCAGAAGAATGCATGCTTCTTTGATTCATGGAAGAATCAGACAGACAGGGCCCAGGAGGAGCTTGATACCAAGCTCTACAGGGTTATCGGCCAGCTCGGGGAGAGGGGCTTCCCCTCGGACAGGTATGACAGGGTCGATGACTACACGAAGAAGATAGCTGTCGTCCCGGTCTCCAACGTTACCGGCGAGGGCATCCCCGACCTGCTGATGATACTTGCTGGCGTTGCGCAGAGGTTCCTGAAGAAGAGGCTCGAAACCACACCCGGAGAGGGGAAGGGAACTGTCCTGGAGGTCAAGGACTTCAAGGGACTCGGCAACACCATCGATGTCATCCTCTATGACGGCGGGATAAGGAAGGGAGACAACCTCATAATCGGCGGGGAGAAGACGGTCAAGACGAAGGTCAAGGCCCTCCTGGAGCCAGAGCCCCTGAAAGAATTAAGGATGGAGAAGTCCTTCAGGCCGATAGATTCCGTTTCTGCCGCGGCAGGGATAAAGATATCCGCGCCGGACCTTGATGGTGTGATAGCGGGCTCCCCTGTGAGGGCAGTCAGCAACGACAAGGACATAGAGCGCGCGGTCAGGGAGGTTGAGACAGAGGTCTCAGAGGTGGAAATAAAGACAGATAAGGAGGGATTGCTCCTCAAGGCAGACACCCTTGGAAGCCTCGAGGCCCTGATAAAGACCATGAGAGGAAGAGGAATAATGGTGAGGAAGGCCCAGGTAGGCACGGTCACGAAGTCTGACGTCTCTGAGATAAGGACTCTCGAGGAGCCGCTGATATTCTCCTTCGGCCTTAAGGTCCCTGAGGAGATAGCATCCTTCGCGAAGGACAACAACGTCATGATATTCTCATCGGATATAATCTATTCCCTGATAGAGGACTATGAGAAGTGGTCAAGCGAGAAGAAGCTCAGGGAGGAGGAGAGGCTCCTCGCAAGCGTCTCGAGGCCCGCGAGGATAAGGGTCCTTCCCGGCTACGTGTTCAGGCAGAACAAGCCTGCGGTCTTCGGCATTGAGGTCCAGAAGGGAATCCTGAAGCCGGGAGTGAAGCTGACAAAAAAAGGAAAGATTGTCGGTGAGGTCAAGGAACTCCAGAAAGAGGGCGACAACGTCCCGGAGGCAGAGGCAGGGGAACGCCTCGCAATATCGAGCCCTGACATGAGCGTGGGCAAGGACATCGAGGAGGGGGACGAGCTGGAGGTCTTCCTCACGAATCATGACAGGGAGATTCTCGGAAAGCTGAAGCACAAGCTCAGGGGCGATGAAAAAGAGCTTCTGGAGGAGGTTTAGATGGTGATAAAGGTCAGGATAAGGATGGAGACCCTCAGGGAGATGATAAAGCCGAAGCATAAATACAGGATAGTGACAGTGGATTCTGTCATCCTAAGGAAAAACAAGGTTCTCCTTCTCAAGAGGTCGTTCGGAATGTTCAAGGACCACTGGGTCCTTCCCGGAGGAAAGGTAACGAAGGGGGAGGACATCTGGAAGGCAGTCGTCAGGGAGACAAAGGAAGAGACGGGCCTTGACGTGAGGGTCGTGAGGATGATAGGATTCTATGATTCTCCTGACAGGGACCCTGAGAAGCACGCGGCCACCACGGCATTCCTGTGCAGGCCGGTCAAGGGCAAGCTCAAGGGGAATACCGAATCCACTGACATCAGGTTCTTCCCTCTCGACGAGCTGCCCGAGAAGATGGGCTTTGACCACAGGAAGATTATCCTTGACACCCTCAAGTCAATCAACTACAGGAAGCTGGTTGCCGGCTAATCAAGAAACCTCTTCACGCTCCTGTCAATGCTCTCCCTTCCCAGTATGACCCTCGTCCTGACGATATCCCTTTCCCTCTTACTGAGTCCCCTGGCAGAGGCCTTCTTGTCAATCCTCGAGACGAGGTTCTTCACCTTTCCCCACCCATACAGGGCGGATGCCAGTGCGTCCCTCTCGTGCCTGTTCCTGAAGATTTTCTCCTCGCCATTCCCTACGCTGTTGAATCCCCTGGTCATCAGGTTCTTGTCCTTCCTGAGGAAGTCCTCCCTTGGAACCTCCAGGCGGGACGAAAACGTGGCTGCAATCTTCTCCACCATCCTCGGAGGAGGGTTGGTGTCGCACGAGATAACCAGCGGAATTCCTGTCCTGGAAACGACCTTCGATATCCCCGCCTTCCCGGCGTTCTTCCCGCTCCATACCTTGACAATCCCGCCGTCCAGGTCGAGTATAGCGATTCCAGTGGTCGTTCCGGGGTCTATCCCTACTATGACAGGAACCTTCTCCAGAGGATCACCTGAATAAAATATGGGAATAAGTATTAAATGATAAAATCAAATAACTTTCGGCCCCTTGATGAAGCCCTTTTCCTTGTTCTTCAGGTTCTTCAGGAGGGTCTCCCTGGGAATGGATTCCTCCACCATGTCGTCCCTCAGGACGTTTTTCATCTCCATGGGCTGGAAGGCCGGCTCAACTCCCTTTGTATCCACTTTCCTGATGACAGAGAATGCCTTCGTTATCTCTTCCATGTCCTTTGAGAATTCGTCCAACTCATTGTCGCTCAGCTCGAGCCTCGCAAGTTCCGCTACCCTCCTGACTGTCTCTCTTTTAGTCATACAATACAATTAACGATGATGCTTAAAACCATTATTCTTCAGTTTCAGGTATTCCTCTCTAGTTATTGTTGAGGACCTAATTGAGGAATTGATTATCACGTTCTGTTGCCTGGACCAATCCCTGTCGCTGTGCTCCCTGACGTATTTTGCCCAGAGCCCGATAAATTTCATCCTCTCCTTCTGGTTATCTTCTGTAAAACCCACGCAGCATCACCGAATACTTCTCAATTAACTCCCTGCTTAGATTATTGCCTGTGACGTTTCTTATATGCATCGCATCCTCAATATCCTTTGGGGACTTCAGCACGTTCTCCTTGAAAGCTACCTGCATCTCAAGGCCGGATATGACAAGCTCCTCTTTTCCCAGTCTGACCTTCAGCGTGTCCTTGAGGGAAATCTCATCAATCCTGTTCTTCGAGAACTTGAGTTCTATGTTGGGAATGACCTTGCCCTTTTTTGCGAACCTCACAGCAATGCCGTCCCTCACATAACCGTAAGCCTCTTTCTCATTGTCGCTGTTCAGGCAGTAGAACCCTTTTTTGTAAAGCTCCCTGAAAAGCAGGACGAACTCAGGGAAACCCGCCCTTGGAATTATGATGTCTATGTCCTCGCTGGAGCGCGCCCTTCCCAGCAGGATTGACACGTAACCGCTCACTATCGCGTATTTCGTGTGCTTCCTGAGGGTTTTTATGAAATCTATCGCAAAGGCATCCAGCTCAGACAGCTCCCTGCCAATCTCCATTGCCCCCCCTTTTATGAATTTCATACAATACCCCATACATCGTTGCTTTCCGGCAATATAAAAGATTCACTCCTCAACAAAGCTCTCTATACCCTTCTTCTCTTTCCCTGTTTCTGCCCCGAAGCCCTCCCTCCTGAGGACGTCCAGAGCGGCATCCGGCTTCCTGTGCAGAAGAAGCTCGAATATCCTTTCGAACAGGCCGGCATCCAGCCCTCCGCTCTTCAGGTTCTCGCCGAGAATCCTCCTTCCCAGCTCGTTTACAGAGAGCCTGTGCTCCTCTATCCCTACCCTATTTATCTCCCTCTCCTCGAACGACGTCCTGAAGGAGAGAATCATCTTCCCAGAGAACCTCTCCTCGAGCTCCCTGACCGGAAGCTCTCTCCGCTCGCCCTTGACCCTGACCCTGACAAGGGGTTTCAGCGCATGCTTCCTCACCGCTATCTCCTCCAGCCTCTTCTCAATGTTCCCGAGGCCCTCGTCCTTCATCTCGATGAAGTAGAATCTCCGCTGGTCCTCAAGCTCATGGAATTCTATCCCCCCCTTGGTGTCAACGATGAAGAATCCCATGGGCTTCTCAGAGTCCCTGTTCATCTGGGTCCTCGTCATGGAGCCCGGGATGAGGAATGGCTTCCCTGAATACTCTGCCTCCTGGGACTCGTGGACGTGGCCTGAAACGTAGAGGTCGAACCCCCTTGGCAGCTTCTCCACTGGCATCGCGTGCGGAGAGAACATGAACGGAGAGAGGGACTGATGAATCATGAACACGTTATAGCAGCCCTTCACAGGGCTCGGCTTCCAGCTGGACAGGACGGATTCAGAGAACTGGTCAGGGACGCCCGACATCCCCTGGATGCATACCTTCTCCCCGCCCTTGCCTATGATTATCCCGTTGCAGTGCAGGTGGACCGCAAACCCTGCCTTCTCGAGCGCCTGTATCGGATTCAGGAGGCCCTTGACCCTCCTCTCATGCGTGCCATGTATCATCACCACTGGAATCCCCTGGTGGTGCATGGGATTCAAGCCCTCCGCTTTCCTGTCCACCACCCCCACAATCCCCGAGCCGTTGTCCTTCGTCAGGGTAGGTATCAAACCCTCCATCGCCCTTGTCAGGACCTCTGCGTCAGGGTTCCTGCTGTCAAACAAATCGCCCGCAACGAGGACGAGGTCGCAGTCCAGACTCTTCCTTACCACCTCCCCGAAGGCGCGGAAGGAGTCCTCATACCTCTCGGTCCCCCTCCCATAACCGAGATGCACGTCAGAGAAGACACATACCCTCATCTATAAGCATTGGAGGAAAACAATTTATGGCTTTGTCCCCGGACCGCTAACCCACTTCCCTCAGTATCTGCTCCCTCAACCCCTCTGTCCCCTTCCTGAGGAGTGGAAGGAATATCCCCACTGATACCAAGGTCACTATTATAGATATTGTGTATATGTTCGCGATGTCTGACATGAATATCTGTGATATGATGAGGGCGCTCACTACACCGATGTTCTGTATCATCCAGAACGCGGCTGTCAGGAACTCTAGGTTCTCGCCAGTGGCAATGTCCCCGTTCAGCGCGTCCATGGCAGGCAGTATGGCCACCCTGCTCAGCGCAACCATAACAATCCCGGCTACAAGGAACACTGGAATTGAGGACATCGGCAGCAGGGCGAACCCGATGATTAGCATTGCATACGAAGCAGAAATCATTACCAGTCTTCCCCTCATGTCAGAGAGCCTTCCGGAATGGTATGAAAGGAAAACAGGTAGGATGAAAAATAATGAAGAAAGAATCCCGACATAAGAGACACTCATGGTGTCCTTAATCTGCATGGGTATTATGCCTATGATTAGGCCGGTAACGAAATAGACAGAAAACCACATGGCTGAAAGCCTCAGCAGCGTGATGCTCGTGAGGGACTTTCTGATGAGCCTGAACCGGTTTATTCCCTGCCCGCCCCTCAGGTCCTTTATCATCAGTAGCATAAGCAAGCCAAGAAGCGGGAACATGGAAAAGATGAGGAAAGAGAGGTCGAACATGAGGGAAGATATCACGAAGCCGAGTGCAAACACGCCCGACCCGCCGCCAAGCGATTTCATTGCGCCGAAGAACCCGGCATTCGTCCCGTAAAGGCTCCTGTCGCTTGCCCTTATTACGTAGCTCTTCGCGCCCGTCCAGAGCATGGAAGCAGAAATCCCTATCAGGACAGAGCCAAGATAAACCAGGAAAACCACCTTCGTGAGCAGGAGAAGCCCGTAAAGGGAATAGAAAATGGTGGACATTGCCATGCACCTCTTTGCTCCGAACCTCGAGACAACAACGGCAGACATTGGTTCGGAAACCGCAAAGAACAGGTATATCAGTATCAGCGACTGGAATCCCAGGTCAACGAATCCCATGCCAGAGAAAAAGACAGTGACGTATTGCTGTATCCCTCCGAATCCGAAGAATATCAGAAGGAAGGCTATGCTCACTATCTTGACGTCCCTGCTCACCTTTGATGCCATGAATAATAATCTGTCAGGGATGTATTTAACCAGAACCTTTCCTGAGCCTGAAGCTCACTTCCTTCGCATTTTCCACATCAGGCTGGTCGTATGGATTGACGCCCCTCAGGAGCGCGGAATAGACGCCGACATACTGCCAGAGGGCAAGATACTCCCCTGCTGACTCGGGCGTCACCCTCTTCACGGATATGATGATGTGCGGTATCCCGGCCTTCCTCGTGCTGTCCAGGACCCCCTCCAGCTCGAACCCGAGATGCTCCGAACAGCTACCGCTTATGTCGCCGAGCTTCCCTGACCTCAGGGGTATGTCCATCAGGTCCTTTGGAACGCTTATCTCAACATCGTTATCAAACCCCCTCACTCTCGTGAACAGGCCCACGGCATTCTTCCTCCCACCCAGGAACCTCTGGTTGGTGTGGTGCTGGGTCTCTGGTCCCAGCCCCCCGTAGAACGTCTGTCCCGCTCCCTTCTTGCAAACGCTCTCGTGCATTATCTGCGTTATGAGCGGAAGGAAGGAAACCAATCTGGTTGAATATGTCTGGCAGAAGACCTCTGTATATCCCTTCTTCTCAAGCAGGTAAAGGGCAGAACTAACCATGAGCGCGGGATTCTTCTCAATCCTGACATTAGGGGCGCACCTCTGGTACATCTCCAGAGCCCCTTTGTTCACCTTCTTTATGTCTATTCCCATGAAGGATGCCGGCGCGAATGCGCACGAGGTCCTTCCGGAGAACCTCCCCCCTACGTCGGGGTGCTCTATGTAATCGAGCTTCCTCCTCCTGGAAATCTCCAAAAGGACGCCCCTGTCTCCTGACGTCACAGGAAGCATCGGATAATCAAGGAAAGAGAGCAAGCCCTCCAGGGGGCAGACGTTGGTCCCTGACTTGGTCACCGGCATGACCAGCGTTTCGTCCCTGTTGCACATCAATTTTATCCTTCCAATCTCGCCGGGCTCCATGGTGCTGAGGAAGAAGACGTTTTTCCCTCCTTTGTTCAGGGCGCCGTGCAGCGCTTTTATGTTGTTTATCGAGCCGCCGTTCCCCATGACAACGATGTTCTTGAGCCCCCTGAACCTTGCCACACCCTTTTCTATCGCCCTGAAATCAGGCTCGTGGGACACGAAGGAAGGAACCTCCATGGAGCGTATCCGGTCGAGCTTTATCCTGGAGAAATCCAGCTTCCCTGTCCCCTTCAGCAATACCTCTGTCTCCATCCTACCCATTAAAAATAGTGGCTTGTTCTTTAAATTATGCCTCATGGAAAAACGGACACCAAGAATACTTATAAGATTTATATTCAATTAATATCCATGTCAGACAATGGATTGGGAGGGGAAGAAACGGCCGAAGGGAAAACCAGGGGAGCCATAATAAGAGAAGAAATTACCATGGGCTTTTCATGGGACAGATACGTTGAAGAATCCAAAAAGACTTATTTAGAATGGGTTCGGAAAGTTGAAGAGGCTGATAAAAGAAGTGTCCGCAAATTAAAAACAAATGATATTTTTACAGAATTCGCATATTGTGGCTGTTGAGACGCATGTCCAGAAGAAGCCTATTTCTCTATTATCTCGACCTTCCCGCCGAGCGCCTGCCCTGGAAGGCCCTTGGAGAACCTCGCCCTGAGGATTCCGTTGTTTCCGTGGGTCTGGGTTATCTTGCCGTGAATCTCCTTCTTCGCAGGAGACTTCCACACGACCCTCTTGCCTATGAACTTGGAGGCCACGGCCCTCGAGTCGCATCCAGCTATCTCTATCAGAATCTGGTTAGGCACCTGGGTGCTCTTGCCTCCCCTGTAATTCACGATTCTCGCCTTCATCATTAATCTCTCCGACTTGCACGCTTCATGACAGTTCAATGCCGAACACCCTTCGGGGTCCGGCCGTTTATCATTAGTCACCACGACCTGCACGCTGCAAGTTATAATAGATTGAGGCAACAAGTATAAAAAGGTTTGGATTGTGCATGCTCATTCTTTGGCAAGTTTCCAGACAGACTCGAAATAATCCCTTAATTCAGATGCAATCTGGGGTGATTTTATAAGGAAGGCGACCGGACTCTTGCTCCAGGAAAGTATCAGAATCTTGTCATTGTATATATCGATGTTTCCGGGTATGGGAAAATCCACAAACCTGTGCTTTATTATCTTGGGATATCGTTTTATCAGCTTCGATTTCCGTGCGGCCTCGTCCCCTATCCCGCGCAGGATGTCAGGCGTCATTAGCAATTCCTTTATAGAGAGATATAGCCTGTCAGACATATCTGCGTATTCATCCTTATGCATATACAGGAATAGCCATTCTCCACCCCTGCAACCATAAGTCAGGTTTCTGTATGCCGCCCTCATCCCCTTAAGCCCAATGAATATCTCAGCCTCCTGCTCGGGGATTCTCTCTTTTATGGTTTTAAACCTTGGCAGGAGTTTGTTCACCAAGCCCTTTTGTTTTTCTATCTCCTTCTCCTTACTTTCAACGTAGTCCATGAGGTTCAGGGGGTCGGCGGCCTGGAAATGTTTCGTCCCTTCCTTCAGGACAAAGCTTGCCAGCCCCTTCCTTATGAGCCTCTCCAGTATCTCGTATATGTTTGAGTAGGCGACTCCTGTCTTCTTTACAAGCGGACCCACGGTCGAAGGACCTGATTCAATGAGGGCCAGATAAACCTGGGATTCCCCGTGAGTCAGACCCAAATCCACCAGCTCGGTCGGTTTGATTTCCATACCCATCAATTATCATCCATATTTAAATATTTATATACCCTGTGCAGGGGACATGATTAATAAATATTGCCATGACCACCTTTAAGTGGCAATAAGGTGCTTGTCATGGAAGAGGAAAAGAGCGAGCAGCTAAAAAATGAATATCTGATTCAACACATCGAAAGGTTTGAGGGAAGACCTGTTGTCAGAAGGGTGATTGGAAAAGAAACCAGCTTTGAGGGTGAGATTGAAGGTTTCTATGATATCGAATCCTGGTGGGAATCCGGTTTCAGGGTGCCCCCATATGAAGTTTATGGCTTGTGTGACGAGAACCCTGAGAAAACAGGAAAGACGCCGGGCGAGCTGATTGAAATCCTGGACGACTTCTGCAAGGAAGAGCTTGATGTCAGCAAGCTGCGTTATGAGCTTGTCAGGGAAGATTACGAGCGCTGGCATGACAATTCTCGAAAGACAAAAATGTTTTTTACAGCATTAGGTACTAGTGGGTTAGGTACTCTTGCAATCTGCATTTCTTCTATTCGGGCTTTGAACGGAGATCCAGCATACTATTCTATCCCACTGGGATTGCTGGGAGCAGCCAGCATAGGATTAGGTTTCTGGTCTTCATCTCATTATCCTGACCCTGAAGGCACAAACAATGAGCTTGATGAATACAAAAAGCTGCTTCGCGGCGCCAGAACGGCTGATACATTCATGGATGAAAGATACAGGAAAGATTTCATAAACAAAGCGCTTGAAAGGGATTTATAAGATTCATAACCATAATCTTTCCTAGATGCGGCATGCTCATGAAAACCCACCCCAGGGGAGTCCTCATCGAGGCCAGGGTCAGGCCAAACTCTCCGAAATTCTCCCTCTCGAGGAAGGGAGACGAACTGGTCATTGAGGTCACCGGCCCGCCGCAGGAGGGGAAGGCCAACACAGAGATAGTGAAATCCCTGCGGAGGGTTACGGGTCACGAGGTCGAGATAGTGAAGGGCCACAAGGGCAGAAAGAAGCTGATTCTGATAAGGGGCGCAGAACCAGAGGAAATAGAAAGGCTGTTTGGCTAGAAGCCCGAGAGCCAGGCCAGTATCCCAGGCCCGAATATGTTCCCGAGGTATGCGGCTATGGCGAACTGAATGAACCTTCCTATTATGGATGCGATTAGGAACTTCCTGAAGTCCAGACGGAAGATTCCCGAGGTCCAGGTGAAGACCTTGAAGGGTATCGGAGAGAAGGCAGCGATGAAGACTGCCCAGACACCCCATCTGCCATACCATTTCTCAACCTTCGGGATGTGCTTCTTGAACAGCTTCTCTGCCACGGGAAGGCCGAGACGCATGCCGAGGACATAGCCGACAACGGCCCCCAGCACGGAGCCTATGGTCGCGACCACCGTAACCAGGAATGGGTCCGTTCCCATCGCCGTCACTGGCGCTATTATGGTCGCGGTCGGGACAGGGAAGATGAATGATTCGAAGACAGAGATTACGAAGGTCCCCCCTATCCCATAGACCTCCACGAAGGCCTGGACCCAGAGGATGAACCCCTCAAGCATATAGAATTAATGGGAGACGCTTAATATAAGGGTTTACGCTGTCCGGTATTTCTTGCCGTCAGATGCGTTGTAAGTGTTCTCAATCCTTATGGTCTCATTGGTTACGGAGATTCCCTCCGCAACCTCCTCCCTGCCTTCTTCCTTCTGTTTCGGTTTTCCGGCAGGCTCCTTATGCTCCGCTTTTGGGGGCTCTTCCTGCTCTGCTGTTCCAGGAGGCGAGGGCTCTCCCTCCAGCCCCGCGTCCCTCCTGAGCTCTCCTGCCTTGTTTGTATTCTCCCATGTGAAGTCAGGGTCATCCCTCCCGAAATGCCCGTAGGCAGCGGTCTTCCTGAATATGGGCCTCCTCAAATCAAGATACTTTATTATCTCCGCGGGCCTCAGGTCGAAGTGCTTCTCGATGAGTTCCTTTATCTTCTGGTCAGGGACCTTCCCTGTCCCGAATGTGCTAACAAGGAGGGAGACCGGCTTTGATACGCCTATGGCATACGCAATCTGGACCTCGCACCTGTCGGCAAGCCCTGCGGCAACCACGTTCTTTGCTATGTGCCTTGCCATGTAGGAGGCAGACCTGTCCACCTTGGAGGGGTCCTTGCCTGAGAATGCACCTCCCCCATGTGAGCCGTGCCCTCCATAAGTGTCAACGATTATCTTCCTTCCGGTGAGTCCTGAGTCGCCTGGCGGGCCCCCAATCACGAACTTCCCTGTTGGGTTTATGTGATAGATTGTCCGTTCGTCTGTCAGGCTTCCGCACACGGGCTTTATGACCTCCTCGATTATCCCCTTCCTTATCTCCTCATAGGAGACGTCGGGAGAGTGCTGCGTTGATATAACGACCGTGTGGACCCTCTTTGGTGTTCCGTTGTCATACTCTATCGTTACCTGGCTCTTGCCGTCAGGCCTCACCCAGCGGAGGATATTCTTCCTCCTCACCTCCGCGAGCCTCATCGTTAGCTTGTGCGCGAGGTCTATTGGAAGCGGCATGCAACTTCCCGTCTCGTTCGTTGCGTAGCCGAACATCAGTCCCTGGTCGCCTGCCCCCTGCTCCTTGTCAATCCCCTCGCCCTCTGTGACGCCCTGTGATATGTCAGGGCTCTGCTCGTGAAGGGAGACTATGACGGCGCACTGGTCTGCATCGAACCCGTATTCGGGCTTGTTGTAGCCTATGTCCCTTATGGTCTTCCTCACGGTATTCTGGACGTCGACGTAACCCTTCGTCGTTACCTCACCTGCCACCACTATCAGTCCCGTAGTGGTCAGCGTCTCCACCGCGACCCTTGAGTGCGGGTCCTGTTTGAACATCTCATCGAGAATGGCATCCGATATCTGGTCGCAAATCTTGTCAAGGATGCCCTTCCGTAACGGATTCTGAAGTAAAGAGATAAGCCTCTTGCTTCATAGGGCTGAATCACCTCCTGTTTTAGCTTCTTGAGCTATTTTATACTGCTGAAAACTCTTTTTGGATTTTAATCCATTCGGAGGGCAAGGTATATATAACTTGCGATATAAGATAGTCACATAATATAACCGGTGGTTATAATCCAGTCCAAGAAAACGCCAGTTGGAATTGCTGGGTGGTTTGTGTGATGATAACGGCAAAGACCATAAGGGAGCTGAGGGACGAGGCAGGCCTCTCCCAGGCAGAGCTCGCGAGGCTCGCAAAGGTCTCGCAGGCCCACATCGCGAAGATAGAGTCAGGCAAGGTGGACCCCAGGCTCTCGACGGTGAACAGGATTCTCTACGTCCTCTCTCACAGCGGCAGGAAGAAGACTTGCCGCTCTGTGATGAACCCCAACATAGTCTCCATAGGACCTGACGAGCCTGCCACAGAAGCAATACAAAGGATGAGGAAGATGGAGTTCTCCCAGCTCCCGGTGATGGAAGGAAACCTTCAAATCGGAAGCATTGACGAGTCCTCTATCATCCACAACCTGGACAGGGGGATAAAGCGCCTCCATGTAAGGAACATAATGAACAAGCCATTCCCTCTCGTTGACGCCAGGGACCCCGTCGACATCCTCACATCGCTCCTCGACTTCCATTCAGCTGTCCTGGTTGCAGAGAAGGGAAAAATCAGGGGAATAATAACCAAGTCCGACCTCCTCGGGGTCAGGTAGCCTATTCGAGCAGGTTCTGGGCGAACTTCTCGGGCCTGGGGTTCTAGCGGAATAGCGGAATGGTACTATCCATAGACTTTTATATCCCATTGATACAACCTAATGATGACGCTTCTATGTTCTTATATCAGATGATAATATGTTAGACCTTCTGAAATTGCATAAAGAAGAAGATAACAGGGATATAAGATGCTGGATTCTGGCTGGCGGCAATAATCTGATTAAAATGATTAATGATATAAAAAATCAGGTCCTTCTTATGATAGAAGAAGAGGAACTTGTAAACGAACTGTTCTCAAGACTCGGTGTTAATTTAAGCCTTTCAAGATATGAGAACCCCAGGGAATCACTCTGTTCATGGGCCAGAAAAAAGAGACTGGAGGCAGGTTTGACAAAGAAGAGTATTGCAAAATTGACAGGCACAAGCGGTATTGACTGGAATAATATTGAAAATGGGAAACACTTGCCGAGTTGCCAGAAAATCAGAAAGATTGTTAAGTTTTTAGGCAAGCCGCCATTTGAATTCAGATGCAAAGGGGATGATTTTTGTCTTAGGTCAGCTAATTGTGTATATGAATCAATAAATTCGGATAAAAAATTCTTTCCAATCATAGTTATTTCTGAAATCTTGAATATATGGAAACACGTTCTAGATAAGACAGAACGTGAATTTGATTATGAGAAAAACAAAATAATCAGAAATATCGAATATCTGACGCTTAACCAACATTGTTCTATTCCCATTAAGGCTGTAAAGGATATCGATGAAGAATTAGCCAAAATCATAGGAGCTTTTGCCGCAGACGGTAATTATTATCCACCGGACATGATAAGATGGGAAGAAGAATATAAGGACAATATGGATGCCCTTGCTAAATGGCTACATGGTCCTTTCGGAATTTCTGTCAGTGTAGAAAAATCCAAAAGGCAAAGAAACAGCTATGTTTTCAGGTTCCGGAACAAAACAATTTCTAGGTACCTAGAAACATTCTTCGGTTTTTATCCTAGAAAGAAAAGTTATACCGTTGATGAGCCAGAACTCATCAAAAACTCTTCATTGAATATTAGGAAAAACTTCGCCAAGGGCGCATTGATGTTTGATTCTGGAGTAAACACAGATATGAGTATAACGTTTTCTGTAATGAGCAAGAAATTTAGGGATTCCATAACTGACATAATTCAAAACGATGCAAATGTGGCAAAATCAAAATCCGCAAATAAAGAAGAAATGTGGACACTTATAATAAGCATTGCCAGAAACAGGGACAATAATAAATTATTGGATTATTTCGAAAGAGGAACAGTAAAATGGAAAAGGCTGAATGGGTTTTTGAATGGTTTTGAACAATCAGTTGAAAACATTGAGGATGCCAAATTATTACTTGATAATTCATATCCAAAATTAAGAAACAATAATTTTTCAGAAATATTGGATGCTGTGGTAAACAGAAAGGAATTTAGCTTATATGATTTGTTAGGAGAACTGGAAATAAGTAGGCCCTGTCTGCAAAAAAGGATGAATATTTTAATCCGAGCCAATATTCTGAAAACAGAAAGAGGGAGAAGGGTAATCTACAATTTCAATGAAAATGTAGATAAGTGGAGACTCCCAGAAACATCACCCAATTAACATATTTACTATCTTTTTTGGGCTATAATCCTCTATATCTCCATATTCCTGCCCGGTTGATATACAGAGTATTGGTTTTCTGAGAACAAAGGCCGCAGAAATAATTGCACCGCCCTTTTTATCCACATCAACCTTTGTCATAATCACAGCATCAACACCCACCATTTCATTGAACATTTTACCCTGGGCTATTATATCATTGCCTGTCAGGCTATCAAGGACCAGAATCTTCAGATCGGTTTTGTTCACCCTACATATCTTCTTAAGTTCATCAGCAAGATTCATATTTGTATGCGTTCTTCCGGCCGTATCGGCCATAACAACATCACAACCTTTCGCTTTCGCATATCTTATTGTATCAAACAACACTGCAGCAGGGTCAGCCCCATAATCATGTTTTATTACCTTTATGCCGAGATTTTCTCCATGGACCTCCAATTGTTCCTGTGCCGCGCTTCTGAAAGTGTCAGATGCTGAAAATACGATTCTGTGCCCTTTTCGTTTCAGCTTATGTGCCAGTTTTGCAATTGCTGTAGTCTTTCCTACACCGTTAAAGCCTAAAAACAAAAACACGGCGGGCTTCCCCGCCTTCCTCGCGTCCTTTATCACCTTCTCAATGTCAACCTTGCCCTGGTCGAGTATCTCGGCAAGGCTCTCCCTGAAAGCGTTCTCCACGATATCCGATGTGCTCCCCCTCTTCACGGGATTGTCAACCAGCCTCTTCTTGAGTCCCTCTTTAAGGGAGTCAATCACCTCGAGCGCCACGTCGCTCTGGAGGAGCTCCATCTCCCCCTCCTCGAAGAACGAGTCGATGTCCTTCTCTGTAAGAATCCTCTTTGAAATCCTCTCCCTGAACCCCAGCCTGAACCTTCCCTGCTTCGGCTCCTCCTCTTTTATGGGTTTAACCTCTTCAGGTTCCGGAGGTTCGGGCCCCTCCGGCTGTTCCGGCTCTTCGGGTTCCTCATCCTCACCATCAATGGCCAGGGGCTTCTCCTCTTTTGCTGGTTCCTTTGCCTGCTCCTTTGTCTCCGCAGGTTTCTTTTCAACCTTCTTTGGTCTGACCTTCTTCTCCGCAGGCTTTCCAACCTTCGGCTCCTTCTTTGCAGCCTCTTTCGGTTTTGCCTTATCTTCTGTCTCTTCAGCCTTCCTCGAGAGCCTGCTTATGCCCTCCCTGAGGCTCTTCTTCAGCCTTCCGAACATATAATCACTTCACTATCCTGTTGGTTAACGTTGTATTATAAGCTTTTCAGGGGCCTGACCGATACCACTCCACCATCCTCTTCACCTCTTCCTGGAGGTTGGCCTTGGGCCTGTATCCCAGCTCCTTCTCTGCCCTTCCGATTAGATAGTTGCGGTTCATGGTGAGGACGTTCAGGTAGGGACCCATCCCCTTTGCCCTGGCAGCCATCTTCACCAGCAGCATGTTCATCCTCTTCGGTTCCTTGCCCAGGTCCCTCATTATGATTTCCACGAAATCCATGAAGGGTATGGGGTTCCTGTCCGCTATGTTGTATATCCCCTCCCCCCTCTTCACCGACCTCTCCAGTGCTTGCAGAACGTCTGAGATGTGGACCACGTGGGTTAGGTTCTTTGTCTTCGGTATCGGGAATCCTTTCTCCATCAAACTCAGGTTCTTCATCCAGCTCGGGCTGCCCATCCCGTATATAGGGGCAATCCTCAACATGACGTGAGGGATTCCGGACTTCACGATGAGCTTCTCGCACTCCAGCTTTGATTCCCCGTAGGGGTTCATGGGGCTGGTGGGATAGTTCTCGTCAGCCATCCCGCTTATCTTCCCGTATACCGAAACGCTGGAGGAGAAGATGAACCTCTTCACGTGTTTTGATATGGCGAGGAGGTTCCTCGTCGTATCCACGTTAGCGGCGAATATCTCATCCCTGGATTTCGAATAGGAAACAATCCCCGCAAGGTGGATGACCGTCTCGATACCCTCTGTCAGGCCCTCCAGGGTTTCCGGCTTCAGGAGGTTTCCGCCGAAGACCTCTGCCTTGGGGAACATGTCCTCCCCTGCTTTCCTGTCCATGCAGAGCAACCTGACCCTGTGACCTCTTTTCATCAGCAGCCTGGTCAGCCGCTGTCCGATGAATCCTGTTGCCCCTGTAACGAGAATCATGTATAAAGATTACCTCCTGTTTTTAAAAGAAGAAACCCATAATAAGCAATAACGCTTTTAAACCCCGATTAACCGTTGATACTATGGAAATCAAAATGAAGAGGTATGCAAGGAAGATAAAGATTCCCGTCCGTGCCCACAGGATAAAGCTGGGCAAGGTGGAGACCCAGATAAACAAGATGATCGATTCGGGACGCGGCGTCTTCATGGGGCTCATAGACCCCGACAAGCAGGAACCCGGGAAGGCGCTCAAGCTCGCGAAGGTGATGTGCGAGGGCGGCGCTGACATAATAATGCTCGGCGGCTCCATAGGCGCCCAGGGGCACGTCCTTGACGATACCGCGAAGCTAATCAAGGAGAACGTCAACGTTCCCCTTCACATTTTCCCCGGCAACGTCAGCAACATAACGAAGTTCGCTGACTCCATGTATTTCATGAGCCTGATGAACTCCAAGAACCCCTACTGGATAAGCGGCGCCCAGGCGCTCGGCGCCCCTGTGGTGAGGAAGTATGACATAGAGGTCATACCCACCGGATATCTGGTATTCGAGCCGGGCCAGACAGTCGGCTACGTTGGGGAGGCCAACCTCCTTCCGAGGGAGAAGATAGACCTGGCAGTTGCATACTCAATGGCAGCGCAGTACATGGGCATGAGATTCGTCATCCTCGAGTCAGGCTCCGGAGCTCCTGCCCCGGTCCCAACTGAGATGGTATCCGCGATAAGGAAAACCTGCAAGCTCAACATCGTCATAGCGGGAGGGGTTAAGACCCCAGAGCAGGCAGGGAAGCTCATAGCATCAGGGGCCAACTGCATCCACGTCGGGACCAGGATAGAGGAATCCCCGAACCCGCTTGAGAGCGTGAAGAGCTTTGCCAGGGCCATCCACAAGAAGAGGAAGCTGAAATAGCCGCCGGCCCGTTTTTGCCGGAAGGAATCCAACCTATTTATAGAATTCCGCCCAATAT
>CAYMDJ010000006.1:0-29391 GCA_964389315.1 uncultured archaeon
TCATTGGCAGGGTGCTCCAGGACGGCTCCGTAACCAACAACGAGGCGAAACGTAAATGGCCGTCATTGGCAGGGTGCTCCAGGACGGCTCCGTAACCAACAACGAGGCGAAACGTAAGTGGCCGTGCCCTGTGGGGTGCGGCTCCGTAACAGATTGCGAGGCGAAATTATGACGGACAAACAGGAAATATTCGAGAGGAAGAAGAAGAGATACAAAGCGGTCTACAGGAAGGAAGTGCCCTACCGGAAAATCAAAGGAAAAAAGTCTTCTGACTGATTACCTGAATTCAATCCATAGTATTATCATTATTTAGTGGTAAAATAGTAAAGTTTATAAATACAAAAGATTATTAATACATTAAGAAACAGAGGCGGTAGAATGTTCGGTAAAGGACTCAGAAGGGCCGGTGCATATGCATTGATTTTCGGAACGCTTACCTATGGCAGTTTCGAGGCAGGTCGCCATATAGAAAACAGGAGACAGGAACCTGACATACATGTATCCAGCCAGGATTTTGACCTCAGGCTTACCCTGTCGGATAAGGGTGTTATCGACCTTTACGGAAGAGAAGACGCAGAAAAACTGGTAAGACAGTATGGCTACTCGATTTTTGGTGATTTGTATGCCTTTGATTTAAAGCATGTTTTTAACAGGATAAACGACACCACCTTCCAGGCGAAGGCCATCATATTGAAATCCATGATGGATGGAGAATTACATAATAAGATACCGAAAGAAGATTCAATACCGCCGGAGAGCCTGCCCATCCCGGAAGGCGGAAAACACGAAAAAAATATAGAGCTTTAGCCCTTTTCCAGAAAGCCCTTTATTCTCTTAAGGCCCTCATCAATCTTCTCCGCGTCCAGGGCATAGGATAACCTCACCCTGCTGTCCGAGCCGAACCACTCACCGAGGTATGTGATGACCTTGTGCTTCTTGAACATGTTCCAGACGAAACCCCTCGGGTCTTTGATTTTTGGCATCACATAGAATGCGCCCTCAGGCTTCCAGAGCTCAAGGCCCAGGTCAGAGAGTCCATGGTATATCATGTCTCTTCTCTGCTTCCATATCACGAGCTGTTCGTCGATGAAGCTCCTGGGGACCTTGGTCGCCTCGTATGCCATCTCCTGCCCCAGTATGTTGGTGTTCATGGAGGTGTGGGTCTTCATCTCTATCACCCTGTTGACCAGCTCCTGGTCCAGGGACCAGAGATATCCAACCCTGAACCCGCACATTGCATACGTCTTTGAGAAGGAGTTGATGGTCACCACATGCTGACCCTCTATAAGGTAGTTCTCCCTCACATAAATCAGGTCCTTGTACACCTCATCCGAGAGGACATATATCCCGAGTTCGCCGGTAAGCTTCTCTATCTTCCTGAGGGTATCCATGGACTCCACCCTCCCGGTCGGGTTGGAGGGGGAGTTTATTATGACAGCCCGGCAGTCCTTCACCTTTTCCTCAAAGTCAGCGAAGTCAATCCTTCCCTCGACAAGATCTGTATACGCGGGCTCCATCCCCGCATACCTCACCATCGAAGGATAGGAATAGTAATACGGCCTCGGCATGAGGACCTTCCTTACCTTGCCGTTATCCAGCCTCGCTATTGCCCTGAGCGTGAGGTCCAGGGCCTCAGACGCGCCGTTTGTCACAACGAAGTTGTCTGCAGAGGATTTGGGATACTCCATGGCCAGGGCCTCCCTCAGGTTCACCTGTCCCTGTATCAGCCCGTACTTGAACGCCCTGTAGGATGGAAGAATATCATAGACCTGCTTTGGCGGGGGCAGATCAGGCTGCCCGGAACCGAAGGAAATAATACCTTTACCCTGAACGCCGATGAATACAGAAGGAGACGACAATTCGTTCATATCAAACCATGCCCTATTAGAACATTTGGCTTCCGTGTTATTTATAACCAGATTCTACTTCAGCTCGCCCCAGCCAACGAGCCTCCACCTTCCTGAAATGTTCCTTGATATGGCTATCTTCGAGCCCTTCTCTGCGCAGAAGGGTATCTTGAGCTTCGCTTCAACAGAGCCCTTCCTTGCCGAGGTCACCACACCCACGGTCCTTGCCGTCCCGGTGGATAGCATGAGCGGCTCGCCCGTCCTTATGTAATCGACCTTCATCCCCTCCCTGGAGCCGACCACCCTCTCAAGGAGGTGGACGTCCATGGTGAGCTCGCTTATCGCAGGGGATAGCTTTCCCGGAAGGCCCATGATGTTGCCGGAGAGAACGTCAGACTTGGTCAGGTAGGGGTCAAGCCCTGTGGAGACTCCAAGCAGGCCTCCGGGCCCGGCTTCCTTCATTCCGGTCATTGCCTTCTGGAGGCCCGTCACCTTCGTGGTTATGGGCTCGTATGAATCCTTTATCTTGATTCCCGGACTTATCTCCACGGTCTCTCCTACCCTGAGCGTTCCCTGGACCAGGCTTCCTCCTATCACCCCTCCTTTCAGGGAGTCTATATTAGTTCCTGGCTTGTTGACGTCAAACGACCGTGCAACCATCATCAGCGGAGGCTTTCCGCTGTCCCTCCTGGGGGTGGGTATGCTGTTCTCTATCGCCTCGATAAGGGCATCTATGTTGATGCTCTGCTGCGCAGAGACAGGAATTATGGGTGCGTTCTCAGCTACAGAGCCCTTGAGGAACTCCTTTATCTGCCTATGATTCTCCAGCGCCTCCTCCTCTGTCACGAGGTCTATCTTGTTCTGCACGACGACTATGTTCCTTATGCCGACAATGTCCAGGGCTTTCAGGTGCTCGCTGGTCTGCGGCTGGGGGCACTTCTCGTTGGCGCTGATAATGAGCAGCGCCCCGTCCATGAGGGCGGCTCCTGACAGGACGGTTGCCATCAGGGTCTCGTGCCCTGGCGCGTCAACGAACGATATGGTCCTAACCGGCCTGCATCCTGAGAAGCATTTTATGCATTTTTCAGTCGTCCCGTAGCATGCATGTCCCGTGCACTTTGAGCATTTATAGACCGTTGCCTCGGCATACCCCAGCCTTATGGTTATGCCCCTCCTCATCTCCTCTGAATGCGTGTCAGTCCACTTCCCCGTAAGGGCAGAGGTAAGGCTCGTCTTGCCGTGGTCCACGTGCCCCACGAGGCCAATGTTGACCTCCGGGGGGGGAGGAACATTCTGCTTTTGGGTCACGGGTTTAGCTTTCTTTCCGGAAACCTTTTTAGCGCTCATAATACCTGTTCCATATTGAGGCAGAGGTAATTTAAATGTATCCCTTTACCGCATTCCTGCTTCACGCGGGTTGGGGAAGGCCGGAAACCGTCAGAAAGAAACAGCGAGCCAGAAAACAAAAATCATTTCATGGGTCTTGGAGGGGGATTTCTCCCCCACGACCCTGTTTGTGAGGCAGATGCACATTGTCTTCATGTCAGAGAAGTCCCCTGATAACTCATATACCCGGAAATCGAACTTCTCTCCGCTACCAAAGAAGACGTATTTTGAACGGATACCTATGTCCACTCTGCTGTCACCGGCGCCACCTTCAGGATCACCAATCTCGTAACTGCCTTCAAGGACGGCATTAACTCCGGGAATCCTGTAAAGCATCTCCGGGTCCTTCTCGACCTCTTCCCTTGTATACATCTTCTCTTCCAGCACCTCATCCATTTCCATGGCTTTCATGCCAAGCATGTTGAGCTCTTCTACCATTTTCTTCTGAATTCTCCTTCCTATCAGTTCACTGATCACCGGATAATCTTCAAGGTTCTTTGACCTGAATTCGCCTACAATTACAACATCCCTGCCCTTTCCAGCATCAGAATCTCCGCCCACAGGGCCCACGGGCGGTTTGAATTCATACCTCTCTACGTGGATGTGGGGCTCCTCGTCCCAGCCAGGAAACTCATCCTCTTCATCCTTAACTGGCAGGACATTCCCGCAAGGCAATTCATGCGCCTCTTCTTGCGACTGGAAATAACCATCAGCGATTATTTTCTTGCACATCTCTCCAGGATTGCTCAATGAATTCTTGTAAGAACCTACCAAAACCCCGAATGAAAGAATGCCTGCAAGAAAGCCTGCCACTATTTTGCTCGGCCTCTTCAGCTTCCTCGGGGACGTCAGGTCATATATCTTGCTGTCCTCAAAGGCGTCTGAACAGCCGCTTTCAGAATCTCCTGCACCAGCATAAGGAACCTCTTGCACCCGGACTTCCTCAATCCCAACCAGGCCATCGAGAACCTCTTCCAGACCAATGTCCGAAGGAATCCTGTGAGCAAGTATCCCAGAACCCGGTTTACACGAATTTGCTGCGTTCCACCTGAAAAGACGTTCCATTAGGATTGCAGAACCTTCTTCTTCCCTGCGAAGGCCTGCCTGGCCTTCGCACCCTGACTCCTTGTGCTTGGCCATTCTATCACCTTATCACCAACCAGCTTTATACTATTTTTTTGTAACAAAAACTTATAAGCCTTTGCCATTCCCCCTCTTGGCACAGGGCAGGTCAAATCCATTCAGGCGCAGACAGCGTCAGAAAGAAACAGCGAGCCAGAAGGCAACGAAAACAAAAAACCACCGCAAGGGTTTTTTGACCCCTTGTGGAAGGTTGTTGAGGGGGATTTCTCCCCCACAACCCTGTTTGCGAGACACACGCAGAGCGTCTCCAGCTCAGACACGAAACCGGGAACGCTGTACCTTCTCACATCGAAGAACTTTCCGTTCCCCCAGTATACGTGTGTCGAACTGATAGTGATTCCCATATCACCGTCATCAAGGTCATCTTCAGGATCACCAATCTCGTAACTGCCTTCAAGGACGGCATTAACGCCGGGAATCCTGTAAAGCATCTCAGGGTCTTTCTCAAGCTCTTCTTTGGTGTAGCCTTCCCTGTAAAGGATGTCATCCAGGCTCTCGGCAGTCACGCCTTCAAACTCATTGAGATGTTCTATCATGCTCTTCTGAATCTTCCTTTCCGTCAGGTCACCGACCGTGGGATAATCTTCAAGGTCCTTTGACCTGAATTCGCCTATGGCAATCCTGACCCTGCCCTGGATTATAATCAGTTCATCATTGCCGACGCCGGCGCTCCCGCTGCCCGTGCTTCCGCCCGCAGAATATCTACTTTCAGAATCGCCAGCGTGTAAGTAGGGAACGCTCTCCCTGTGGACGTGTTCCTCAATCATGGGCTCCTCTTCCCTGAGGAACTCCACGTCGTCCAGGAACCTGCTGTAGCAGTCAATCACGATGCCTGCGGGGATTCCTATCCCGACCGCCCCTGCGGCAAGCCCGAAGAATTTGTCCATTAGACTTGCAGAACCTTCTTCTTCCCTGCGAAGGCACGCCTGGCCTTCGCACCCTGACCCCTTGTGTTTGGCCATTTTATCACCATATCACCAATCTAGTTTTATACTATCTTTTTGTAGTAAAAACTTATAAGCTTATGCCCCAAACAGAAGGATTCACGAAGAGACAGATTCTATCCACAATCTTCTGGGCAGTTGCAGGCATTCTCATTATCCTCGCAAATCCCGTTCCCGCAGGGCCTACAGATAGAGCCGCACGTAGCTGCAATGCATGTCCCGTTCTCCATTCCGGCCATGGGGACCTCAACCAAACCTGCACAGCACGCTATATCCTCAATGCTGCACTGGTAGTTCTCGTCCCTGCACTCCGTCTCCTGGCAGTCAGCCTTAATCAGAAGCTTTCCGTCCGGATAATACCAGCCCTCGTCCCCTGTTCCTGCATACATGCATTCTGGTTCTCCCTTCGCAGGGTCATAGCATAGCATTCCCCCACCCACCCAGTTTTCCGGCCAGGGGTCAAACGATTCCAGGCCCTCACAGCAGCCATATTGGTATTCAGGCGCGACTGCCCCGCTCGTGTATTCGCCCTCTGCAGCGCACTTCGCCTCAATACAAGCACCGTTCTCGCATCCATGCTCACAATACTCGCTCTTGTTTTCCCTGTTCCCGCACGAATCATACCAGTAGACATGCCCTTCGTAGCACCTGTGCTCATACTGGGACCTGCACGGTTCCTTTTCGGGCGCGCAGCACACCCCGCTGTAAGGACAGTAATATGAAGCCTTCTCATATCCCTCCCTGCATACTGAGGTTGAAACGGTCTCGGCCTGTATCATTCCTGTCACAGAATCCGTTGTTGATGCCGTGCTCGTTGAGCCACCGCCGGATGCCGATGTCGGGTAGATGCAGTATCCGCCCATCTCCTCGCAGGTTCTCACGCCCTTGCAGAAACCCTGCTCACACCCGTTCTCACAGTATTCCTTCTTCTCCTGGACGTGGCCGCACGAATCGAACCAGAACACATGGCCCTTGTAGCACATGCTCTGCGCGTGGGACCTGCACCTCTCCCTCTTTACGCACCTATAAACTGGAGATTCGCCAGGGCACCTCTCCTCAAAATTTGTCGTGAATTCAGATGAAATCATTACCTGGCCGCTTTCAACAGTGACTGCCTTCTGGGCAGTGGCATCTGTAACGGCGAAGGGCATCCCTGTTATGGCGCCGGTTATGCTGTTCGCGCACCTCAGGTAGAGGACCACCATCTCATACCCGTCAGGACAGGAGCAGTTGGGTTTCTCCCTGTATGACGCGTCAGTGTCACATACCCTTCCCCCTATGCACTCACCGTTGGAGCATCCCAGGGGACAGTATTCCTTCTTGTCCTCCCTGTTCCCGCAGGAGTCATACCAGAACACATGGTCTCCGAAGCATGCCGACCTGTGGAGGGACGTGCAGTTCTCAGGGTCAACGATTATCCCCTCCTTGAAAACACATTCAACTATCTTCCCTTCCCAGTCAATCCAGGCCCTGACAACCAAACCCGTGGAGGGGTCTGTCAGGTTGATGAAATAGAACTCCTTTGCCTCTACGGTTAGCTTCCCGCAATCCTCCTTGACCTGATCAAGTATGCCCTCTGCCTCTGAAGCGCTGTAATGGACTATGCTCAGCTCTGCGTTGGGGTGCTCCTCAAGGAAATCATTGACCATGGGTATGGCCCTTGCAAAGGCAGTGGGATCGGATATGCAACCTGAACTGAATACAACAAGAACTGACAATAACAATGGAAGAAGGATTTTCCCCCCGTGCATACTATTGTATTGTCCCCAATCTCTTATAAAAAGGGCGTAAATTCTCCGGTTCGCTGCTACGTCTTCTTTTTCGGTTCGGGCTCTGCATGGAACTCGCAGTAAGGGTCACCCAGGGCCTCGCATTTTGTCTCCGTGCATAACATCGGCCTGTTGAATATGATTTCAGAGCCCCCGGCTATTATGGAGGCGAGCGAATAGCACACCGGCTTCCTGGGTTTTTCGTAATAGAGGTGGTTGAAGCAGTTCCTTACCCTTATGGTAACCTTCCATTCCTTCCTGTTTATGTCTACAAGTTCGGATTTCCCCCACCCCCTTTCAGGTATCTGGTGGATTAGTTTCTTTATCGCCATGTCGGTCGTCAGGGCGCCCAGCATCTTAACAAAGGTCCTGCTGAGGGTTCCTACAGCCTTCTTGGTGGTCTCCTTGCATTCATTGTATATTATCGACTTTGATGTCGGGCCTATGGTATTCTCGAACTCCCTCTGGAAGAGGCCTGTCCTTCCCAGCATCACTATGCTCGAGCTCACGCCGTCAAAGAATATCTCACCCTTTGCCTGGTCATGCTTTATCTCCTTCTTCACGAGCCTCTTCCTGCTGGATTTGGGCTTCAGTGGCTTAATGAATCTGGCTTTCTTCCCTGTCCTCACAATCTCGAACACGCATGATTCAGCGCCCATTATAGAGCACTCCTTCTCAACACATTCACATTCCTCATCAAAGATGACTGAGAACATCCCCCCGATGAGACCCCTTAGTGCATGGCATACAGGAAACTTAATGTCCCTGTATCCCATGGTGTTGTAGGAGTTCCTTACCGAAACCGTTATTGTCTTGTCTTCCTCGTCTATGTAGATTATTTCAGGCGCGCCGAACCCCCTCGCAGAGATGTTCCAGAGAAGCTTCTTGATGATTTCCTGCCTTCCTTTCGTCCTCTTCATTACCTCCTGCGCGAGAATAGTCCCTGAATAGAAGGCAGACTGATACATTATGGTCCACGCGGACTTCCCTATTATGCTCTCGAACCCCCTCTGGAGGTCGGCGTGGTAATACCTGTTCGTCACCTCGCACGCTATCCCGTCAAAGAAGGCCTCGCCAGTCTTCTCATCGAGCTCGATGAAAAGCTTCTCCATGCTTATAATTTGTGAAAAGGGGATAAAAACACAACAAATGTTTATATATAAACACAATAATATAACACAAAACCAGACAGACGACTTTAACCAATTGAACCAGGTCGTCATTCCAATGATGGGCCCGTAGCTCAGTCTGGTCAGAGCACTCGACAAACACTGGTTTTAGAAAGCCAGGATATTTGGGTGAAGCTCTTAACCGAGGTGCCAGGGGTTCGAATCCCCTCGGGCCCACTCATTATTTTTAAATCCGATATCCAATTGTTTATTGTTCATGCTTTGCATGGTGCCGGTTGTTCACTTTTTACCGGCATGCTTATATACCCTGAACATGCAACGTAAAACAAGGGAGGTGAAAGAATGGCCGAAAGGCGCAAGAGATACAATTTCAAGGAAGGAGAGATACCGGACCCGGAATGGATAGCAGAGATTCTCGTTACTGTCAGGAAGGAGGTTCCAGGTCTTCTGAGGGACATAATAAACATCCTCTACAGCGAGCAGTCCGCAAAGAACATGGGCAAAGCCGTGGGAGTCTACTACAAGACCCTTCAGGCAAACGGCATACCAAAGGAGATTGCGCTGGAGATGACAAAGGGATACGTGATTGACCTGAGCAGGATGTTCAGCAAGAAGAACTTTGACATTAACGGGCACTTCGGGGGACACCAGCATGGCTGATAGCAAGGCAGGGAAGGCCGTTGTTTATATGAGGACCCTTCCTTCGGTCCTGCTCATCATGGCGAAGATGGCAGGCGTATTCATAGACTTCAAGCTGAGCCAGCGGAGCTCGAGGAAGCATTTCAGGCAGGGGCTCATTGATGCAGGCCTTACCAGGGAGGAGGCCGACAGGATATCGGGAGGTTGCTTCGATGGAGGAGATGAAGAAGCTCAGGAAGAGGTTTGACGAGCTCCAGGAGAGGTTAGAGAGCATAGAGAGGACGATACCCCTCGCCTATGAGCTGGTGCATCTCAGCGAGAGGCTAAACATCCCCCTCAACCTCTACAGCGGCCAGCTCAAGCAGCTCACCCTGCTCAATTCCCTCAGGGAGATTGCTCCGGAGCTGGAGAAGGACGAGATATCGCGCCTGATAATCCAGTCCCTGCTCTCTGACAGGAGCCTCAACATATCAGTGATAACCGCGAAGGTAAAATCGCAGAGGGGGAAGGCAAGCAGGAGGATAATAGCAGAGAGGCTCGAAAGATTAGAGACACTCGGGATAGTGGAGTACACCATCGGCATGAACAACGAGAAGCTCTACCGCCTCAGGAGGCAGGAAAAGTAATAATCAATCCATTTTTATTCTCCCGGGAGAATTATCAACATGAAGCTGTCCGTTAGGAAAGGTTTCTCGTTCGGGCTGACCTCTGCAATCATAACAACGCTCGGCCTTATCGTGGGCCTGTATTCAGGGACGCATTCAAGGATTGTCGTCATAGGGGGGATACTGATAATAGCGATAGCCGACGCCCTCTCTGACTCGCTTGGAATCCACGTGTCAGAGGAGGCGGAGAACAAGCACACCGCAAGGGAGGTTTGGGAATCCACTCTCTCCACCCTCCTGTCCAAGTTCTTCTTCGCATTCACCTTCGTCATCCCTGTCCTGCTCCTCGAATTGGGCACCGCGGTAATCGTGAGCATCGCCTGGGGGATGCTCCTCCTCTCTGCCCTCAGCTTCAGGATAGCCAGGGCAGGAAAGAACAATCCATGGAGTGTGATATCAGAGCACCTCGCCGTGGCCCTGCTGGTCATAGCGGTGACGTTCTATCTCGGCCAGTTCATATCAGCGGTTTTCGTCTGATACCAAGGTTTAATAGCATTGTTTCCAATTATGAACATGGCCGAGGTCAGGGTCCTGATAGAGGGGTATGCGAAAAAACTTGAAAACGGGTTTTTGGCAAGCTCCACCACCTGCCTGATTACCGCAGGGGATAAAAAGATAATCACGGACCCTGGCTGCAACCGTGAAAAACTATTGGAAGCGCTGAAAAGGGAAGGATTGACTACAGATGACATTGATTATGTCTTCTTATCCCATTGCCATATTGACCACATCATGCTTGCAGGGATTTTTGAAAAAGCAAAATTCATAACCTTTGACAGCAATCTGATGTATGACAAGGACCTTTTTGTTGAGTTTGATAAGCACGTGCTGGGAAAGGACATTGAAATCATTGAAACACCAGGACATGCAATCGAGCACATCTCGCTCCTGGTCAATACCCCAAAGGGGAAGATAGCAATCGCTGGTGATGTAATCTGGTGGGTTGAGGGGGAGGAGCAGGTTTTTGATATAAATCAGAAAGACCATGCGAAGGCAAAGGGGATGGACATGGAGAAATTAATCGAAAGCCGGAAAAAACTTTTGGATGTTGCTGATTTCATAATCCCAGGGCACGGTAAGATGTTCAAAGTGAATAAGTAACATTTAAATAACATTTGTTATAATATTATTACATATGTTACAAAAAGATAACAGATACAGGATACTGAGGATGTTCTTTGCAGACCCCCTCCCAGATGGGATAGGCTTCCAGCTCAGGGAAATAGGCAGAAGGGTCGATGTTGCTCCCGCTTCTGTCAAGAAATACCTGACAGACCTGGAAAATGAGGGATTAATCATCAGAGAAAAGCACAGGATTCATGGATATCCGGTCTATTATGCAAACAGGGACAATGAATATTTCAAATTCCTAAAGAGGCTGGATACTGTCATCAGCATAAGGGAGAGTGGCCTGCTGGAATATCTGTCAGACGAATGCATGCCTGACGTTATTGTTCTGTTCGGCTCTGCTGCAAAGGGAGAAGACCTCAGGGACAGCGACCTGGACATCTTCCTGCAATGCAAAAAGGCAGAGCTGAACCTTGGTAGGTTCGAGAAGATTCTGGAGAGGAGGATTAATCCCCTCTTCGGCAACTTCAATGAACTGAGCAAGGAACTGAAGAATAACATCTTGAATGGGATTATGCTTAAGGGATATCTGAAGGTGTTCTGAAATGAATCTTGTAAGGGTAACCGCTGACAAGGAAAAGGCAGAATCCATTCTGAAGATGGTGGAAACAACACTGGAGATGATCAGGAACGTTGACAAATCCAGATTCCCGTCAAACGTGACAAAGGAATACTATGAGGTAATCCGGGAACTTATGAGCATCATCCTGCTGCTTGATGGCTACAAGACGGCTGGGGAAGGTGCCCACAAGAGGATGATAGAATATCTTGAAGCCGGATATAAGGAATTCCATGGCAATGAGATATCGCTGATTGATGATTTGAGGATAGTCAGAAACAAAATCGCTTATGACGGCTTCTTTGTCAGGGCGGATTATGTTGAAAGAAACCTGGCAGGCATCCGGGAGATAATAAGGAAGCTGAAGAAGATTATCAGCAGGAAACTCGGCCAGGAGGAAATCAACGCATTTTAATACAAAAAACAAATCTAAAATGTGATGGAATGGCCCCTGTGAAGATGCTCATACTGGAAGTTGACTACTATCTGGATAATGGCAAGCCTGTCATAAGGATGTGGGGGAAGACGCAGTCAGGGAAGAGCGTCGTGGTCCTGGACGACACCTTCAGGCCATATTTCTACGTGGAGCCCCTGAAGGACATGAAGGAGCAGGAACTCTCTGAGCTGAAGAAGAAGCTGATGACCATAGAGGTCGAGACGAGGAAACCCAAGAGGATAGAGCTGGTGGAAAGGAAGTTCCTCTCAAACCCCAAGAGGCTCATGAAGATATACGTTGAGAATCCCAGCGACGTCCCCAAGTTCAGGGACCACGTGAAGGAATGGAAGGAGATAAGGGAGGAGTATGAGTATGGGATTCCGTTCTACAGGAGATACCTGATGGACAGGGGAATCCGTCCCATGGGATGGATAGAGGCCGAGGGAACCAAGGCAAAGTCAAAGCTGATGGCAGACATCGTTATCAGGGCAAAATCAATAAGTCAGATTGATTATGAGAAGCTCCCCCCGATGAGGACCCTTGCCTTTGACATAGAGACCGTTGACGAGGATGACGAGCCCAGGGCCATAATGATATCCCTCGCAGACAGCACGGGGTTCGAGAAGGTCCTTACATACAAGAAGGTTTCTGGTTTCAGGGGAGCGGAAACCCTCAAGGACGAGGCCGGCCTGCTCAGGAGGTTCGCTGAGCTCATGAGGGAGAGGGACCCGGACGTGGTGGTGGGATACAACACGGACAGGTTTGATTTTGACGTGATATCTGCCAGGGCCTCGAAGCTCGGCGTTGAGCTCCGGCTGGGGAGGGACGATACAGGCCTCGAGTTCGTCAGGAGGGTTGGCGTTTCTGCGGCGAGGCTGGCAGGGAGGGTGCACGTCGACCTGTATGATTTCGTTTCAAAGATAATGAGCGATAACCTCCTGACCGACGTCCTGACCCTCAACAACGTTTCAGAGGAACTGATAGGGAAGGGTAAGAAGGGGATGTCCTGGAAGAGGATAGCAGAGCTGTGGAAGAGCGGAAAACTGAGGGAAGTTGCCGAATACTGCCTCTGGGATTCGAAGCTCACGCTGATGCTCTCGAGGAACATACTGCCCCAGGTAACGGAGATGTGCAGGGTGACCGGACAGAGCATGTTCGACGTATCCAGGATGACGTATGCGCAGCTGGTCGAGTGGCTGCTGATTAGGAGGGCCCATGAGATAGGTGAAATCTCCCCGAACAGGCCGAAATATGAGGAGATCATGAAGAGGAGAAGGTATCCTCCATACACGGGAGGATATGTCCACACCCCCAAGGAGGGGCTCCACGACAAAATCGCTCTCTTTGACTTCAAGAGCCTTTATCCCTCGATAACGATAACCCACAACATCTCACCTGAGACTCTTGACTGCATGTGCTGCAGGGGCAAGGCAGAGAAGGAGAGGGTTCCAGAAAGCGAGCACTACTACTGTAAGTCAAGGAAGGGCTTCATACCGGCCATAATAGAGGAACTCGTGAATTCCAGGATGGAGATAAAGAAGAGGATGAAGAGGGAGAAGCCAGGAACCCTGGCCTACCGCTCCCTTGACAACAGGCAGAACGCCCTGAAGATTCTGGCCAACTCGAGCTACGGTTACTATGGCTACGCAGGCTCGAGGTGGTATTCCAGGGTCTGCGCGGAATCCATAACCTCCTTCGGAAGGTTCTACATAAAGAAGGTCATAGAAAAAGCGGAGAAGAATGGCTTCCCCGTGATATACGGTGACACTGATTCCCTCTTCCTCAAGGTGAAGAGCATGAAGCAGGCGAATGAGTTTCTGGAGAAGGTCAACAAGTCCCTTCCCGGAATAATGGAGCTCGACTTCGAGGGATTCTACAGGTCAGGCCTCTTCGTGCTTGCGAAGACAGGGAAGGCCGCGAAGAAGAGGTATGCCCTGATAGACAGGAACGACAGGATAATCATACGGGGGTTCGAGAGGGTCCGCAGGGACTGGTCCAACATAGCGAAGGAGACCCAGGAGAAGGTTTTGAGGGCAATCCTCAAGGACAGGTCACCCGAGAAGGCGGTGAGGATAGTGAGAGAAACCCTGAAGAGGATAAGGTCAGGTAACGTCAGCATGGAGAACCTGGTCATATTCTCCCAGCTCACCAGGCCAATAGACCAGTACGAGCAGGTGGGTCCTCACGTTGCCGCCGCGGTGAAGGCAATGGACAGGGGACGCCACATCAAGACAGGCTCTGTGATAAGCTACATAATAACCAAGGGGACGGGAACGATATCCCAGAGGGCAGAGCCCTCAGAGGACGCGAAGGACTATGACCCCGAATACTACATACACAACCAGGTCATGCCCGCTGCGATGAGGATACTTTCAGGCCTCGGCTTCTCAGAGGAGGAGATACTCTCCGGCAAGAAGGAATCCCAGCAGTCCATAGGCAACTACATAAAGCTGGGTAAATAGCGGTTTAAATTGTTGGTTCAAATTCTCTTACATGAACAGAGAAGAGGCACTGATAAGAAGCATGTGGGTCGGCGCAGGCGAACTATGCTCTTTCCTCTACTGCCCCATGCAGCCGTATTACAAAATACAGGGAAAGGAGGGGAAGGAGATGAGGCATCATCGCAGAGGTGAAAGGAGGCACAATGAACTTGATATTGCCATAAGGATGCAGGAACAGGATACTTCCGGTGATTTAAAAGCCTTTACTACCATTGAAGAACCGGCCATCCAGGAAAAACCAATTCCAGTTACGTGGGAAAGGCCCAAACCCCTGAAAACCCGGGAGATGATTGAGAAAGACCTCACAGAAAGATTGCTCCCCTTTGACAACATAGCGCCCAAAAAAAGAATATCTTCAAGGAAACACATGATAATGGGCGAACCCGATCTCTTCATGGTATATGAAGACGAACTCGCGGGCTTCATTGTACCCATTGAGGTGAAGACGGGAAGACCCCCGAGAAAGGGAATCTATCGTGCGCACATGATTCAGGAGGCAGCATATTGCATGATTATGGAATCCGAAGATTCTGCCGAGTCTAATCACAGCGAGCTCTGTTTCGGCATCGTGTATTATCCCTGGGCAAGGGAAAAAAGGATAAGGTCCTTTGACATGACCGATAAGATAAGGCACTGGGTCCTTGATACAAGGGACGAGATTGCAAGGATGAAGGTTTACAGGAATGATACCATTAAAGGTCTACCAAGAGAGAAATACATACCCCGTGTTATAAAATCATGCCGGGGATGCGAATTCAACTATTTCTGTCCGGATCCCAACAACCGGTCAGCCACCGAAAAGGCTGAGTACGTAGTTTAGCCCGTAGAACCCGGCGAACGCCAGTATGGTGTAGGCAATCGTCCTTCCTATGAAGGTGGCGAGGAGGAACTTCCTCACGTCATACTTGACAACCCCTGCCAGGGCCCCTACCACGTCGCTGGGCAAGGGGGTCGCTGAGAAGACGATTATGACAGGAAACATGCCATGCTTCTCAATCCATTTCTCTGCACGCTTTATCTGCTTCCCGTATTTCTTCCTGAGGGCCTCTCTCCCGCCCCTCCCGAGCATGTAGCCTGTAAGCTCCCCTATGGTCGCGCCTGCCGCGCCCGATATTGCCACCAGCCATGGGTTGAGTATCGCCCCGAAGGTGAAGACGATTATGAAGGAGGGGACAGGAAGGATGATGCTCGCGTTTCCTATCAGGGAGACTATGAATATTCCGAGATATCCCCATACCCCGATGACCTCGTTGGACCATGCAATGAACTGCGCTATCCACTCCGCGAACGCCATGATAATATTTAATTCCTTCGGATAAATATCTGTCATGCCGGTCGAAACCAGAAACCTGAAGGTCAGCTCAAAGGGAGGGACTGACATAATCAACATAACGGAATCCGTCTCCAGGGAGATCTCCAAATCAAAGATAAAGGACGGGATAATCAACATCTTTGTTTCAGGCTCCACAGCCTCACTCTCCACCATAGAGTTCGAGCCCAACCTCGTCTCTGACTTCACGGACGCGATGGAGAGGCTCGTCCCCTCAGGCATAAGATACAGGCACAAGGAGACCTGGGGAGACGACAACGGAAAGTCCCATGTCAGGGCGACCCTCATGGGACCCAGCCTGACCGTCCCCTTCAAAAACAAAAAGCTGCTCCTCGGGACTTGGCAGAGTATTACGTTTTTTGATTTTGACACGAAACCGCGAGAAAGAGAAATAATATTACAAATTATTGGTGATTAACAAGATAATATTTATATCTTTTATCGTGTTTAATTTTCTTAATTTCGTTTTTATTCATAAGATGTTGTAAATGATGATATGTGGTCCATAAAGTAACATTAATAATATTTCTCAATTCATATGCTGTTTTAGGCTCATCCTTCAATGCATTTTTAATCATTTCCTTTGTTTCAAACTTTTTTCGTTGCTTCCATTTTCTATTTCTAAAACCAACATAAGATTCCATATAAGATAATTTTCTTCCAACATCCATAAGCGGAAATTCTTTGATTAAAATTCTAGAATCGTTAAAGAAGTTATTCACACCAGATGGCTTGAGAGTGAATGAATAACCATCCTTTTTCATCTTAAATCGCTTTTTCATTGTAGATAAATTATTACATCCATAATCTAGCGATTTAACTAGATTAAATAGATCTAGAAGAAAATATCTATTGGATGATAAAAATCTAACAGATGCACTGACATTTCCATCATCATGAAGAAAAGACAATAAAGCAGCAACTTTAAAATTTTTATCACCATTTAAGATTTTCTTTGGTATCCTGCATTCACTACTTAAGAAATTATCAATCTTGTAATATTGAGAAACAACGGTTGTAAATATAGCTGGAACATAATGTCCTCTCTTAGAATTAGTTTCATAATTACCAAATACATATTTTATAAGTTTGATAAATCTTTCTAACTCACTATATCTTTTTTGGGAGTAGAAAAACTTGTTTGCCGATTTACTTCCATCACACATAATATGTATAGCTATTGATGCAAAAACCGGTGTGACTTTTACCGGAAGCTTAGGATTCTTAATAATTATTTTACCTGAAGATGAAATATATGATATTATGTTCCTTTCAATTCTAGTTAGGCCAAAATTAATTTGATTTCCAATCTCAAATATCATCCATGCCGGTATATATCTCGCTCTTTTCTTATAATGCCACACTATCCTATAATCTGTATTAATCCTCCTGTCATATTTCCCAGCCCTTTCTTGTAGAAATTTAGCTATTTTCCCAGAACCATTAAAATAAGATTCAGCTTCTCTGAAAAAAATCTTTCTAACGTCATCATTCAAGCGAATTGAAATAAATTTTAACGGAAATTGCCACCAATGTATTTCATCGTATATCATCATTGAACTTAAACAACACCGATTATAAAGCTAGTGATACCTCCTTTCCTCTATTCCGCTACAATATTGTTGCTGTGGAGGGAGATAGTCCTCCAGATAATCGGGGAATAATCACTCATCGCTCGCTGTCGTCACAATCGGCTTTTCCTTCACTATTATGGTGTGCTCTGCCTGGGAGCAGGGCTTTCCCTCCACCTCCCTCAGGACGGGATAGCCCTGTAGCGCCATGGCCTGGTCGAGCTGCCTCAGCGACATCGCAACCTTCACCGGGGAGAACCTTTTCACGAGCCACCTCTTCGCAAAGGGTAGCTTGTGGTATTCTTTCTCGGCAAGCTCTAGAATCTTCCTTGCCTCCATGAGACGGACAGGCCTTCTCTGGAGGTAGCTGTATATTTCAGTCACCCCGGATTCCTTTATCATGCCATTGGTCCGGCAGGCGAACGGCTCCAGCGCAATGACAGAACCCTCCTCAATTGCTACGTCCATGACGTTCCTGACGTTGGGGATGGTTGGTTGGCCGTGGAAGACGAACCTGTCCAGGCCGTGTCCGGTCAGGTTGACTATCAAACCAACGCCCTCTGCCTTCGCAGCCTCCTCGATGATGTTGCCTAGGTCAGAGACCAGAATCCCTGGCCTGATTGCCTTTATCCCTGCCTGGAGAATCCTCTCGTTCGCCTTTACCAGGTCATCATTCTCAGGGGAGTAGGTGAATGCCATGTCCCCTATGTATCCGTCAACATGGACGCCAACATCAACCTTGACAAGATCGGAATCTTTTATCTCTGTCGTGTCGTTGAAGCACGGCGTGTAGTGCGCGGCGATGTCGTTTATGGACACGTTGACAGGGAATGCAGGCCACCCACCGAGTTCTGCTATCCTGCTTTCGATGAGCTCGGCTACTTCAAGAACCTTTACGCCGGGTTTCATCACCTTCAGGGCTTCCTTCCTGACGGCGGCGCAAATCCTTCCTGCCTTCAGGTATTTATCCAGAATCTCTTTCTCCATAACAATCTCTCTATAATTGTAGCCCCCATTTAAATATCTCTCCCAATGCCGGATATGGAATGAACCGTTATCCGTGAACGATAGCATGCAACATATCCTTTCCTGTGATATACGTGTTTATATTCCGGCCCAGCAAGTAATATCGGTGATTGAAATGGCAGCTCCCAAGAAGCAGCCCAAGATGCAGAAGAAGATGTAAACTCTTTCTTGAAACTTCTTTTGATTTATCTGCCCTCTTTTTTTTCTATTTTTGATTTTCCTCAAACCGGAATCTCCTTAAAAAACCGATATGCTGAAAAACGATTCTCAAACATATCCTTTCCTTTTTGTTGCGTCTTTATATTTGAAAGGATGAATAATAAAATGGGTGATTATTTTGGCAGCAAAGAAAAAGAAAAAGAAGAAGTAATTTCAGTTCATGGTTCAGCCACCTGGCTATCCTTAATCCTGTTTCTATTCCATTTATGACCCCTTTAATTCCACCGATTCGTCACAAAGAAGATTTTTTTAAAAATAAAATTTCAAAAATCCGATATTTCTTTGAATCCCCGCCTTCTCAAGAAACGATATGCAGCGAGGCATTTACAAAAAAACCAGCTTGATTTTCATGATGCATTTATATTTCAGAAGGTGCAAATAATAACAGGTGATTATTTTGGCAGCAAAGAAAAAGGCAAAGAAAAAGAGATAAGCATTATCATGAAATCATGATGTAGCGCCGCTACATTGAATTTTGTTTCCTTCTTTTTCTTCATTCTTTGATTAAATCCCCTCCCGGGACTATCTCAAATTAATTAACCCGCGAAACCCATTATAAATATCTGGAAACGCGTGGGCATCATGGAAAAGCACCTGACCCGGGGGGAGAAGCTAATTTACTCCACCAAGATAAGCAGGAGGTCAAAGATTCCCAGGTATGCCGCTGCGCTGCTCCTGGTTGCGGCAGCCCTTGCCGTCTACACAAACTACCCTTTCTATTCATACCTTGTTTGGCCTCTTGCTGCCATTGGGGTTCTTTTGCTCGTGCTCTCCGAAATACTCCTCTTCAGCAACAGGCTATACGTGACCAACCATTCGGTATCCGAGAGGGAGGGCCTGCTCAGAAAGAAGGTGAGGAGCCTTGACACAGAGGACATAGTCAACATAACAATAACACAGGGGGTCTGGCAGAGGATGCTGAAATACGGAGAGATAAAAGTCAACACCGCCGAGTCAAGGATAGAGGAGATAACCTTTCATTGCGCTGCAGACCCCTACAGAGTCAAGAGAATCATAGAGGAAAGCATGAGGAACCTCTCCACCCGGCGCCTGCAAGGGAACCATCCGAGAGGCATTTAAATCATCCAAAGACCAAATAGCATGGGGATGATTTAAATGGCAGCAAAGAAAACAGAGAAGAAGGGTCGATGTTGTTCCTGTTGTTAAGCCCTTTCCTCAATCCTTCTTATCGCGTCCATCAGTTTCCGGTGTATCTTCCCGTTAGATGCCAGAATGTCCCTGCTCTTCAGATTGAAATCATTCCCCTGGAAGTCCGTCACCCTCCCTCCGGCCTCCCTGACCATAAGGCTCCCAGTTGCGGCATCCCAGGGGCTCGTTCCCGGAGCAATATAGCACCCGGCCCTTCCAGATGCAACATAAGAAAGCTCAAGAAGGCCTGAGCCCAGCCTCCTCATGTCCCTCGATTTGAGCTTCAGGTCGGCGTAAAGGGCAGATGACCTCTCTATGCTCTCCAAATCGTTGCCGTGGCAGTAGAGGAGGACCAGTTTCGAAAGGTTTCCCTCCCCTGAAACGCGTATCGGTTTTCCATTGAGGGTGGCTCCCTTTCCCTTTTCTGCAAAGAAGAGTTCCTTCGTTACCGGGGCGTAAACACCTCCCATAACCATATCATCCCCCCTCGCAACCCCCACGGATGTGTTGAAGACCGGATTAGTCATGGAATAGTTGGTCGTCCCGTCCAGCGGGTCAATCACCCACGTGTATTCAGATTTCTGACCGCTCCGGCCTGACTCCTCTGCAAGGATACCATGCCCGGGGAACCTTTCCCTTATGATGGATATTATCTTCCTCTCCGCTATCCTGTCAAACTGCGTCACGATGCTGCTAGGACTTTCCTTCACTTTTATGTCAAGGTGCCTGCCGAACCCGCGCATAAGGATTTTGCCCGATTCCTTCAGCGAGGTCATTATAACCTTCTTCATCTCCTTCTCCAGGGACATGAATATAATTGTTCCGGTCCATTATTAAGTTATGATAAGGTATGAGCGCGCCCCGGACCTCGAGCAGCTGGCAAGGGACATCGTCATAAGGACTGGGATGAAGCACATAGATCTTACCAGGATTGCGTGCGTCAGGAGCAAAGGCTCCCGCAGCAGGAGGGTCATAGCGAGATGCCATGCCCTGTCCCGCATATTCCAGCACGCCCTGGGGATAAGGGCACACTACGTCATAGAGGCGGTATCAGAGCATTTTGACCCCCTCTCCGAAGAGGAGAAGACAAAGACAATGATACATGAGCTGATGCACGTCCCCAAATCCTTCCGCGGAGGCTTCCGCCACCACTCAAATTACGTGAACATGAGGAACGTTGAGAAGGTCTATCGTCTGTATCTGGAGGGCTCATGAAATTCAGCGAAAGGGTCTATCGGGAGACGAGTCTTATACCGAGGGGGAGGGTTGCCACCTATTCCCATATTGCAAGGAGGGCCGGCTCGCCCGGAGCATCGAGGGTGGTTGGAAACGCCCTGAACAAAAACCCGAATCCAGGGAGGGTTCCGTGCCACAGGGTCGTTCGTTCTGACAGGAGGCCCGGAGGATTTGCCAGCGGAACCAGGGAAAAGATAAATCTCCTGAAGAAGGAAGGCGTCCTTCTTGATAACGGGAAAATCCCTGAGAGGTTCTTTTTGTAATGGATAATCGAGAACGAATCATGCCCACAGGTTGACGAACTCGTTCTCGGATTCAAGCACCAGGCCGTAATTGGAGAATATGGAGAGGCAGTTGGGGCATTTGAATACCATGGGGTCCTTGTTCCATACCTTCCCTGACGTTCCGCACAACGGGCATTTTTCATCCATATTATCACTTGGCGTTTGATATCATTATCTTCCTTTCCTTTGCAGCTGTTACTATCTCCGCTCTCTTCTTCCCTCCGACACCCGAGGATATCACACCCATCTCTTCCTTGGGATTGATTCCCTCAAGGTCCCTGGGGTTGGAAACAACCACTTCCCTGTAACCGAGCCTATTGAGACCACGGACAGATTTGGGGGAGCCATATCCCGGTGAGGGAAGCCCTCCGCGGCCCTTCTCATGGACCCTGAGCTTGGAGTGGCGGCCTCTCGGCCTCCTCCATCCCTTCTTGAGGATTTTCTGGAAGTCCTGCTCCTGTCTCTTGAACGCAGGTCTGGCCTGCTTGCTCCTCTTCCTTTCCTTCAAATCCCTCTTAAGGGACGCCCTGACTACCGTTTCCTTTTTCATGATCATCATTCCTCCCTGATGGCGGTTGCCTTCCGGACCAGGTGTATCCCGTCCTGGAAGACCCTCCGGTCAAACCCCCTGACCTTTGCCATGCTCTCTATCAGGGACGCTGCCTGGCCGACCTCTTCCTTGTTAATCCCCGTGACTATGACGTTGTCCTTCTCGTTCCTTATCTCAACCTCTCCCTTTATCTCAACCTCCCTGTTCTTCCTCCCTCCAAGGAAGTTGCCGAGGACTACCTTCTTTCCCTCGACGGTGAACTTCATGGGGAAGTGGGAGTAGACGATCCTGAGCCTTGCCTCGAAGCCGTGGTTCACCCCGTTTATCATGTTCCTCGCGTGGGATGCCCATGTCCCGGCAAGGGCCTTTGCCCTTCTCCGGTCGGACTCGCTCTCAAAAGAAATCCTTCCCTTGTCTATCTTTACCATGAGCCCGGGGCAGTCTATCTTCCTGCTCAATTCTCCCTTGGGGCCGGCAACCTTTATCACCCTGTTCTCAAAGCTTACGTTCGTCCCCTCGGGTATAATGACCTCTTTTATCATCCAGCATCACCTCGGTTCAAAGCCAGTTCCCTGGCGGCACCTTTCAGTGTATCGTTTAAAGATTACTTTGCAGCAAAGCTGCAAATCTCTTTAACAGCGCACCCTTTCCGGTCAAAACCGAAAGTTAGTGGCGCAGTTAAAGATAATGACATTAAGTATTTAAATAGATAGGGTCACTACTTCTTCGCCTCTTTGACCGCTTTCACTGCCTTCTTCCTGACAACGGGCTTCCTGAGGGAGGGCTTCTTCTCCTTTGGCTTGATGACCTTCCTCACGGGCTTCTCTGGCTTTGCCCTCGGCTTTGCACTCGTTGCCCTGGCCGGCTTCCCTTCCACGGCAAAACCCTCCGGTATCCTCCCGATGAGGTCGAACGCGCCGGTCCCTATGGGCGCGATCTGGTTCAGCATTATGTTCTCCACCGTCCCCTTGAGCGGGTCGACCTCGCCCCTTATCGCGGCTGCAGTGAAGTGTTTCTTGGTCTCCTCGAAAGATGCCCTCACGAGGACGGATGCCTTCTGGCCGGATATCCCGTACCTGCCTATCGCCCTTATGTCTCCCTGCACGGTCATGAGGTCTGCCAGGAGCATGACATACCTCGGGTCAACCCCGAGCCCCTGTTCCTCCATGGTGAACTGGGCCTGCTTGATTATGACGTTCCTCGCTGCCTCGACGCCCAGGACGTCCAGCACCTCGAAGATGTTGTTGCTGAACGTCTTCGTGTAATCGACCCCATCTATCTCGAATACCTTCTTGAGGTTCGAACCCAGCGTGTCGATTATCCACTCTCCCTGCTCATCCCTGCTCACCACTACCTGGGCTATCCCCTTGATGCCCTTCACGTGGGATTCGAGTATCGAATATTTGAGCTTGTGCATGGTCTTCAGGTCAGCCTTCTTGCTCCTTATCACCACGACGTCGTCGCCCTCCTGGCTCATATCAACGTTCCTCATCTTTATGACCTTTCCGGCCTTCTCCTTTGGGATTCCCATGGTCTCAAGCTTCTTGAGGTTCAGCCTGCACTTGACGAGCAGCTCTGTCAGGTCGACGGTGGTGGAAAGTATGACGTCCTTTGCCTTTATCTCCTTTATCTGCTCTGCTATCTTCTTCACCTTGTCTATGTCCTGGAACTCTTCCATGATGTAGACCCTCATGGTTGGGGTCCGCGGCTCCTTCCTGGCATCGAATATCTCCATCATCCTCGGAAGGCCGAGGGTGACCTGTATTCCTGCGGTCCCTGCGAAGTGGTACGTCCGCATGGTGTTGTGGGTAACGATTCCATCAAATGTTGTGAAGGTTTCTGTTTCAGGAACGGTGAAGTCGTAGACATACCCGCTGCTCGGTTTCATCCTTTTTATCCCGCTTATCTCATCCCAGACGACATCAGAGCATGCCATTCTCTTAAGGACATCAAGCTCACCCTTCACATCAATCCCCATCCTTGAGGAGAGCGTTTCAAACCTCGTTATGTGTTTCATGAGAATGGTCCTTCCTATCTTCTGCCTTTTCGTGAAGCTGTTCACCGTTCTGGTGGGGAGCTTCAGCTTCCTGCAGACATCGAGCATCACGTCATCAAAACCGCTAATCATGTCAACGAAATCCTGGTAATTGTCCCTGTTTTTCTCAAAGAGCGTGCAAATCTCATCCAGCCTTCTGGATTTAGATTCCACTGCAAGCCCTATCTCATCCCTGAATTTCCCGGCATATTTATACGGTATGGACAGGGAATTCTCCTTCCCTTTGTGTTTTCTTGCAAATATGCCAAACCTTGAGAGGAGGAGTGCTATGCCGTCTATGAGTTCCCCTGAGCGTGAGGATACCCTTATGACCCTCCTGTCAACGCTTACGTTCCCGTCACCATCAAAGTATCCAGAGAGAAGGCCTGATACAAAATCCCTGTGTGCGCTGTAGGCAAAATCCGGGACCCTCTTCATCGCAGAGCCTGTCCTGCAAGTCTTTTTCATCAGTCTTGACAGCTGCTTTGAATTGACCCTTATGTCATGGGAGGGACTGAAGCCCCTCGGGTTGTCGTATTCATTGAAGGTAAACCCGAACATTTTGGCAAAATCCCTTATCCTCGAGAGGAACACGGGATCCGTGTTAGAGAATGACACATAGAAATTTGTGGCATTTCCCTCAGCAAGGTATGCCCCGAATACCCAGCCCAACCCTCTCGTCAGTTCAATGGAATCCGGAAGCGGTTTCTTGGCAAACCCCTGGTCCGCAAGAAACTCCCTGGTTTCCAGATGCTGCACGCAGTTCTCCGGAAGGAACATCAGGGAAGGTATCCTGTCACCAGGAACAAGCTCCCTGCCTGATAGCGAAACAATCCTGTTGTTCTTCCTCGTTACAAAGGAATGTGAATCCGTGGCCACAATCCTCCTGCCGGAGGCTGTCCTTATCTCAAGCAGGCTTTCAGGGGATTCGTGCCTGCTAAGTTCCTTGACCTTCATCCATCCTATCTTTTCATTTCCGTTAAGGCTCGGGACGAGCAGCTCCTTGCCAGAAACATCACAAACCTCCCAGCCGTCCGGTCCCTTTATGCCGGAATCCTCCATCATCTTATTTATAAACTCACCGATTTTCGCTATCCTGATGACACCATCATGCTTGAGGATAACCCTCTCATTGAAATCAAGCGACATCTGCGTCGCCGGTTCAGAAAGTGACTGGGCGCACACGACCCCCACGGGCTCCTGCGGGTCATACCTTGAGCTGTCATAAAGCTCCTTTATGGCCGCCAGAACCTTCTCCTTCTTTCCCTCCGAGAGCTTCTTCTTCTCAAGGAAATGCTCCACTTCTTCCCTTATCCCTGGCGGCACCCTGTCCATTATTGCATCACTCCCTGGATATGGTCCCTCCATCTCAGGATTCCCCACTCTGACTTTGACGGGTCAACCCCGTCCTCTCCTGCAAGGAACTGGACTATCTCATGGTTGGCGTTCCTAACGCTGCCGTCATCAAAGACCTTCATGTCCTGCAGCGCGTTCACGAGACGCCTCTGCATGTAGCCGGACTTCCTCGTCCTCAGGGACTTGTCCATCAAACCTTCCCTGCCGTTCATTATGTTCCAGAACAGGCCGAATGGCTGTAGCCCTGCCTTGAAGCTGCTCCTCACGAATCCGTGGGAAGCGGGCGACAAATCGTTGGGCCTTATGTGCGGGAGCGTCCTGTTCATATAACCTCTTTTTATCCTCTCCCCGAGTATGGTTTCCTGCCCTACCACAGCAGCCATCTGCGTGGTGTTTATTATGGAGCCCTTGGCGCCGGAGTTTGACATGACCTGTATGTCAGAGTGCTTCACCTTCTCGGCAACGATGTCGCTGACCCTGCTGACCCCGGATGCCAGCGTGTTCAGGATCTGGGCCTCCATCGACTCCTCTGCCGTCATCCCCGGAAGGACCTTGAGCTCACCCCCGTGGTAATCATCAATCAGCTGGTTCGCATCACTCTCGGCCCTGTCTATCTCACCAGTGACCTTCTTCATGTCATCTGGCGACAGGTCGAGGTCAGCTATCCCTATGGAAAATCCTCTCCTCATCAGGAATGCTATGCCAAGCCTGCCGGCATAGTCTATGAAGTTCCTTATCTCCTCCGGGCCTGACAGGCGGACTATCTTGCTGATTATCCTTCCCTTTCCTGCCCCAACCGCTGCCTTGTCAATCCTCCCCTTCTTCACCTCGCCGTTGACTATGCTCACCCATCCGTCATGCGGGCAGTTATCCTTCCTGCACTCGTCGCAGTTCCTGCAGCAGCTTGCCTTGAACTCCATGTTCAGGCTCTTGGGAAGAAGGAGGCTGAACAGGTCCTTTCCTGTGAATGCTTTCTTGTCTGGCAAATCAATGTCTATGCCGGCGCTTGCCAGAATCTGTGATGCCTCCTCCCTTGAAAGAATCACGTTGTTCCCTGTGAGCAGGAACATCCCGGATATCTGGTCCAGGTCCAGCCCTATTATCGGACCTCCGAACTTGGGTGATATTATGTTCTTCTGGACCTCCATGAGGGATGACGCCTCAACCCTTGCCTCTTCTGTCTGTAGGACGTGGAGGTTCATCTCGTCGCCGTCAAAGTCCGCGTTGTAGGGGGGGCAGACGCTCGGGTTCATCCTGAATGTCTTGTGCGGCATCACCCTCACCCTGTGCGCCATTATCGATATCCTGTGGAGCGAGGGCTGACGGTTGAACAATACGATGTCATTGTCCCTCAGGGTCCTCTCTATCTGCCAGTCTATGTTCATGTTGTCAATGACGTCCTTCCTGTTCTCAAGCCCCACCTTTATCCTCCTGCCGTCGGGCCTCACCACGTAATTGACCAGGCCGTTCTTTATTGTCTGCTTTATGTCCTTCATGTTGATTTCAGTGACGCTCTCAGGAATAGTCAGTTCGTTCGCAACCTGCTCAGGAACGCCTACCTCGTTTATGGACAGCATGGGGTCAGGCGATATCACGGTCCTTGATGAGAAGTTGACCCTCTTTCCAAGCAGGTTCCCGCGGATTCTCCCTTCCTTTGCCTTCAGCCTCTGTATCAGGCCCTTCAGGGGACGGCCGGACCTGTGCCTTGCTAGGGGGACGCCGGTCAGCTCGTTATCGAAGTACGTTGAAATATGATACTGGACCAGCTCCCAGAGATCGTTGAGTATGAAGTCTGGAGCTCCAATGTCCATATTCTCCTTCAGGGACTGGTTGATTCGAACCACGTCGACCAGCTTGTGCGTGAGGTCGTCCTCTGACCTCTCCCCGCCCTCGAGCGTGATGCTCGGTCTCATGGTTACCGGAGGTATCGGGAAAAGCGTGAGTATGAGCCACTCCGGCCTCCCTCCCCTGAACCCGACCTTCCTGAGGTCCTTGTCAGGAATCTTCTCGAATCTCTCCCTTATCACCTGCGGGTCGAGCTCTGTCTTGTTCTGGTAGAAGGTATACGGCTTAACGAAGGATATCTTCTTCTGCTCCTTGCCGCAGTGGGGACATTTGCCAGGAAGGGCCGATGCCTTGTCGCCTATCTTCCTCTTCTTCTTGACGTCTCCGTCAGGGCTCACTATGAGGATTCTGTGGCAGTGCTGGCATGACATCTTCAGGAGCTGGTATATAGTCTTGGTGTAGAGGACGTTTATCACAGGCCTCGCGAGCTCCAGGTATCCGAAATGCCCACCACAGTCGCCTATCCCTCCTCCGCATGTCCTGCAGTGCAGGCCGGGGTCTATCACGCCAAGCCTTGGGTCCATCACCCCGCCCTCTACGGGATAGCCGTCAGCGTCATACAAATCCGAAGATACCACCCTGACGCGGGCCAGCTGCCTTATAATCTCTGGCGAAATCAGGCTGAATTTCATGGAATCTATCTTGTTTACCATTTTACATCTCCTTTACCCTCATCTCAGGGTATATTCCCATCGACTTGAGTTCGTCAATCATCAGCTTGAAGGCATAGGAGGTCTGCACCCATGCAACCTCGCTGTCCTTGCACACCGCGCAGTAGCTCCTGTTCTTTATGGAATCGAATATGGCTATCAGGCCGCACTTCTTGCATATCGGTATCATCGTCTTGTCTGAGTCGAACCTCTCCTTCAGGGTCAGCGCCGCGCCATGCCCGACGAGGCACTGCTGCTCCATCTCACCGAGACGAAGGCCCCCCCTCTTTGCCCTCCCCTCTGTCGGCTGCTTCGTCAGGAGGGTCACAGGACCCCTTGACCTTGAGTGTATCTTGTCAGCAACCATGTGGTCGAGCTTCATGTAGTATGCGAGGCCGGTGAATATGAGTACCTGGAAGGACCTTCCCGTCCTCCCGTCATAAAGCATCTCCTTCCCGTCCTCCCTGAATCCCATCGAGCCTAGCAGCTTCCTTATATCATCCTCCTTCATGTGATTGAATGCAGAGGAATCTATGTTCTGTCCGCTTGCCGCGGCGCTCTTGCCTGCGACGAGCTCAAGTAACTGTCCGATAGTCATCCTTGAAGGAATAGCGTGCGGATTGAATATGAGGTCGGGTATTATGCCGCTCCTCGTGAAGGGCATGTCCTCCTGCGGGACGAGTATGCTTATCACGCCCTTCTGGCCGTGCCTCGATGCGAGCTTGTCCCCTATCTCCAGTATCCTCTCGTCCCTTACCTTTATCTTGAGCAGCTGGTCGGAATCTATGGTTTCTGTTATCAGGACGTCGTCGACTATCCCGCCCTCGCCATACCTTATCGTGACCGATGCCTCCCTCTTGTTCTCTATGTCTGCCGTGAATTCCTCGCTCGAGAGGAACCTCAGAGGCGAGACCTTGCCCACGAGGACGGAATCCGATGTCACCACGGTCTCCGGGTTTATTATGCCGTCCTCTCCCAGGTCCCTGTAGGCATCCTCTCCCCTGTGTCCCTTTATCCCGGGCTCGGGGATTACTATCTCATCTTCCTGGCCTCCCCAGTAACGCTTCTTTATGGTCTCGTACGTGCGGAAGTAGAATGAGCGGAACAAGCCTCTCTCCACAGAGGACTTGTTTATCACGATGGCGTCGTTCAGGTTGTATCCGTCATAGCACATCACCGCGACCACGACGTTATGCCCTCCCGGGTAATCGTCGAGTATGCTGCTGACGCTGGTCTTTATGAGCGGGGTCTGGGGGTATGCGAGGACATTGAACTTGGTATCCGTCCTGGTGACGAAGTTCCTGCTCATCATTCCTATTGCCTGACCGACCATCTTGGCGCCGAAGTTAATCCTGTCCCCCCTGTTATATTCGGGATACGGGATGAGGCATGCTGATATCCCCAGGATTACTATCGGGTTGAGTTCCAGATGGGTAATGTCCTTGTTCACGTCACCCTCGTTGAGGGCAATGAGCGTGTTCTCCTCTTCCTCTGCGTCAATGTATTCTATGATGCCGTGGCTCAGGAGGTAGCTCCAGTCAATCTCACCCTTCTGCAGCCTCTTTATGTGCTCGGGCAGGAGCCTGGGCTTCCCGTCCTCCACTATGATGAGCGGCCTCCTCGCCCTGCCATGTTCCGTGTTTATCCTTATCTCCTCGAATATGGGATGGTATGCCACGTTGACCTGCGATGATATCAGGCCGGCCCTCCTCTTCTTCCTGATGTCCCTGGCAAAATCCTCGGGGTTGGATGCCTCCCCTATGAGCTTCCCGTTGAAGTAGAGGTCAGTCTTCGCCTTTTTCCTTTCTGCAACCTTTGCAGCCTTTGCCTTTGCCATGATAATCACTTTCCTGAAACCGCCTTCATTACCTTCTCGGTCTCCTTCTCATCGAGCCCCGGGGTTATCTCCACCATGAGAGCGAGATGCTTCCTCAGGCCTATGGAACTTCCCTCCGGCGTCTCTGCCGGGCAGAGCCTTCCCCATTCTGTCGGG
>CAYMDJ010000007.1:0-28287 GCA_964389315.1 uncultured archaeon
CCGAAGGCAGACGTCTTCTTCACCAGGCCGACCTCCTTCCTCGATGACCTCCGCAACGCGGATTCGGAAACCATAATAATATGCGACATTGCGCTCACCAAGCAGGACGCCAGGCAGATTGTCGCTGCGATGGCCGCTAAGGGCGCGAAGATATACTACTTCGACCACCATGTAATCCCTCCCACTGTCAGGGAGAGCGAGATAAGGAAGGCCTGCACGACATACGCCCACAACACCGACGAGAGCGCCTCTGAGCTGATATACCGCCACTACCAGAAGGACATACCCAGGGAGAGGGTCTGGATTGCGCTTTACGGCGCGATAGGCGACTATGCGGACGACACTCCTTTCGCGAAGGAGAGGCTCAGGAACTGGGACAGGAGGGCGCTCTATTTCGAGGTCTCCACCATAGTCCTCGGCATAAAGAACGACGAGTTCTCCAGCTATGACGCCAAGAGGAGGATAGTCAAGGTCCTCTCCCAGGGCAACAACCCATCTGACATACCCGGCCTCGTTAAGTCTGCAAAGGAGGCGGTGAACAGGGAATTCGACCTTTATGAGATGCTCAAGGGGATAGCCCAGGCCTCGGGCGAGGTTGCCTACGTCATGGACAAGCCCTCGTTCGGCTTCCGAGGGCCTGCTGCCCTTTTCTCCGCGACCATAAAGGACAAGCCAGTCGGCATGTGCGTCCACACCAGGGAGAGCTACATTGACATAACCCTGAGGTCCAGGAGCAGGAAATACAGGCTCAACGAGCTGGCCAGCACAGCATCCGAGCACGTTAAAGGTTCTGGAGGAGGCCATCCTGAAGCAGCGGGATGCAAGATACCCCTCGGAACCTTCGAAAGGTTCCTGAAGAAATTCAACAAGGAGATGGAGTAGAAGCTATTTCTTTGCTTCAGCGAGATATGCAACTTTCTCAATACCAATTACCTTTGGTTTTAATCCAACCCCATTAAAAATTTTCAGTAATCCTTCCTTTGTAAATGCCTCAGATGTATGGCTATCTTTGATGACAATATTGTTTCCCTCAATTTCTTCAATTTCCCATCCTGCTTTCTCATAAGTCTTGATTCTGTCATTTAATGATTTCTCAGACCACACCGTAATTATTATTTTGCCGTCCTTTCTGCAAACTCTTTTCATTTCCTTCAGAATCAGAATCTTGTTTTCTCCGAAATCACCAAATGTATTTAAGATGCAAATAACAGAGTCAAAGACGTTGTTCCTAAAATGCATGTTTTTTGCATTCTCAAAAAATAGTTCAACATTATCAAATCCCCTTAATTTTTTCTTCGCTTCTCTTATCATGCGTTCATTATAATCTATTCCTATAACCTTCTTTGCTCTTGGAGCCAAAGTCTTCATGCTCCTGCCAAAACCACAACCAACATCAAGTATGATAGAATTCGGAGGTATTTTTTCAATCAAATAATCCCCTTCTTTTTTCAAAAACCTTTTAATGCTTGGAGAAAGGCTTTTTAACCACCTCTCGAAATATCCCCTGTCATATAATTTATCCTGTTCCTCTGTTCTCATAATCATCAAATCAGGGATTGATTCTTAGAATAATCCCCGAAACTCTCTTCCTTCCTGATAAGATGCATTTCATTGTTGAAGACAAGAACCTCGCTTGCAAAGGGCCAGCCGAAATGAAACTGGAATGAAGGATTGTATGCGCCCATATTCAAGAATATGAGATAATCCCCAACATTCATCCTTGAAATTTTCTGTGTTCCAAAATTATCCCCTGTAAAAAGCAGTGTTCCGCAAATGGTTGCTATGAACTTCCCTCCCCTTATTTTACATGGCACAATTTCATGCGGGGTCTGGTATCGCTTATGAAAGAGCACCCTTGGAACAAGATTAACCCCGGCATCGATTCCAATAAAAACATTTCCTTGCTTTTTTTCAACCAAATTAACTTTTGCAATTAATGTTCCCATGTCTGCCGTCAGGTATCTTCCTGGCTCAATTACAACATTCTTGGTCTTTATACCTGAAGACTTTATTTTCTGAAAGATGTTTTTTGCTAAAGCTTCTATCGGAAAGACAGAGTCATTCTTTGTATAGGGAACAGATATTCCCCCACCAAAGCAGATATATTCCAGTCCAAACCCAGAATCTTCTAACCCCTTTGCCATCTCAATGAGCATTTCCATGCTTCTAAGATATTTCTTTATTTCTTTCTTCTCTATTATCTGAGAACCGACATGCTGTGTTATGCCTTTTATTTTAATCCCATTATCCCTTGCGTATTCAAATGCCTTGACAATATCTTCTTTTGGGATACCAAACTGCATTGGTTGCCCATGGGCCCTTTTTCCTGCTGCCGGAATCTTACCCATACCAAGTCCGGGATTCCACCTTATTGAGATTTCTTTAATCCCTAGGGAATGTATCCTTTTCAGTTGGGACAGTGAGTCTATGGTAATGTTTACGCCCAGGTTCTTCAATTCTTTGAATTCCTTGTCACCAACACCAATGCCTGCGACCCACGTAATATATTCAGGTTTGATACCCGCCTTTAAGGCAATCCCTGCTTCAAAGGGAGATGAAACGGATACATATTTGTATCCATATCGATTCCAAATACCAAGCAAACCCAAGGAAGGGTTTGATTTCATCATAAATTGAACCCTGATACCCCTATCAGCATGTTTTTCTAGAGAATCATGAATAATTCTTGCATTTTCCAGAAAGCGGTTACCATCGTAAACATAAATAGGAGTGCCAAACGTCTTGGCTATCTCTTCGCATTCAAGATTTTGGATGTACATTTTACTTTTTCTGTATCCAAAACCCTTTCTTTCCCACCATTCCATATTATTAAATAAGTCAATGGTTATAAAAATTCAACAGGGAGATTAGTTAGGTTAAAACATCTCTTTATTTTTAGCTGTTCTTAAACAGGATTCTAATTCATTCCAGACAGCAATACCCTTTTGATAATCCGACATGTAATATTTTTGATATTCCCAGTCATTCAAACTTTCGATGTGTGACCCTTTATTTCTTATTCCCCATAACCAAATCAAATTTTTGCCCATATCTTCTGTAACTATACCCTTTTCTACAATCATTTTAACAGAAGTTTTGAAACCCTTTCTCCCAGAGATATCTTTCACGATTGCGGCGATTATGTTACCGTATAAAACTAGGCATTCTTTAATAATCATGTCTTGGGCAGTTAATATAACTCTAAACCTATTCAGAAACCAACCATAAAAATCACAAAGCATTAGATGATATGCTAAATTTCTCCTTAAAGTTTCATCCTCAGTAAAAATCAATCTTTCTCTAATTTGTTTGGCGGTTCGTAGAACCCCAGCTGGGAATCCAATTTTTATATCTTCATTTTCTTCGCCCCTCAAAACATCTTCTAAATTCTGCATTTTCTCGCTTATTTCGTTGATAAGGTCATCCAATTTCATAATATCACTAGACGGCCTGCCCCGCATACTCCACCACGTCACCCATCCCAGAGGGGATGATGACCTGTATCTCATCGAGGGGGAGCTTCTCTATCAGGTACTTGTGCTCGGGCCTTGCCTTTATCAGTATCTTGTTCTTTATCGCCGCTGCGAGCTCGAGGCTCTTCTTGAATCCGGGCTTTATGGTAACGAAATAATCCGAGTTCTTCCTGGTGGGCATGACAGGGCCTGAAACCACCGAGACCTCCCTGCTCTCCTGGTCTATCTTCATGCCAACCGCAAGCTTGAGTTCCAGGTTCCTGAACCACTCCCTCTCACCGTTTATCATGAAGCTTCCCTTGGGCAGGTTCTGCCCCGAGGGCGCGGTGTTAGAGACCATGCTCCTCCTGACAGAGTATATGTCTATCGCCCCCAGCCCCCTGCTCCACGCCTTGGAGTTGGCGGCAGCGAACTCCGCAGCCTCCTTCCTGGTCTCGTCAGGGACCTCCATTCCCTGGGACTTTATCACAACGAAAGCCGCGCCATGGATGTCCGCATGGAAGACCACGTCATCATCCTGGCTGTGCTTCTTTATCAGCATGTCATTCGAGCTGGCATCCCTGCCCGCCACTACCAGGAACCCGTCCGTGGAGAAGAACCACTTGAACTTCTCAAACCACTTCCTCCTCTTAGTCTTCTTGACGACCTCCTCCTTTGCCCGTTCATCTGTTTCCGCAGTCTCCGCTGGCTCCTCTACCTCTTCCTCTGCCTGCTCGTTTGTTTCCGTTTTTTCCTTTGGAAACATCATCTTCCTGAAGTCCTCCCCGAGGACCTTCTCCTCCTTGCCCTTCGCGTCCTCGAGCCTCTTCTCGAACCCCTCCCTGACTTCCTCTATCCCTCCATGCTTCTTCCTTGCCCACTTGGAATCCTCGTAATAGTTAGCTGCGTTCTCTTCGACGCTCTTCCTTATGTCTATCTCTATCCTTCTCCCGTCCAGCTCCATGACTATGATGCCGTCGCCCTCCCTTATCTCCTTTATCGCCCCTGCCTCCGGGGTGTCCTCTGAGCTTATCCTCTCCTTTATCTCCTTCCACTCAAGCCCCATCTCCCTGGCCCTCCTTAAACCTTCCAGTGCAGCCTGGACGGTCGAATAATTGGTATATATGATGTCAGCGGTTTCCTTTGATTCTGACTCTATCCTCTTCCACTTCTCCATTCCCTCTTCCTGCTGCTTCACAATCCTCTCTGCCTTGCCTACCTCACCCTTCGCCTCCTTCGTGGCCTCATCCTTCTTGACCTCTATCTCCTGCTTCGAGAAGAACTCATCGAACGCCGATGAAAGATTCTCCGCGGGCTTTCCCTTCTCCTTGAGCATCACCATCGGGAAGGGGGAAACGAAACCATCATACAGGGTGGGCTCCGGCTTCTCTGAACCGAGGGATTCGATTGCCTTGTGGACCTTCAGCGCGTCAGCCGAGTCAATCTCTTTCGTGACCATCCTCCCGTCCACTCCTGCTCTGGTGCAGACCTCCTCCGCGTACTCGGGCCCGAATCCCAGGTTGGTCGCGAGGTAGGCGACCAGGTTCCTTTCCGAATATGACAATTCCTTCCTGAAGTCATCGAAATCCACCCTGAACGGGTTCGTCGCCCTCGGAGGATACTTATAAACGGTCTTGGGCCTTATCTCTCTTGTCTTCCACCTCTGGACCTCGAGGGGCATTATTATCATGAGGGTGGTATCGCAAAGGATTAGATTCCCGCTCCCGAACATCTCCACGATAAGGATGTGGTCATCCGTATGTATCTCGATTATCCTGTCGAACTCGTGCTGCCTTATTTCCTTTATCCTCTTGCCCATGAGGTGCTTCCTCAGGAACATGCAGAACATGGGCGGCTCCTCAGGGACCGCCTTCTTGAACCTGGTCAGGAACATCTTGTTGCTGTCAATGTAAAGCCAGAACGAGCCCTTGCCCGGCACGAACACCTCAATCAGGAACTGCCTTGACTTTGACTTGCCATACTGGTATATCTTCCTGAAAACCCCGCCAGTGAGGAGGGACCTCAGCTCCTTCACCAGGAACCTGACATCCAGCGAAGCCATCTCCTTCTTCCCAGCGTTCCCCGTTTTCTGGGCCTTCTCAGGCTCCGCCTCCTCTACCTCCGTCTGGGTTCCGCCAGGTTCAGCTCCCTGAGTCTCCTCTTCCTTCCGGGGCTCTTCCCCAATGCCTGGTCCAGAATCCGGAGCGTCCATAAGGAATTATTGCACTCTGTTCTTATATTGTTACTTCAGAGGCAGACTGAAAACCCTCACCGCATTCTCCTTTGCGTGTTGCAGAATCCTTTCCGCTGGGATTTTCCTGAGCTCTGCAATCTTCGCACCCGAGAGCTTTATGTTCCAGGGCGCGTTTATGTCAGCAGGGAATGGATAGCCCTCCGGACATTGGAAGCCCATCTTGAACGGGCTCAGGAATGGGGCGTCCGTCTCGAGGAGAATCTGCCCCAGAGGAACATCCTTCGCTATCTTCCTTATCCCCTTCGAGAACAGGACCTGCGTTGAGACAGATATGTAGAACCCTTTCCTGATTATCTCCCTGGCGAGTTCCCTGCTCCCAGAATAACAATGGAACACACACGTGAGGCCGGAATCCTTCACCATCTCGAAGCAGTCCTGCTCTGCATCCCAGCTGTGGATGACAATTGGTTTCTTAAGCTTCCCTGCAAGCTCTATGAATCTCTGGAATATTTCCTTCTGCCCCTCCCTCTTCTTTGGGTTTTTCTCCCAGTGGTAATCAAGACCGACCTCACCGACCCCCACGACTCTTCCCTTGTTTTCTTCTATGAGCTTGAAGACACCCTCCAAACCCTTCCCCTCGGTGGGATGGTATCCGAGCGTCGGAAAAATAAAGTCGCTGTTTCTCTCCGCAAGCTCCAGCAGGGAGATACCCTCATCGTGCCTTGCAGAGGAGCCAACTATCCCTGCAATTTCCTTCCTTGCAACCTCGATGAGCTTATCCCTGAACGGGTCGAACGGGGGGAAGCACAAATGCGCATGAACGTCAATCATGTTAAAGGTTTCTCCTCCTTGCTTATTAATATTTCAATAGTTTGCCTGTTGCTCCTCAGCTTTTCGAGCCCAGGAGCAACATCTGCATCTCCAATATAACCGTTGCAGAGATGTCTCTTTTCCACATTGCAATGGAAGAGACAAGATAATCAATACTGGGTGCGAAAGTCCGTAAGCTGAGAAACCTTTAAATATTCGGTGTTTATATACTTAACAGCTCATAATAGCTACATATCGCAATGATTAATGTGAGTCGGAGAGATTAAGCAGACGGCCGGACCCCGAAGGGTGTTCGGCATTGCACATTCTCACATTATATATGTCGTGAGGATTAAGTATGGCATCAATAAGACCGGCTAAATGCTACAGGAAGCTTGAGAGGCCCAACACCAGGGTCTCGAGGAGGAAGCCCAGGCGCTCCTACGTGAAGGGAGTCCCTGACAGGAAGATTCACAAGTTCGAGATGGGCAGCCCCAAGAAGAAATACGCCATGAGGGCATACCTGGTTTCAGAGAACGGAGTCCAGGTCAGGCACAACGCCCTGGAGGCAGCGAGGATAACCCTCAATCGCCACCTTGAGAAAACGATAGGAAAGGACCTCTTCTTCGCTAAGATTCTGATTTTTCCCCACCACGTCATGAGGGAGAACCCGGTCGCGACAGGGGCAGGAGCTGACAGGTTCTCCACTGGCATGAGAAAGTCGTTCGGCAAGCCCATAGGACTCGCGGCGAGGATAAGGCCAAACCAGCGGCTGATTGAGGTAAGGTTCGGGAAAGAGAAGGTCGCTGATGCCAAGAATGCCCTGAAGAGGGCAGCAGCCAAGTTCCCGACACCGTGCAGCATAGTTGTTGAAGAAATCAAATAAACCAGATTCTAGAAGCTCGGTATGAAGCCGGCCACCATGCTGACGACCATGGGTATCAGCAGCAGCGTCAGCGCATAGAAAACCACGCCAACTATCACCACATGAAGGAATGACATGTCCTCGAAGAAGACCTTCATGAGGAGTATCCATATCAGAAGCGGAAGGATGATGCCTATCAACGGGACCATGTAAAGATACGGAAGCAGGATTCCCATTATCCCGAAGTAGTTTATTATGTTCGCTATCAGGACCACCAGGAACGCGTTCTTTGGGTTGGTAGTCTCGCCGTAAATCCTGTTGAATATCTGCAGGACGACTATGAGCACTATCCCCCCTATGATGGTCGAGAGTATCATCCCTATCGCGAGGTTTATCCAGTAACCAAAACCAGAAGCAGAGGCTATGGTGTTGAGTGAACCCAGGTCAATGGGAAGCGCGAAATCCGCCATGCTATATTATTGGGCTGGATTGCTTAAATGTTTGCTTAGGCGCAATATTGCTCGGAGCAAAACTTAAATAGTATCTATAATTAATTCATAATATGAAAATACTAAATTATGATAAACTTAACGAACAGGAAAAGAAACTGGTTGATTCTGCCGAAGATGCTTTGAAGAATGCTTATAACCCCTATACTAAGTCATATGTCGGAGCGGCCGTTTTAACAGAAACCGGGAAAATAATTACAGGAGCATGCTTCGGTAATTCCTCGACTAGTGTAAATATCTGTGCAGAGCGTTCAGTCGTAATAACGGCAAACTCATTGGGCCATAGAGATATTAAGTTGTTGGCAATCATCGGAAAATCCGACCATAAGAATTATGACGAACCCTTAATGCCCTGCGGGGTTTGCAGACAATTCCTTTTTGAAATCACCAAGATAACAGGGAATGACCTTACCATACTGAGCTCTAATACAGATAAGACAAAAATCATCAGAACCTCAATACACGAGTTGTTACCCTATCCCTATTCACGATACAAGTAAATCCAAATAATTATTGTAGAATCAAGCAACATCCCTCTCCACTACCTCCCCCGGCAGGGTGGTCTTGTGGGGCCATATCTTCCTTCCGGGATATATTGAGGTGTTTATCCCGGTGTGGACGCCGTCTCCCATGACGGTCCCGAACTTCCTCCTGTATGTCGGGGTGATCTCGCCCTTTATGTAGGTCTCTATTTCCCTGTTGTCATGTCTCAGGTTCGCTATTATGGTCCCCGCCCCTATGTTTATGTCGAACCCGAGGACCGAGTCACCGAAATAGGAGAGGTGGCCGATCCTGACCTTGCCCATGAGGACGCTGTTCTTTATCTCCACTGCATTCCCTATCCTTGAATTATCACCTATGGTGGTGAAGGGCCTTATGAAGCAGTTAGGCCCTATGTCGCAGTTCTTACCTATCACCACGGGCCCGTCTATGTAGGAGCCGCTCCTTATCAATGTGCCCTCGCCGATTATGACGTTGCCCTTTATGGTCGCCCCCTCCTCGACCTCGCCCCTTATCGAGGGTTCGGTTATCTCCTCCAGAATCCTCCGGTTGGAGTCTATTATGTCCCACGGATAACCTACGGAGAGCCAGCCCTTGTTCGCCTCAACCGCCTTCACCCCCGCCTTCTTCGCGAGCTCATTGACTGCCTCGTTGAGCTCATACTCCCCCCTCACCGACTTCTCCAGCTTCTTTATGTATGGAAATACCCTTTCATCGAGCACGTAAAGACCGCAGTTCGCCATGTCCGACACGAATCTTTCGGGTTTCTCTGCGAAGCCCTTCACAAACCCGTCCTCTATCACCCAGACACCGAACCTCTGGGGGACCTTGACCTTCTGCACGAGCAGGGAAAGCTCATAATCCAGCAGCCTCTTCATGTTCTCCCTGTAATAGACATCATCGCCCATGACCACCAGGAACCTTCCCTTGCCGAGATGCGGCTCCGCCGTGGCAAGGGCATGAGCGGTCCCCAGCTGATTCTCCTGCTCGACGTACTTTATTTTCATCCCCTTATAATCGTCACCGAAAGCCTCCCTTATCATCTCCTTCCTGTAACCGACTATCATTATGACCTCGTCAACCAGCCCTCTGAGATTGTCCAGGTTATACTGGATGATTGGCTTGTTAGCAAGCTTCAGCAGAACCTTGGGCCTGGTAACGGTAAGAGGATACGTCCTCGTTGACTTCCCTGCCGCGAATATCACCGCTTTCATAATCATCACTTTACCACTACCGACTTGGCAAGGTTGCGAGGGCAATCAACGTCACATCCTCTGAGGAGACCAAGATGATATGCGAGCATCTGGACGGGTATTATGTTCACTATAGGAGAGGCATTCCCGACGTCCGGGACCTTTATCCAGTAATCAAACACCTCGTTGTTCTCAGGGGCCACGCCAATGATGTAACCGCCCCTCGCTTTGATTTCCATAATATTAGATATCATGTCACTTCTAACTTCATCGTTCGCAACCAGCGCAATGCATGGGGTTCCCTTTCCTATCAATGCTATCGGCCCGTGCTTGAGCTCCCCGCCGGCAAAGCCCTCGGCATGGATGTAGGAGACCTCCTGTATCTTTATCGCCGCTTCCAGCGCCATTGGGTAGTTCAGAGACCTGCCTATTATGTAGATGTTCTCATTATCCTTTATAATCCCTGCGAGCTTCCTTATCCTGTCCTCATATCTCGGGTTGAGCATGTCATTAACCCTTGCCGCGGTCTCTGCCAGCAATCTCTTACCCTCATCGAGCCTCCCTGCGCTCGCATACGCGAGGAGGGTAACGAGCGCGAGCTGCGCTGTGGTCGCCTTGGTGGAAGCCACGGCCTTCTCAGGGCCGGCCTTGGTGAGCAGGGAATGGTCTGACTCCCTCTCTATGCTGGAGCCCATGACGTTCACCAGGGATATTATCGTGGAGCCTTTCTCCTTCGCCGCAGACATGGCCTCCAGCACGTCAGCCGTCTCCCCGCTCTGCGATATTGCTATAACCAGCGTCCTGTCCGTGAGGAAGTGCTGATAGTTCGGGAACTCCGAGGAGACGACGAAGTTCACGTGCTTCCTCGCGACCCTCGAGAACATATACTCCCCTGCGAGGCAGACCCTGCCCGCTGTCCCGCATCCGGTGAAGAAAGTCCCATACGCGCCGTTTATCTTCCCTGCCAGGTCCGTTATCTCCTTCTCGTCCTGGTTTATCGCCCTCTGGATGGTCTCCTTCTGCTCCATTATCTCCTTTATCATGAAATGGGGATACTCCCCCTTCTCAGCCTGCTTCGCGTCCCATTCAATCTCAACGACCCGCTTATCTATCACCCTGTCGTCCTTCAGGCTACGGAAGGTTGGCCTTTCGGATATTACGGCAATCTCCTCATCGTCCAGGTACATCACCCTCTTCGTGCGCTCAAGGAAGGCGGGTATGTCAGACGCCATGAAGAACTCTCCTTCGCCGACGCCAACTATCAGAGGTGAGCCCCTCCTGACGCCGATGAGCTTGTCACCGTCCCTGCTGATTGCGACCACAGCATACCTTCCGTGCAGCCTTCTGACAGCGGCCTTTACCGCCTCCTCAAAACCGAGCTCCATGTTCTCCTCGATGAGGTGGGCGATTATCTCGCTGTCAGTCTCTGACCTGAATAAATGGCCTGTCTCTATAAGGTCCCTCTTGAGGGACTGGTAGTTCTCAATTATGCCATTATGAACGATTGCTATCCTTTCCATGCAGTCGGTGTGGGGATGGGAATTCTCCACGGTTACTCCACCATGGGTTGCCCACCTGGAGTGGCCGATTCCAATCCTTCCCGGGAGCGGCTTCAGCTTTGACCTGCTGATTTTCCCGACAGACTTCTCAACATGCAGCTTCCCCTCGCAGCTAGTTGCAAACCCGAAAGAATCATAACCCCTGTATTCCAGCTTCCTCAGACCATTGTCTATTGCAGGGAATGAGTCCCCCCTGCCTATGTAACCTATTATCCCGCACATATTATCCTGTAGAGAATTCGCCCCCGCTATATAAACACTTTACTGAGAAAAAAACCCCAATCGCACCCTGAGTGAACAGAAAGCTTTATAAATGTTATTATAAACTTATTCATAATATTATAAATTTTTTGGTGAGAACATGGGAGACTTCCTGCTAAGAACGAAGGGAAAGCAGAGTATTGCATACCCGGTAAGGATGATAGACTCCCCCTCCAGCCTTTCAGTCCTATCCAATGAGCTTGCATGGAGGATATACAGGGAGATGTCCGAGCCATCCTGCCCTATGGACATAGCGAAGAGGCTCGGCATACATGAGCAGAAGGTCTATTATTACATAAACAGGTTCAGGAAGGCCAGGATGATAAGGGAGGCCGGCTCTGAGCAGAGGCACGGGACCATAGCCAGGTTCTACCAGGCAAGGGACAGCCTGTTCGCCGTGAGCGCGGGTCCTGTCCAAAACGGCATGGACGTGAGCATATCGTCCCCGTCGGGGATGAGTCTACTCGAGCCCTTCATAAAGGATAGCAAGCTGAACGCAAGGATAATAGTAGGCTCTCCTGACCCTCACGGCCCCTGGAAGGCCAGGGGGTCGGATTCATTCTGCGCGATAGACCTCGCCCTGTTCCTAGGTTCATTCACCGGCGGGGTGGACATACCGAACTACAGGCTTGACGTCGAGGCCAGGGAATCAGACCTCAGGGAGAATCTCATCCTTATAGGAGGCCCCGCGGTCAACATGGTAACGAGGAGGATAAACAGCCGCCTTCCCGTCAGGCTCGAGCTCAGGGGCGAGAGGAGCATAAAGTCAACCCTCTCTGGAAAGTCCTACAGGTCCGATGACTGCGGCATAATAGTCCTCACGGACAACCCCTGGGAAAGGGGGAAGAAGATACTACTCATAGCAGGAAAAAGGTTCCAGGGAACCAGGGCAGCCGTCATATCCCTGATAAAGGACCTTGAGAAGGTAATGCAGGGAAACAAAAACAACAGGAAATACGTTTCAAGGGTGGTCAGGGGCTATGACATGGACGGGGACGGCGTGATTGACGCCTCAGAGCTGCTCGAATAGGGATTTCTATAAAAACATCTAAAAACTTTCATTATAATTTAAAAACATCTAAAAACGTCCATGAAACAATTATAGTGATAAATAGGATACAAATAACCATTCTTATACCAAGAACTGGGTATTACTTACGACCGGGAAACTGTTTCACGCTGTTTATATATACGAGGGAAGGACATACATTTATCATGAACCTGAAAGTTTCTTTCAGGTTTTTCCATGTCCGGGGCGTTATGCCCTCTTCATGGATTTCAAGAAGGAGGAATTAAAGGAGGAATCTAAATGAAAATCAAAAAGATTCTAGCAGGCGGTTTAGCTGCAGTAGCAGCTGGGGCAACAATAGCATTCGGCGCGTTTGCTCAGAGCACATCCCTTGGTGACTTCGTAACAGTCTCAGGAAATGCACTGTCATCACCATGGATCGTGATCGGAACACCCGCAACACCGGCAAACGCAGGATATGCAAAGGACGTTATTGGCGCAGCTGACATAGCGGCCGCAGTAGCTGGATACGCAACAACGAACGTCGCAGTAGGCGGTGCGACATCAATCTCCGTAAGCGGCGGGGCTGACCTCTCAACAGCAAACACAAAGCTCTACCTTGGAGACGCAATAAACACTGCCAAGCAGACGGTTACAAAGGGTGAGCTTCCGACAATCCTCGCATCAGGAGTCTTTTCTGATGACACAGGAACCAACTACAACTACGACCAGTATATAGTCGTTGGAAGCAGCGTAATCACCTTTGGCAACTCAGGAAGCGACATTGAGGACCCCACTCTATACATAGCAGCGGGAACATCATACGGTTCACCTCTCTATACGACAAGGGTGGTCTTCACAAAGCCGCTTAACGTATCCAGTAGCGATGTGCAGGGAAACGTGATAACCTTTTTCGGAAACGAATACACGATAGGTTCCGGCTCAACGAACTCGGCACTGATACTATACGGTTCATCCAACGCACAGACAGTCAGCGAGGGTGAGTCAGTGACAATCAACGTTGGCGGGACAGATCACACGGTTTCCGTCATAGGCGTTTCCAGCTCAACAATCGCTGTCATATCTGTTGACGGTGTTTCAAAGGAAGTCCATCAGGGCAGCTCATACACGATCAGCGGAGTGACGGTATACATAGACTCTGTGTTCTACTTCACGAAGGAGACGCAGATAAGCCAGGTGAAGCTGAGCGTTGGTTCATCAAAGATAACCCTGACATCCGGTTCAGCAGTAGAGATAGGTGAGAGCAGTGACACAATCGAGAACACCTATGTAACAATAACCGGAGGAACGAACACAGGGATATCAAAGATTGACATCGCCGTTGCAGCACAGGACACTGACTACGATCACGTGTCAACAGACCTGTCATACACGGACCCGCTTTTCGGCGGATTCAAGGTTGCATTCGGCGGTTCAGTGCCCGCGCTTGACGACGCTGCAAGAGACCACATCACGGCTGACACCTCTGGTGATGACGTGGCCACAGTCGCATTCATGGACTGGAGAGGCTACTCAAAGACCATTGAGTTCTCATATGACTCAAACACGGGTGCAACAACCTTCACACCGGTTCTCTCAGACTCTGACGGATATGCATACCACGTAGTCGAGGGAGAGTTGGCAGCAGAGAAGGATTACGTGATCGTGAAGCAGGGAGACTTCTCCCACATCTTCCAGATAAACGACATAGCAAGCATCACAACATCAAACGCAAAGGTCGTTTTGAAGGACGTGGTCTCTAGCGAGACGGTAACAGTGAACATGGAGGCACCTGGTTACACGAACGCTACAGCATACATAGACGGTTACGCATACTACATCAACGCAACCTCAACGGCCGTCCAGATAACCTGGGGAACAGGATCAAGCGCAACAGCAGTTGGCTTTTCAACTGACGTGTTCCCGATATACGGACTCGTGAGGGCAGAGGGGTTGATACTTGGTAACCAGACAGCTACACAGACTGCTGCACTGAACAAGAACTGGACTTTGCCAACAGGAATGGTAACGGTCAGCGCCTTCAACAGCAACACCAACCTTACACTGTCAGACGTTCAGGGCGTAGCATCAGACCTGTTCCTTAACGACAGCATCCTGTCAGGAACAATAACCCTTGGCAGGATAACATACAACGTGACCAACGACGGTTCCAATGGCATAACGTTCGACCTGAACTATGCAGGAGCAACACACTACCCATGGGTAACCTTGATTGAGGAGGCAGGAAAGAACACGGCAGGAGCCGAGGTAAACGATATTGTATTCGTGCCCCTGACATACGAGGGAACATCAACCTACAAGATGGCAGTCAACACACCGACACTGTCAGCAGCAACACAGTCCAGCCAGTCAAGGAAGTCAGACACTTCAATAACAGATTACCTTGACAGGTACGGAACAATGGTGTCATACAACACTGACGACCAGAACCAGGTAGACATATACTACCCGGACAACCAGGCAATCATGGGTGTTGCAGTAGGAGGCAATCCGGTATTCGGAACGTCAGGAACATCAGGAACAGTCGCACAGGCCGTAAAGATAACGTCACCTGTAGCAAAGCTCGACTCTGAGGTGTCAACATCTGGCCTTTCAGCAGACCTGATCCTGCTTGGTGGACCTTGCGCAAACGATCTGGTAGCAACGTTGATGTCATTGCCAAACACAGAGCCAGGATGTTATGAGCAGTGGACCTACACGACCGGAATAATAAAGGAATACACAGACGCTTTCGGCAGTGGAAAGAAGGCTCTAGTTGTAGCAGGTACAACCGCAGACGACACGAGAAGCCTTGCTGCACAGGTAATGGGCGGAACACTCTCATACGAGGCTTAAATTACCATATACACATCACACAATAGTTCAATTGGGGGGAAATCCCCCCACCCTTTCTCTTTTTTAACACCCTTTTTCTGGTAAGTATATCGCCAGATAACCACGTGACAAGTTAACAGTGACGAATCCTTATCGTCGCAAAAAGCGCGTCCGGAAAAAACGAATGCCTTTCTGCAAAAGGGAAGCAGCCAGAGAAATCTTCATTTTAACGCCCGCATAGAAAAGAAAAACGAAAGTAAGAAGTGGCAAAATTAAACTAATCATAGGCTCACCGAAAGCAAGTAACTCTGCTATTATCATTAAAACAAACACAAGAGGTAATGGTATCTTTATTCCTGTGAATCCGGCGCCCTTTTCATATTCAATCCAAACTTTAGCTGTAATTATGATTAGAGTTATAATACCAAATAAAAGAGAGTAAATATTTGGTTTTGTGTTAAACCACTCTGTTGCTATCAGAGAAATAAGCCAGTAGGTTAACGATAATATACCGCCAGCAAGTGCACCGAATATTATAGGGGTAACTTCTTTACGTTTCCTCTCTGAGGTTTTCTTCATTCTTTCCAACTTTTCTGTCGATATATTTCCCATCTTGATTAATTCCGTTTTAGATTTAAACTATTATTTCAATTATTTCCTTATGGAGAACGGGATATCCCTGTGCATGATTGTCAAGAACGAGGCGAACTGGGTGGGGAAGTGCCTCTCCAGCGCAAGGAACCTTGTCGACGAGATGATAGTGGTGGACACGGGCTCTGCAGACGACACGAAGAGGGTTGCCTCGGGCATGGGGGCCAGGGTATTTGACTTTGAGTGGAATAACAGCTTCTCTGATGCGAGGAACTTCTCCCTCAGCAAGGCGACAAGGAAATGGGTTCTCGTCCTGGACGCCGACGACGTGGTATCAGAGAGGGACATTGATGCGATAAAGTCCCTGGTGAAGAACAAGCATTATGACGGCTTCTCCTTCCTCATGAGGAACTACACCAACAATGACAGGGTGGTCAACTTCGTTCCAATCCCGAAAGGTGACGCTTACGAGGAATCCTCTGGCTGGAAGGGCTGGGACCTCACGAGATGCGTAAGGATGTTCAGAAACCTTCCCCAGATAAGGTTCGAGCGTGACATCCATGAGGTAGTTGACTACAGCATCCTGAATTCAGGAGGGAAAATCCTCAAGGTCAACATACCAATCCACCACCTTGGCGAGGCAAAGTCAGGTGTCCAGGCCCCTGAGAAGAGGGAGAGCCTCTATTCCAGGATAACCAGGAAAAGGCTCGATTCCTATCCCGACGACCCAAAGGACAACTTCACCATGGCATTCGAGTGCTTCAAGTCAGGGAACCATGACGATGCAATTTCATACTACATGAAGGCAATCCAGCTCAAGCCCGACTATGTCGACGCTTACATAGGTATAAGCCAGGCCTGCGTTGCCGCGGGAAGGCTGGAAGACGCCATTGCGGTCAACGAGGAAGCCGCTGAAAGGTTTCCGCACGTCTCCTCATTCTTCTACAACCTCGGGGAGCTCTACCTCGCAAGGAAAGAGTTCGACAGGGCCCTGGACAACTACAAGAAGGCCCTCGACCTCGGCTCCCCCCAGAAGGAAAGGATAGAGGAAAAAATCCGCCTCATCAGTTCCCAGCTATGAGTTTCCGTACACGTTTTTGGCTTTCAAACCCAGGATTGTTTATGTTGCTCTTGGGCATGAAAGGGGTGTTTTCCGTGAACGCTTTTGTCACCAATTTGAATTCGTTCTGGTTGCCTGGCGAGGCAGTGAACAGGAAAAGGGTTCTAGAAGGGGCGCTGGTCCCTCCTGAGCCTCATCATGCTGGGTATGTTCCCTGCGAAGCTCAGGATGTGCGTGTAGAAATTGTCTATCTCGTTGTCAGACATCTTTGCCACGTTATCAGCCTCTATGAGAGGGGCAGGCAAACCATATCCGGAGTGCTGGCCGGATATCGCCATGAGGACGGATGACATTTTCTCAACAGTCTCACCCTCCTGGCCGAACTCGGCTATGAAATCCACCCTCACAGGTCTGTCATACGTGGCCGTCTTTATGTAGAACGAGCTTATCTTCTTCCCCAAATCCCCGAACTCCTTGAGGACCGGGTGCTCCTCGGTCTTCTCCGAATACGGGAAGATTGCCGTCCTCTCCCCCCTGTCCAGGACCCAGTAGAGGAGATTTGTGTCCCTCGTCTTGAGGAGGATATCCCTGACCTCCGGAAGCATTGGATGCTCTATTCCGGGCATGATTTCCCTGTCTATCATGCTGCAGAAAGAAACCCCCCTGGAATCCTCAATCACCCCCGCGACTATGGTCCCTCCCTCCAGCGCCTTTGCATACAGCCTCCCATACAGGCTCAGTAGCTTCCTGTAATAGGGATATATAGGCGACGTTCTGGATGGCCTGTCAGAATAGTGGGAGACTAGAGAACCGTCCATGAGGAGGACATCGGGCTTGAACCTGTCCAGTGCCTCCAGAGCTGTCCTCACCTCCGAGGACTGCCTCATCGTCGACGTGAAATATGACCAATCCAAATCCGAGAGCGCCTCTATTATGTCTGCCTCCGGCACGGGCATCCTCGAGGGTATGTACTCGACCTTCTCTACTCCCCCTTCCCTGTAATGGAAGCACGTCGCCACTGACCGGACAAGGACGCAGTCGAACCCGTGCAGGGATTTCTTTACAATCCCCCCGTCTATCCCGACTACCTTCATACCGTCAATATCAATGCTCCCTGAGGGGAAGACTATCCTCCTGCTCTCCCCGATGCCCTTGAGGAAGTCAGCCAGCTTCTTCCTCTGGCCTTCCATGTATTTAATCCTCTCTGCAATGTCCCTTATCTTGGGTATGAGCCTCTCCATGTTCCCCATTAAAATTGTATCGAAAGGATTTATTGTTGAGCCACCCGATGAACGCATTTAAATCACCTGTCCAATTCTCACCATGAAAATCACGGTATGCGGCAGCATCTCCTTTGCCGAAAGGCTGGTCGAGGTTTACGGCAAACTGAAGGAGCTGGGCCACGAGCCGCTGATGCACGAGCACATGTTCCGCCTCGTTGATGGGACAGCCCCACAACTGGAGGACAGCAGGAACCGCGTCGAGAGCTCGGAGATAAAGAAGAAATACGATTTCATAAGGGCATGGTACAGCATGATTGTTGACAGCGAGGCTGTCCTCATCTGCAATTTTGACAAGAAAGGTATAAAGAATTACGTCGGCGGAAACTCCCTGATGGAGATGGGCTTTGCGCACGTCAACAACAAGAAGGTCTTTCTGCTGAACCCCGTTCCTGACGTTCCCTACAGGGATGAGATAAAGGCAATGGTGGACGAGGTAATAAACGGGGACCTCAAGAAGATACGCTGATTATCTACTCAGAACCGAAGGATACAGCCTTCCACATCCTCTGCAATGCGGTTATGTTGGTCAGGATTGCCAGAAGGACCAGGACATACGTGAGGAACATCATGTCAACGGATGCCAGTAGAATCCCGATGAACAGGATGATTAGCCTCTCTGCCCTCTCCAGCAACCCTCCCTTTAGCTCCCTGGTCACGAGCTCCTTCTCCTTTGCAGCTGCCTTGACATACGTGGTCATCATCCCGCCGAAGAAGAATATCATTATCCAGACCCTTGCATCAACAAGGAACGGAGGCAGGGAGACGAAGACAAGACCTATGATTATTATCCCCTCAACATACCTGTCAACCACCGTGTCTAAGTAGGCCCCCAGCCTCGAGACCCTCCCGGTGACCCTCGCGACAGAACCGTCCACCAGGTCCAGGAACGAGGAGACCATGAACAGGAGCGCAGCGATTATGAACTCCTGGTAATAGAGAAAATACACCGCAACGAGCACAGGCAGTATGGAAATCATCGTCCACTGGTTGGGGGACAGGCCAACCTTGCTGAATACTATCCCAATCTTTATCGAGAGGTTCTGGAACCTCTCCCTCGCAGCATACATCGCCATGAAAATAATTAACCGGGCGGTATATAAATCTGATTGCGGAAACTGCCAACAGCATCCCTATTAAAAGATTCGCAGCCAAATACGGGACATGGACATGAACAGGTATCTGGATTCTGCCGTTGAATGTTCTTTACCTGAGGGATTGTCCGCCTGGACATACGGCATATTTGACGTTCCGGAGGTTTACAATGACATGGTTGCAGTCGTCTGGTCGGGCATATTCTCCTGCGCCATGGAATCCAGGAAACTCTTTGGTGGGATTCTCCCTCCTGGCATGCCTGCAATCTATCCCAATCACAGGGGCCACGGATGCCCTGACGATTGCTCAGATAACATCATCAGCTACCCCGGGATAATCGAGGATATAAGGACAGTCTCTGATTTCGCCAGTGGGATTGGGTTCACGAAAATCCTTAATGTCTACTTCAGCGTCAGCTGCCCGCCCGGTTTCGCTGACATGATTGAATCCGTAAATAATGGTCACCCAAGAAAGGACGCGACAATATTCATTTCACCACCCGACAAATTCTACAGGTATGTTCCTTTTGCATTCAGGGTAGGGAGCGGTATTGCAAGGAACGGTAAATGGACACCGAAATTCATTTCCAGTGCCTATCGTGAAGCAGTAAAGCGGTTCGTAAGGAAAAATTTCCATCAGATGGACGATGGTGTCACCCGCATGAGATATATGGACATAGAGAAAGACATGGAGGGCATACTCCGGGGACTCAATGGGTTTCCTTACATATCAGAAACTTATGCCGATGCCGGGGATGAACTCAGGGGGCGTTCCATAATGGTGGCATACGGAGATAAAGAATTGACGATCCCGGTTCCGCACATCCTTAATTTCGCGGAAACTCTCAGAAGAAAGGGAGCAGACGTCAAAGAGGTCTGTTGCAAGGGTTCAGGTCACTGGGTGACTGCAAAGGGGAACCCAAAGGACGTGAGGATCCTCGATATTGATGCTGATATGGAAAAGGTTAATTTCCTCAGTAATGCTGTCTACGGATTGCTCAATGAATGGGGTATCCTTAAGCCCTGCGCTGAAGAGGACCTCATGACCATTGGAGAGCGCGTAAAATACTGTTCAGGTCTTCTTGAAGCCGAACCTGACGGTTTTTACACCAAAAGAAATCTCGAAGGGGACGGAACCCTTGTCCGCATTCCCAGAAAGCCACTCTATCCTTCCGGCCCCCACACCGGATGATATCTCCTTCTCAGAGCCCCTCAATGCAATGAGGGATTCCTTGTCCGAGTAAACCCTAAGGGCAATCCTCTCCCTGACATCGAGCTTCTTCTCCTTCCTCTTCATCTGGACGGCCCTGATGAACTCCCTCATGAACGCCTCATCCTCAAGAACGTCGCCAAGGGCGAGCTTGCCTGCGGGGAACGGCCTCATCCCCTTTGAGGCCCTCTTAAGGACCTTTATCCCCTTGACGTTTCCCATGAGCTTCACTATCTCCCCGAAGTCCTTCAGCGCTCTCTCTGCCTTCGCGTCCTTCGGCTTCACGTAGACCTCTGAGACAGGCCACTTTATCTTTATCTTCCTCTCCTGCCTCTCTGCGTTAATCGCCTCTATCATGCTTTCTATAATCTTCATTCCCTCCTCGAGCCTCCTCGATATCACCTTCCTGTCAGGTCCTGGAAGCATCTCTGCATGGACGGACACCCCACCGAACCGCTGCTGATAAATACTCTCCGATATGTAGGGAGCTACAGGCGCGATTGCCTTCACCACCCTCTCCATGACGTAAAGCAGGGCATACTGAGCGGCAGCCTTGTCCTTGCCCTCATACCAGGGGGAGACCCTGTTCCTCACGAGCTTTATGTACCACCTCGAGAAGTCGTTCAGGATGAAGTCTCCGAGGCTCTGCACGAATTTATGAATCATGTATTTATCTCCCCACCCTGCCTCGCCCAGGACGGTGTTCACCCGGCTGATTATCCAGCGGTCTTCACTCTTCAGCGCAGGCCTCTTCTTCGGTCCCTCTGCTGAGTAGGTCATGACGAACTGGTAGGCATTCCAGAAGACGTTGAACAGCTTGCTGGTGTCCTTCACGCTCTCCCAGTTGAAGTAGAAATCGTCCCAGGGGGCGCTGCTCATCAGGTAGAACCTGAGGACGTCCCTCCCGAACCTGTCTATGACCTCCTGTGGCCCGACCACATTCCCTTTGGACTTTGACATCTTGTTGCCCTTGGCGTCAAGGACGAACCCATGCAACATGACATTCCTGAACGGCGTCTTGCCGTGCGTCAGGACGCTCGTTATCATCTGGGAGTTCCACCACCCCCTGAACTGGTCAGGCCCCTCTGTCTCGAAGTCAGCAGGCCACAGCCTCCCGAACTCCTTCCTGCTCCTGGGAAAGCCAAGGGCGGCCCAGGTTGAGACTCCTGAATCGAACCAGACGTCAAGGACGTCCTTCGTCCTCTCCATGGGCTTGCCGCACCCCGGGCATTTTATCTCAACGCTGTCGATTTCGGGCCTGTGGAAGTCAATCTCGCGTGAGAGGGAACCCTTCCTCTTGAGCTCTTCCCACGAGCCTATGACCTCTATCTTCCCGCAGGAACATTCCCATATAGGCAGGGGAATTCCCCAGTACCTCTGCCTTGAGACAGGCCAGTCTCCCAGGTTCTCGAGCCAGTTGTTGAACCTGCTCTTTGCCCAGCCAGGTGTCCAGTTGACCTTACCGTTCTCCCTGATGAGCTTATCCCTTATCTCCGTTATCCTGAAGAACCACTGCGGGACGCTCATCTGCAGGAGCGGGGTCTCGCACCTCCAGCATGTCGGGTAATCATGAGTGATATCCGTTCTCTTCAGCAATGCTCCCCTCTCGGAGAGCTTTGATATTATCATTGGGTCAGCGTCCTTTGTGAACCTCCCCTCGAGCCACCTCCCTGCATCCCTGGTGAATGTCCCGTCCAGCGCTACCGGTGAGACCATCGGCAGGCCTTCCTGCATACCCACCTGGTAATCTTCTAGGCCGTGCCCCGGCGCCGTGTGGACAAGTCCTGTCCCCTCCTCCAGGGTCACGTGCTTCCCCGATGTCACTACCCTGTGCGCACCCTTCAGATTCTGGAGCGCAGGAACCAAATCCTTCAGGGGATGCTCGTATCTCATTCCCTTTATCTCGTCGCCTGTGAAGCTCGATACCTCTGTATACGATTCTATCCCTGCGGTCTCCATGACATTCTCAACCAGTTCCTTCGCAATCACCAGCTTCTCGCCGTTCTCTGCCTCTACCAGCGAGTAGACGAAGTCAGGATGCACCATTATCCCCGTGTTGGCTGGAATCGTCCAGGGCGTTGTCGTCCATATCACGAAATATTCGTTCTTCCTCCCCTCTATGGGAAACTTCACGAATATGGACGGGTCCGAGAGCTTCTTGTGGACAATCTCGTTGTATGAGACTCCTGTCTCGCACCTCGGGCACACATGAACGGGATAGAGTCCCTTGAAGAGGAGGTTCTTCCGGAAGGCCTGCTTGAAGGTGAACCAGGCGCCCTCTATATAGGAATTATGAAGCGTGACGTACGGGTTCTTCCAGTCCATCCACACCCCGAGGTTTGAAAATTCTCCGCTCATCACGTCAATGTACCTGGTAGCGAACTCCCTGCACTTCTTTATGAATCTGGCGGCCCCGTATTTCTCGATGTCCTTCTTGTTCTCGAATCCCAGCTCCTTCTCCACCTTCACCTCTATAGGCGTTCCGTGAGAATCATAACCCGGCTGGTCCCACACGTTGAAGCCCTTCATCCTCCAGTATCTTATATACGTGTCCTTGATTATCTTGTTCCATGCCGTTCCCATGTGGATGTTCCCGGTTGCGTAGGGAGGGCCGTCAGCGAAGAAGAACTTCCTTCCCTTGGAGGCCTTCCTCTTCACCTTCTCATAAATCCTTCCCTTCTTCCAGAAATCCGCAACCCTCCGTTCAATCCTCTGCGGCTCATATCCCTCAAACATCGCCACCAGCCCCTTGATATTTGTTCAGACATCCTATTAATATCTTCCAATGACACGAGACCCTCAAAGAAAAAAGCTCTGGCTGGATTCCATCAAACCAGGATAAGACATCCACCCTTCATGTTAACCACTTAATAGAATGGGGCCCAATATTTATAAAATTAAGCGGTTCAGTATCCGAAGCAATTCATGCATAAAAGGCTCCTGTCCATCCCGGTCACATCATGCACCTCATTCGGCGGTAGGAATCTTATGTCATCCACGTATTTGCATTTTCTCTTTATTTCTTCCTTTCCCTGCGAAAAAAGATAGCTCATCGATTCTCTATATTCACATATGCCAAGGGGTTCGGGAGATGCTATTGCAACAAAAACCTTCTTGGCGCCGCCATACTTCTTTGCTTTCTTGCTTATTATATCAATAGTGTCAGCAGAAACTAGACTGCTGTCTACAATCATAACGCCTTTGCCCTTCAATGACCCCGGGTTCACATAATACTTTTTACCTATTTTTTCTCTTCTCCCCTCGTGTTCCAGCGCAATCTTTCCGTATATGGGATTTATTATTATTACTGAATGGTGAGCCATAGAGAACTTGTCCATTCCTTCTTCAGCGAAGGCGTTCATGAGCCCGTTATAAGCGCGCCTTCCTGATTCAGGCTTGAATATAATCTGGTCTGTTTCATCATACAAATCCATCACATATGGCAGCAGCCTTCTCCCACACTCCTCCCCAAAGGCATTGGCGCTGATTCCGTAGACCCGGTCGTTCGGGTCTGCAAAGAAAATCAGCTCCCTTATGCAGAATGAAGGGTCCCTTTCTTCATATATTAATGGTCTTGGTTCTCCCTGGCCAAATATTGTGACATTCCCCCCTTTAATCTCTTCAATATGTTTTGCGTCCACGAAATCCAGGGGGCTCGTATAGGAAGAAATGATATTGGCCACTCCGTTCTTCACTTTCTTTACCCCCCTATGCAAAGACCTTGAGCCATATGGGTCCACTGCACCAATCATGAAATCCTTGTTTATTGTGATGTAAGAAAAGGATGAGCTCTTGAATTTCCTCAGAGAGTTTCCCATTGTTTCGCTTATGTGCTCAATCTCATTGCGTTTCGGGTCCTTTGACAGCGTCCACATCAGTTTCAACAGATGACTTGGATTCATGTAGCCATACCTATCTCCTAAAGGAAGTTCAACGTGCTCTATGTGGCCTTCAGGAGCAACACCATGTGATTCCATGTACTCTTCCATTAATTCGTCAGTGTTCCTTATCCTGCCGTTATTCACTATACCGATATCGCTATCGAACTTTATCGTGTCCGCTATCAAAGAATGTCCCATGTGCCTCTCGTCATATACATGCCCGCACGCAAAGTTACCGGGCTTTATTCCTTTCCCCCTTAACACGCTCTTTATATCGTTAAGTGTCATTGATTCCGCAGATTCAATCTCGTGGATTTTTCCTTCCATGTCGCCAAAAAGAATGACCATTCTGTCCTTGTTTCTGCGTATCATGTAACTGGTCCCATCATATACGATTCTCAGGGCGTCCCCATGTCCATGTGCACCAAAAACACCGAAAGGCATGTTATCACATCCCAGATTTGTCTAACCAACCACAATTTATTCTGGAAGCCAAATTTTATATAGACTAACTGAACTAGTGATATTATGAACTGCCTTGGTATAGAGTCAACTGCCCACACCTTCGGTATTGGCATAGTGACCGATAAAGGGAAGATTCTCTCCAATGTCTGGGATACCTATACCCCTCCTGCTGGTTGGGGCATCAAGCCAATGGATGCGAGGAAGCATCACGATGAGGTTGCCCAGAAGCTCCTTGACAGGGCCCTCAGCGAGGCTGAGCTCACCTTGGATGATATCGGCCTGATAACCTTCTCCCAAGGGCCTGGCCTTCCTCCATGCCTCCATGCGGGCCTGGATTTCGCCAGGAAACTTTCAAAGAAAACCAGGAAGCCCCTCGTCGGTGTCAATCACTGCATAGCTCACATAGAGATAGCCAGGCTGACCACGAAGCTGAGGGATCCTGTCGTCCTCTACGTCTCCGGCGCGAACACCCAGATTCTGTCTTTTGTTGAAGGAAGATATCGCTGCTTCGGTGAGACCATGGATGTGGGGATTGGAAATGCCCTGGACAAGTTTATTCGTTCCGTCGGGATGGAATTTCCCGGAGGGCCCAAGATAGAGAAGCTCGCCAGAAAGGGAAGGTATCTGGAGCTTCCCTACAGCGTCAAGGGCATGGACCTCTCATTCTCAGGGATAATCACAGAAGCCGTAAGGAGGCACAAGAGCGGCGGGAAGATTGAAGACATCTGCTTCTCCCTCCAGGAGACCCTGTTCGCGATGCTCACAGAGGTTACCGAGAGGGCGCTGGCGCACACCAGCAAGAGGGAAGTGATTCTGACAGGCGGGGTGGCTGCAAACAGGAGGCTCCAGGAGATGCTGGAAATAATGTGCAAGGAGAGAGGGGCGAGGTTCGCCGTCGTCCCGAGGGAACTGGCCGGAGATAACGGAGGAATGATAGCATGGACGGGAATACTCCAGAAAAAGGCCGGATTTAACGTATTTTCTTCTGAAAGGGTTTCAGGAATCAATATTCTCCCGCGTCAGAGAACGGATGAGATTGATGCCGTCTGGGTCCCTAGGAGAGCATGAAGACCTTGTCGCCTTCCCTTACCCTGTCGCTGACCTTCACCCCGATTGACTGGCCCTTCTTTGCCTCTGCAACATCCTTCCTGTCTATCTGCATGGAGTTAAGGGCCTGCTCGAAGTTGGTGGTGCTGCCCTCAAAGGAGACCTTTGTCCCCTTCTTTATGTTCACCGAAAGCTTGACGACTGCAACGTTTATGTTGCCGAAGTAGTGGGTCACCTCTCCTATGATTTTCTTTGCCATGTTGAGAAATTGGAGGAAGGGAATAAAAACCTATCCCTGCCAGCAAACAAATACGTTTATAATTACAGCATCCAATCCCATTACATGCCAAAAAAAGCTCTCATGTTGGTCGATTTTGAGAACGAGTGGATAGATAAGGACTCGGAATATTTCGTGGGCGACATCTCCCAGGTAATTGATAAGGTGAACAAGCTCATTGGCCATTGCAGGAAGAACGGTTATAAGATAATCTTCACGGCTCACGTGGAGAAGGGCTCTGAAGCCTTCGCGGAGGGCTCCAAAAACGTTGAGATAATAGGTAAAATCCACAGGGAGGATTCCGATACTCTCATCATGAAAAACAAAATCAGCCCGTTCTTCGGGACGAACCTTGACAAGGAACTGATGGGGATAAAGGAGATTGTTGTTTGCGGCATCCTGACCAATCTCTGCGTAAGGAGCCTTATCCAGGATGCATATGACAGGGATTTTGACATAAAGGTAATCAAGGATTGCTGCGTTTCCTTTGACAGGAAGACACAGGATTTTACTTTCAGGGACCTGAAGGCCACGAGGGAAGAGATTGAATTCCTGGACCTCAAGGATTTTGCCGGATGAGCCCCAATCGTTTTATTAATCCCTCTCACAAACCTTTTACATGGGAGTGAGCATAACAGAGCTTGTGGAGGCCAGGCAGATAGAGCTCGAGTCCCTCTGCGGGAAGACCATAGCCATAGACGCATACAACATGATGTATCAGTTCCTTTCTTCTATCAGGGACAGGATGACAGGAGAACCCCTGAGGGACTCAAAGGGGAGGATAACATCCCACCTTTCAGGTTTGTTCTACCGCACCTCGAGGATGATTGAGGCAGGCATCATTCCAATCTATGTCTTTGACGGCAAGCCGCCTGACTTCAAGGACGAGACCATTGCACAGAGGAGGGAAACCAAGGAGGTGGCAAGGGAGAAGTGGAAGGAGGCTCTCAAGGCAGGTGATGCAGAGGCGGTCCGACGCTACTCCATGGCGTCATCGAAGCTCACCAGCGACATGGTGGTGGAGGCAAAGCATCTCTTGTCTTTGATGGGCGTCAGCTCTGTCCAGGCCCCCTCTGAGGGGGAGGCGCAGGCAACCCACCTACTCAGGCATGGAAAGGTCTGGGCAGTGGGGAGCCAGGACTGGGATTCCCTGCTCTTCGGCGCGGACAGGCTCGTCAAGAACCTGGCCATAACCGGGAAGAGGAAAATCCCCAGGAAGGAGTCCTACATTACCGTGAAGCCGGAGCTCATAGAGCTCAGCCAGGTCCTCTCGGCCCTCGGGATAAGCAGGGAGCAGCTCATAATCATGGGGATACTTATAGGAACGGATTACAACATGGGTGGAGTGAAAGGTCTCGGACCAAAGAAGGCCCTCCAGCTCGTGAAGGAGCACAAGACCCTGGACAACGTCATGAAGCAGGTCGAGTGGGAGTTCAAAACTACTCCCCAGAAGATATTCGATTTCTTCATTAACCCGCCTGCAGAGGACATCGAAATAAAGAAGGAGACCCTCATGCCCGAAGAGCTTGAAAGGATGCTCATAGAGGAGCACGACTTCTCAAAAGAAAGGATTGACTCCAGCCTGAAGAAACTAAAGGCTTGCCAGGAGAAGGGCAAGCAGACCGGCCTGGGAAGCTTCATGTAAGTCAGGGCGAATAAGCTTAAATTATTTAATGCGACCATTAAACCATGGGAGTAGAAGAAGTAACCAAAAGAGCCACGATTAATCTACCTAAGGCTATAACCCTTGAGGAGGCAGAAGAATTGTTAGAGTATCTGGCAAGGGAACTTCCAGGAATTATATCATACAGGTTGGAACGGAACATGACTTTGTATCATGATGATAGCGAAATAATCAAGAGCATGGGCAGCGTTTCTTTAAGCGGAAACATTCGTAGCTTTAAAGAACATGGCAATTTTGATTCTTTTGAAGGCAAACCCTCAGAATATCATTATTCTATGATTGATACCATTGGTTTTTTTGTTGTGCCTGGTTTCGACCTTACGGATTACAGACAAGGCGCAATAGGACTTTGGGATGATGTGAGGACTCTGATCTCAAGGTATTTTGAACAGAAAGGAGAATAGTCAAGAACCTCTGATTTAGCCTCAAGAACCCCCATTTTAGGCGTGATTTGTGCCTGATTTACCCCTCCATTTATATATCACGCCTACAAATATCAATAAATTTGCT
>CAYMDJ010000008.1:0-26812 GCA_964389315.1 uncultured archaeon
GCCCATTTGTGCCTGCTGTGCTCGAACCTCCGGCTGAGGCCAACGGTAAAGGACTTGGCAAGGTAATTGAGCGGGAACGGGACGACGTTGGCCGCATAATACTCAAGGCCAGCCTCCTCCAGGCCGGTTCCCTTCACCAGTTCCCTTGCAGAATCCTCTGTATACATCCTGTGGAAAATGAACGGGGTGTTCCTCATCCTGTGATAGATATGCTTTACAGGGGTTCCGTAAAGACTGAAGAGCCTGTTGTAGATGCTGTTCCTGTGGCAGTATGTGATAATAATCTCCCCGCCGGGCTTTGCGACCCTGACCATCTCCCTTATAGCCTTCCTGGGGTCGTCAAGATACTCTATCAGCCCCATTGCAAGTATGAGGTCAAAATAATTGTCAGGGAAGTCCAGCTTCTCCGCTCCACCAACTGAGAAGGATACCCTGCCCTTTGCCGGCATCCTGTCCGCGATTGCCCTGGCCTCTTCTATCATCCTGTCAGAGATGTCAATGCCGTGGAATTCAGCCTTCCTGTCAATGACCAGTTCCTTGAGCATTATGCCGGGGCCGCATCCGACATCCAGAACCCTCCCCCCATTGGTAATCATCTTCAGAATCTTTTCCTTCCGGATGTTGAATGAATAATGGGCCAGGATGTCCATATCCTTATAATACCATCCCCCATATACCCCTGAGACATCATCGAAATGCCTCTTGACCTCCTTTGACTGCGGCTTCATGCTTACCTGCTCCTCATACCCTTGTATATCCCAACCAAAATGTTCAGCATGCCCGATTGCTTGACCCTGAATACAATATCGTTGTTTTCATGGGAGCACCCGATTCTCCTCAGTTCAAAGAGGTCACTCCCTGAATCATTCTTGCCCGGTATGGTCGATGCCGAGCAGGCAAATTCTCCCCTCAGCAGTTTCTTGATGTCCTCGTTGAAGTCGCCCCTGTCCCCGTTGGGGTAGCTGAAGAAATCGACCCCTTTCCCGATTTTCTTCTCAATAGCGTCCTTTGAGCCAAATATCTCCTTCTTTACGTCCTCCATCGGCAGCTGGGTCAGGATGGGATGCGTAAGGGTGTGCGCGCCAAAGGTTATGAGCCCGCTTTCAGCCATCTCCCTCACATGGTCCCACTCGAGCATCAAGTCCCTGGGAAGCATGTCTTCGGTGACCTTGAGGTCCTTCATCAGGCTCTTAACACCCTTCAGCCTGCTTCCATGGTCCATGCTCTTCAGCATGCTTATTATGGACTGGGCCGCCACTTCCCTTGACTGCTCTCCTGAAATGTCAAAGCGTTTCCCCCCAAACGATAGCGCCTTCTCCTTGGTAAGCGAGAGCGCGGCAGAAACCCTGTCAAACCACAGCATGTCGCCCGTGCCAATCATTCCTGACGTCAGGAATATGGTGGCCGGTATGCCATATCTCTTCAATATGGGGTATGCATTCAGGTAGTTGTCCCTGTACCCATCATCCAGGGTAACAACGACAGACCCCTTCCTCAGCTTCCCGCTCTTAATGCCCTCCACCAGTTCATGCATTGAGACAGGACTGCACTTCTCAGATATTATCCTCATCTGCCTGTCAAACGCTTCTCTGGTAACCATGCCCCCGCAAATCCCTCCGGGTTCGCTCAAAACCCTGTGATACATGAGGACCCTTGCCGACCCGGATGCCCTGTCCGATATCTTTGAATAGGCGAAATAGATTCCGCTGAAATAGATTCCGTAAGCCATTGCCTTCTCAATCCTGAGCATTTTTTGCATAAATAAAATACGCGTAATCATTTAAAAAAGGTATATAACCAATATTAACCCCAATTCCCTAATTCTATAACATGAAGGCGGTCGCCCTGGTATCTGCGATAGTGTTCCTTGCCATAACCATATCAGCGATAGGACTCATCTATACCACAGGGATGCCCATAATAGAGAGGATGCAGGAGGCCGCTGCCGTCGAGGGGATGAAGAACAGCTTCGTGGAGCTGGACAAAATCATACAGAGGGTGGCTTCAGAGGGGAATGGGTCGAGAAGGATAGTTGACATGGAGATTGACGTCGGAAGGATAGCTGTTGACGCATCCGGGGACAGCGTGCTGTGGGGGCTGGAGACAGAGAATCCCATAGTTTCCGCGCGCTCTGCGCAGAACCTGGGCAATCTGGTCTTCGGCTCCAACCTTGGAACCTCTGTCACAGAATCCTCCTACAAGGGGAACGCTGCCTACAGGATTGAGAACGAGCACCTCATCGTTTATGTGAGGGATATAGGCTCTCCGGAGGGGCCGGTTGCATATTCAACAGAGGACCTGGTGATGGGAATCTACCTCAAGCCCTCTGATGAGTGGGCGCCGCTGGAGAGGGTCTCAATCTCCCTGGACGGCGACGAGTCCTCAACAGCAGGGAGCGGCTACACGATTCCAAGGCTGCTGGGTCCCAACCAGCCCTACGGGGAGGTCAAGGCGTTCATGAACTCGAGCTATGCGGATTATGTGATAACAATAACCCTTGAGAGCGGTGCGGATTTCATAACCATAGAGGGTGAGCTCCAGTGAAGGGCATATCAACGCTTATAGCCTTCATAATCCTGGTCGCGATAACATTCACAATAGCGGCGATGATGAATCCCTGGCTATTCAGGACGATAACTGAGGAAGGGGAGAACCTGAATGAAAACAGCCAGTTCGTCTGCCGGAACGTCCAGTATTCCTTCATCAGGGCCTACGGGACAGAGGGCATGGACTTCTCGCTGTGCACAGAGCCCAGGTATGTGAGAGCGAAGATAAAGAACTTCGGCTCGATTGACCTCTACAACTTCTCGTTCATTCTCGTTTTCAACGATTCGGAGATTATTATCCCTGTGACGCAGGAGACCCAGGCAACGGATTCAAATCCGCTCAGGTCACAAGAAGAGAGACTGATAGAGGGAATTCCGGCAGAATGCATAACCTTACATCCGGAGGAGATGAGGATAACCAATGGGTTGGAATGCCCCCCGCTGGTCTATTCTATGTAGCCGAGGGACCTCAGGATATCCTCTGTCTCCTTGTCAATGACTACTGTCTCTCCCTGGTATCTTATCCCGGAGACCTTTTCATAAAGGAGGCTCTCCAGGGATTCCGCAGCCTCAGGCCTCTGCCCGAAGAGGTTGCTTATTTCATGCGGGTCGGAAACAAGGTTGAAGAGGAGGGTCGATTCACCGCCGGATTCCCCTGAGCCGCTCTTTCCTCCGCCGCCCTGCTCTGCAATCTCATCCTCGAGATTGACATCACCGGATATCATCCTGACCAGCTTCCATTCATTTGTCCTTATCCCCACGGAGAAGAGCCCGGAGCTGAAGGGCTTTATCTGGGAGACCGCCGTCCATGAGGAGGGTTTCCCTTCTATCACGCCCGTAAGGCTCCTGCCGTCAACGTCAGGGATTTCAATCCCGATTATGTCAAGAACGGTCGGCATCACGTCTATGTTCTCAACAACGTCAGGAACCCTCCCCCTTATCGTTGAGTTGGGATTCCTTATTATGAGGGGGACATGGATTTCCTCTTCATAGAGCGTCTTGCCGTGGAACACGCAGGGCCTTTCCATGTCATACCCGAAGTCGCTGAAGTTATGCTCACCGAAGCATTCCCCGTGATCTGAAACCAGGACAACGAGCGTCCTTCCGGAGAGATTGAGCTCGTCGAGCCTCTCCAGGACAATCCCCACGTTGTGGTCAGCGAACCTGAGCTCCCCGTCATACCTCGCAACATCTTCCCTGATGGTGGTCCTGCCGAGGACCCCTGGGGCATCGTACCTGGCGTCCGAATACGCAGGCTCATCCGTGTAGTTGAAGACATCGAAACCCTCCGGGGGCTCGTAGGGGCTGTGGAGGTCGAAGTAGTGGATCATGAGGAAGAACTTCCCATCAGAATCGTCCAGCCAGTCAAGGGCGCGTTCTGTCGTAACGTCTGCCGGGGCAGGACTCTTCACCTTCTGGAGGTTGTCCGAGTCGCTCTCTATGATTCCGTGAGGGACGGCAAACGTATCGAACTCGTCAATCAGGCCCCTGAGCATGTAGCTGCTCACGAATCCGGCGGTCTCGTATCCGTTCTCCCTGAGGAGCGTTCCCAGGCCCGTAAGGCCACCTTCAACGTAGTCCGGGGTGAATCTCTGGTGTTTGAACGGATAAACGCCGCTCATTATGGACCATACGGACGGAGGGGTCAGGGGTATCTGGGAGAACGCGTTCTCGAACAGGATTCCTTCTGAAGCAAGCCTGTCAATCACCGGCGTGGTTTCCTCGAAATAACCGTAGGAGGATACGTGGTCAGCCCTCAGGGTGTCAATGACAATCAGAAGGACGTTACAGTCCTCACAGACGTAGGGCTCGCTGTATACCATCATCCCCGTGAAACCGAGGAACAGGAAAACCCCAACGAGGGGCAGGGCAAACACAAAAGCCCTTTTTGTCTTAATCATGAATGAGGAATTGTTTTGGTTAAATAAAAAGGGTCGGGATTTACAGGAACTTCCCCTGCCACATCCTCCTCTCTTTCTTCGTCTTGGCTGTCTCAAGGGTCTCGAGGCAGATGGTCTCGAACTCCTCCTGGGAGATGTGCTTCCCGCCGAGGGAGATGATGAAGCTGCTTATCGGAATCTTATGGCCATACAGGGCGGACCTTATCTCGGGGTAGAATATCCCGCCCATCCCCGGGGCAAGGTTCTGGTCAACCACACCTATTGCCTGCAGACCGGACAACTTCTCTCTGATTTGCTGTTCAGGGAAGGGCCTGAAAACCCTTATCCTGAGCAGGCCTATCTTGTGGCCTTTCGAGCGGAGATGCTTCACCGCGGCCTTCGCTATGGTAGAGTTGGCGCCGGCCGTTATTATGGCAGCCTTTGCCCCATCCATCATGAATTCCTCAAAAAGGGCGTATTTCCTTCCGAACGCCCTCGCGAAGGCCCTGGAAGTCTCGTCTATCACCCTGAATGCATTCTTCTGCGCGAGATGGACCTGGCTCCTGAAGTATGAATACTCCTTCATGACGCCAATCCCCACGGCCATGGGCTTCTTCGTGTCAATGAAGACCTTTGGCCTGAATTTCGGCAGGAACCTGTCAACCTTTGCCTGCGGCGGGATGTCAGTCGGTTCCCTGGTGTAGGAGAGGATGAAGCCCTCGAGGTTCACCATGGAGGGAAGGAGGACATCATTGTCCTCGGATATCCTGAATGCCTGTATCGTGGAGTCCAGGACCTCCTGGTTGTTCTCGCAGAACGTTATCAGCCATCCCGAGTCCCTGCAGTCCAGGACGTCGTTGTGGTCCGGCCACAGACTTATGGGCGCGGACAATGCTCTTGAAACATTAACCATTACGATTGGAAGGCGCATGCCCGATGCGTTATACACGACCTCGTGCATGAGTAGAAGACCCTGGGACGAGGTTCCTGTGAATGTCCTGGCACCCGCCGCAGAAGAGGCGACCGCTGCGGAGAGGACGGAATGCTCGGATTCCATGGGAAGGAACTCACCCTTCCACTCGCCGGAATTCTTCCATCTGGCAAGGGTCTCTATTATCTCTGTCTGCGGGGTCACGGGAAAATTAGGGACCACCTGCACCCTCGCGAGCCTGGCTCCCCAGGCAGCGGCCGCGTTCCCGTCTATCAGCGTCTTACCCATATGTTATAATTATAAAACTTTGCCCTTAAATTAAAGAATGGGATTTCTGGATGCTTTCAGGAAAAAAGAGGAACCTCCCACCGAACCCACGATGCATAAGGTAAGGGTGGATGAACTTCACTCATGGCTTGAGAAGAACCTCTCGGGCGAGATGTCAGAGGCAAGGAAAAGGACCACCAGCATCCTCGGCGAAGTGGCAGACTCCTTCCGCCAGATAACCGAATCCGCAGAGAGGCTCGGGCAGTCCACGTTCTTCGGCAAGGACAGGCTCCACACCTCAGCCAACATGCTCAAGGACAGCTTCGTCAAGAAGACCCTATCCGTCTCAGAGCAGTTCCAGTCACTCGATTCATATCCTATTGACAGGAAGTCCCTGAAGGAGCTTCATGACAGGATGAGAAGCGGCCTGAAGGACGTCAAGAAGACCTCACCCAAGCAGGCGGTCTTCCTATCCAGGTATTTCAAGAAGGAGAGCAATCAGGTCGTTGACAGCATAAAGAAGGCAGAAGAGAACCTCGATTCGCTGAGGAACCTCATCGAAGGAGACTCTGTCTCGCCAGGCTTCCCTGAAACAATCTCAGAGAGCATAAGAGAGATAACCGAGCTCAGGAACCGCGCCTCTTCAATGGAGAAGGAGAGCGATGAGATGAAGGACCGGGTCGTTTACCTGAAGAATCTCAAGGAAGAGAAGGAGAAGGATTATATCGAGCTCCTCAAGAGCAGGGAATGGAAGCAAATCAATGAGAAGGAGAAGGAACTCTCAGAAATCAGGGAGGAGGCGGTCAAGCTGGAGATGGAGATAAGGAACGAGCTCTCTGCGCTGAGGAGGCCGATGAAGAAGCTGGAGCACGATTCAGGCTCCCTGACAAAATCGCAGAGAATCTCGCTGAAGGGCTTCCTCACAGAACCCTTTGAAACGTATATCCTTCCCGATGGTCCCGCTGACCTGAAGAGCTTGATGAAGACACTCTCTGACGGAATGATATCCGGCGAGATAGACCTCAAGGACAGCGACAGGGGGAGGGTCATGCATTTCATCAAGAGGGGGGAGCCCCAACTCTCGGACGTTCGCTCAAGGCTCCTGGAGAGGAGGGAGATGATGGCGGATGCGAGGAAGAAGATAGGCCATTCTGCGGGCGTCATCAAGAAGAAGGAAGAGCTGGAGGAGGACGTCAAGAAGCACTCCACTGAGAGCGATGACGTTGAGGAGAAGATAAAGAAACTGGCCTCAGAGCTTGAAAGGATAAAGCGCGAGATTAGAAAGAAGAAGGAAACACTTGAGCAGGCAATCCTTGACAAGACAGGTAAGCTCATCAAACTCTCGGATTGAGCAGTGCAAAAGCATATAAATACCCTTCTTTACCATTATACATACCTTAGTAGATACCCCTTACGGGTCAGGTGATATCATGTCCACTTCAGGAAAGGGTTTCCGTTCAGGGACCAGGAGCAAGTTCAGTAAGGAGAAGAGGTCTAAATTCACAGTTGAAGGGTTCATGAAGGACTTCAGGGAAGGACAGAAGGTAGTGATAAGGCAGGACCCCTCATGCCAGGGCAGCATGCCCCACAGCAGGTTCCTGGGAAAGATAGGAACCGTGGAGGGGAAGAGGGGAAGGGCCTACGTCGTTGGCGTGAGGATAGGCAAAATGAAGAAGCAGGTTGTTTCAAAACCCGAGCATTTAAAGCCGCACAGGGAATAATTTAATGGTGATTTCATGCAGGTAAAGGAAGAGAGATTCGTCACATGGTCGGACGCAAAGAGGATTCTCGAGAAGAAGGCAAAGAACAAGGAACTCGGCTATGAGCAGAAGAACGCCCTAGAGCACCTGAGGAAGTTCTCGAAGCTCAAGCAGAAGGACCTCGATGACCTCATGGCAGAGCTCTCCAAGATAGAGAGGCTGAAGGAGAAGCACAGGGTCATGATAGCGGACATGCTTCCAGAGGACCTCGACCAGTTGAGGATAACGCTTCAGAATGAGGTAGTCACCCTCTCCGACGAGGACAAGAAGAAGATAGTGAGTATAGTGAAGAAATTCACCTAAAGGATTTAAAAACAAGAATTAATTCTTAACTGCCGGTGGTTAGCATGAAAGAGAAGAAGCCCCTAAAGAAGGATGACAGCGCAATAGTCCTGGATTTCCTCAGCCACGGGCACCATGGCATGGACAGGTCCCAGCCCGTTGCTCAGGTGGTCGGGAACCAGCATTTCTCGCTGCTCGAGCTGATAATAAGGGATGACGTGAAGCTCACGATAGGGGACATGATTTACATAGGCGACGGAAAGAGGGACGTCGTGAAGTACATAAGGGGAAGGATAAAGCTCGATGACCTTACGGTCGCTGCGAAGGAGGAGCTTCCGGACATAATAGATGACATAGTGAAGAAGAACCCCGGGAAGTTCCTTGAATTCTTCAACAAGGCCGGCAACATAACGACCAGGCTCCACCAGCTTGAGCTCCTGCCCGGCGTGGGAAAGAGGCATCTCTGGGCAATAATAGACGAGAGGAAGTCAAAGCCATTCGAGTCCTTCGAGGACATAAAGAAGAGGGTCCCTCTTTTGCCCGACCCTGAGAAGATGATAGTGAAGAGAGTGATGGAAGAGTTAGAGGACAGGGACAAGTACAGGATGTTCGTTCCCAGGATGGAGAAAGAGGTTAGAAGGTAATGCTCGTAAAAGACGTGATGACCAAGGAAGTCATAACGGCAGAGCCAGAAATCAGCGTCCAGGATGCGGCAAAGGCAATGGACAAGAACAGGATAGGCTCAATAGTCCTTGTCTCCAAGGACAAGCTCGTGGGGATTCTCACCGAGAGGGATATCGTCATAAAGCTCGTCATGGAGGACCTCTCTGCGTCAGAGACCCAGGTGAGCGACGTCATGACGACCGACCCGGTCCTGATAGAGGATGACGCTGACGTTGACGATGCCATAGAGGCGATGAACGAGCACAAGGTCAAGAGGCTGCCGGTGGTCTCTGGAAGCAACCTGGTCGGAATAATAACGGTTTCTGACATATGCGCGCTGCAGCCCGAGGCGGTGGAGAAGATAAGCGAGCTCATCAAGTCCCGCAAGGACAGCAGCACAATGGCCGGGTAACAATTTATAAGTATAAACGCATCAGAATTAGTAAGCTGTGGGCCCGTAGCTCAGCTTGGTTAGAGCGCCCGTCTTATAAGGCGCCCAGGCGCGATGCCTGGTCTTGCTCTAGGCCAGCGGGAGGTCTTGGGTTCGAAATAAGCCTTTTGGAAAAAGGCTTAAGCCAAAAGGAGCTAGCTCGCTTCGCTCGCTTAAGCTTCCGAACAACGGCTTATGAATATCCCAACGGGCCCACTCACACTGAACCAATAGAACAAATGCGGCTAACAGTCAGACAGCCGCACTGAACCGATTGTTCAAATGCGGCCAACTAAAAACCACGCTCAATGCCGGTTTGTTCGCGGAGAAAGCTTTATATATTAATTATATAATCATATCTTGAACCCAGTTCGTTTGGTTCATCATATTCAAAAATTAAAAAGAGGTGATTTGGAATGACGCAAATGGGACAGATTGGGGGACAGCAGGTCCTTATAGTGCCTGAGGGCACATTCAGAAGCAGGGGCAGGGATGCCCAGAGAATGAACATATCAGCAGCCAGGGCGGTTGCGGACATGGTAAAGACAACGCTCGGGCCAAAAGGCATGGACAAGATGCTTGTTGATTCTCTCGGCGACGTCGTAATAACGAATGACGGCGCAACCATACTCAATGAGATGCAGATAGAGCACCCTTCTGCAAAGATGATGGTAGAGGTCGCGAAGACCCAGGACAAGGCAGTTGGTGATGGAACAACAACAGCAGTGATTCTGGCTGGTGAGCTACTCAAGAAGTCTGAGGACATGCTTGACCAGGAGATACACCCAACCGTCATAACGAAAGGCTTCAGGATGGCCAAGGCAAAGGCTATTGAGATTCTCAACAAGATAGCAATCCCTGTTGACATAAGGGACGAGAAGGCCCTGCAGAAGATTGCAGAAACCGCTATGACAGGAAAGTCAGCAGAGAAGGCCTCAGAAGAACTTGCATCAATAGCTGTCCAGGCAATAAAGAAGGTAGCTGATGTAAGGGACGGTGAGGCAGAGATAGATACTGACAACATAAAGATGGAAAAGAAGGAAGGCGGCTCAATAAACGACACGAAGCTCATAAACGGGATTCTGATTGACAAGGAGGTTGTTCATTCCTCAATGCCAAAGAAGATTGAGAAGGCAAGGGTTGCGCTAATTGACTCTGCCCTTGAGGTGAAGGAGCTTGAGGGTGACGCCAAGATAAGCATAGATTCACCAGACAAGATGCAGCTGTTCCTTGACCAGCAGGAGAACATGCTGAAGAACATGGTTGACAAGGTCATAAAGTCCGGGGCAAACGTCATCTTCTGCCAGAAGGGCATAGACGACACCGCGCAGCACTACCTTGCCAAGGCAGGGGTCCTCGCGGCAAGGAGGGTCAAGAAGTCAGACATGGAAGCCCTCTCAAGGGCGACCGGGGCGAAGATAGCCAGCAACCTGAATGACCTCTCAAAGGACGACCTGGGTTATGCAGGCATCGTTGCAGAGAGGAAGGTTGCCGGTGACGAGATGATATTCGTCGAGGAATGCAAGACACCCAAGGCAGTCACGATACTGATAAGGGGAGGAACAGAGCATGTCATTGACGAGGTGGAGCGTGCAATGGAGGACGCGATAAAGGGAATCGCTTCCGCGCTAGAGCTCAAGAAGATAGTTCCCGGCGGCGGAGCGTCAGAGATAGAGGTTGCAAGGGGACTGAGGAAATACGCAGACACATTCAGCGGAAGGGAGCAGCTCGCCGTCATGGCATTCGCAGACGCGATAGAGTCAGTCCCGAGGACGCTTGCAGAGAACGCAGGCCTCGACCCCATAGACAAGCTCGCTGCCCTGAGGGCAAGCCACGACAAGAAGGAGCTAAACTCCGGACTGGACGTGTTCTCAGGAAAGATAGTTGACATGCACAAGATGGGCGTCATAGAGCCGCTCAAAATAAAGCTGCAGGCAATAAAGTCAGCAGCAGAGGCTGCGGAGATGATACTGAGGATAGATGACATGGTATCCTCGGGCTCCGGCGACAAGATGCCTGCAATGCCACCCGGCGGAATGGGCGGCATGCCACCCGGCGGAATGGGCGAATACTGATTTCCTTTCAGGCCGCCTTGTTTTTGGCGACCTATACCTTTATTTCTTTTTTTCTCTTCTCAAGTTCTTTCCTGAATATCTCTCTTGCAGACTTTGTATAGAATTTGTTCTTTTTCCTGAATTCGTATAGCTCTTTGGGTTTCATTTTATATGCTTTGCAGTCTTCGTAGAACGGTTCTTTAAATGCGTCCGAGAGGGTATCTGCATCTATCAGAAGACGCTTTTCCACATCCTTTGGGTCCTTGAATTTATGTGACAGAACAATCTCTGTTATCCTTTGTATTTTGTTTTTGTCATAACCCAGTCTTGTCAGCACCCTTTCTATTATTGGAACAGCAGATTCCAGATGAAGTTCCAGCGCCTTTTTTGCTTTTTCGCCCTTCATGTGTTTCTGCAATTCCAGGGGAACATATGCCCAGCCCGTGTCATGGAGCATGGCCGCTGGAATCATGATATCCGGCTCCCCGCCCTCTTTCTTTAGCAGCATCTTCATTGACTTGACGACGTATTTCGTGTGAAGGAGAAAGTTCTTCCTCCTCCCTTTCTTGAGGTAAGGAACCGCCAGTTCCCAAACATCATTGAAATCCTTCTTTGTGGCCATGAAATAACTAAAATGGGGTGATTTAAATACACGGACAATAAGTATATTCATGGATGATGATTACGAAGACGTGCCCGCATCGCCCATAAGGCGCCTTGAGAAAAGGATAAGCCAGGTTGAAAAGACATCTTCTTCAGAGGTCAACAAGCTCATAGAGCAGATAATAGAGCTCATAAAATCCAACCATATGGTTATTAGTGAAGTTGTGAAATCGGACGCAGAGCTCAGGAACGAGATATCCAAGGTTCCCGGGAAGATTGACCAGCTCATATCGAGCATGAACGAGTTCCTTGACCTGCACAAGGCATCGGCAGCTGATGAGAATGTTGCGGGAATATCCAGGGACCTCATGCAGCCGCTGGCGAGCAAGATGGAAGAGCTCGTTAACTATACGAAAAGGTCAATGGAGACGAACCAGGCGCTACTTTCCAGCATGGGGACGATAGAGAACAGGCTCAAGAGGGTATATACCCACTCCAGATACGAATCATCGGGAAGGCAATGAAGGTGTCATAATGAGAAAGGCAACGACCCCCATCATATCCATAATAATACTGCTGCTCATAACGGTCGCGCTTGCAGGCGCTGCATTCACCTTCATCCAGAGTTACCTCTTCACATACACGTGCTCTAACTTCAGCATGGATGATGGCATGGTGGTATTCTGCATGAGCACTGGAACGGAAAATGTGATATCGGCCCAGGTAACGAATACAGAGCAGCAGTCACTCAGCAACGCGGATTTCAGCGTTGTTCAGATTGATGGTGTCAACACGACCGCTTCCCTGAGCGCGCCGCTCCAGCCCGGTGAGGCAGGAATACTGATAGAAGCTGACGACTGCGGGGGGTCAGGATGCACCTCAGGAGCCCATACGGTTTCTGTAGGAACGGCGGCAGGAGTCACCACCGTTAACGTGCATTGCCCCTAACCCTTTTACTGATAACCGCTTCGCCAATTAACTACATGGCAGATAACATTAACGAATATTACTCTTTCCCAAAAGCGTTAACGGAAAACCTAACCCTTTTACTGATAACCGCTTCGCCAATTAACTACATGGCAGATAACATTAACGAATAATACTCTTTCCCAAAAGCGTTAACGGAAAACCTAACCCTTTGCTGCTAGCATTTATTAAACCTGAAAATGCATACTAATCATTATGGTATCGCTCAGCCCGAGATATATCCCCCTGGTAGAGAGGCACGACTGCTGCGCAGTCACTTGTTTACAGATGCTGTTATACAGGAACGGGTTTGGTTTGTTTGACCAGGAGCAACTGGCAAAATTTTTTGACGTGAGAGTCAACAAAGAACACCAGGACGCCTTCAATGTCAGACTAAAATCCTTCAGCAGGTATAATTATGATGAAGGCATTAGCACCCTTGATTCAGCAGGCAAGGTCAACGACTTCTTTCATAAAAACAGAATCAATCTCGTGGCAAGGGCAAAAAGGCTGAGCGAGATTGAGGACTTGGGGAAGTTCATCGAAAGCAACATCATTTCAGGCAATGATTTGTGGGTCGAATATAAGGCGCACGAAATCCACAGCCATGACCGGCTGGGAGGAAAATATCTACATGACGGCTTGATAGAGTCCATTGATACGAAGAAGAATGAAGTCGTGATTATAGACCCCTTCAATGACCACAAGCCAAGAATAAAGGTCAAACTGAAAACCCTTTACGATTCTCTTTCGACAAAATTTGGCAAGGAAACCGGGTTTCTAATCATATCTAAAAAAACAAAATCTCGCAGGAACCTTTCAATGAGATAGGGGAAAGCGTATCCTGTTGTTATGTGTTTGGTGTTCATATGAAAAGAGAGATACTGAGGCAGTTCGTGCATCTCAGCGGCCTGGCATTCATCTACCTCTCCCAGTTCCTTGACAAGAACATCTCTGCATCAATCTTCCTGCTCATGGCGCTGTCCTTCCTTATCTATTCCTGGTATGTCAGGAGGCAGATGAGCAGAACAGGAAAGCTCATCAACCTCGTCGAGGAAAGGGCAAGGAGGATAATCATGCACCTTGACAGGGACAACCTGCCGAGGCCCTTCATGGGGCCTTTCTGGTTCTACACGGGATTCTTCCTTGCCTACCTGCTCTTCCCGCTGCAAATCGCAATGGCGTCCTGCGCAATCCTCGCGGTAGGGGACGCCCTCTCGACCCTCGTGGGCAAGACGCTGGGGAGGATTCAATACCTTCCAGGAAAAACAGCGGAGGGAAGCCTGGCCTTCTTCGCAGGAGGGTTCATCATAGCCCTCTTCATCCTCCCGCCGGCCACAGCCTTTGCCGGAGCCCTCGCCGGCACCCTCGCGGAGCCGATACCCTCCCTCAGGCGCCTCAGGAACCTCTATGCCAGGGGCCTGGTGGACGACAACCTGCTAATCCCCCTCGCGGCCGGCCTGGTGATGCTCCTCCTGTGAAGGATTTAAACGCTCTTTCTAATCTCTATAAATGGAAGAGAAAATCAGGAGGCATATCAGGGATTTTGTAAAGGATTACACCAGGGATAACAACACAAAGACGGATTGGAATGAACCACTCGTTTCTTTTGCAAACGCTGACGACCCGCTCTTTCTTAAGCTAAGGGAGGTGGTTAGCGAAACGCATAAAATGCCGGGGGATTTGCTGAAGTGTGCAAGGACAGTGATATGCTATTTCATTCCTTTCAGAAAGGAAACCGTTCTGAGCAATGTTGGCGGGAACAGCTGTTCAAAGGAATGGGCCGTTGCCTATGTTGAAACCAACAGGCTAATTACTGACTTAAACAAATCCCTTCAAGATGAACTTAAGAAATCAGGATTCAAATCAGTCATCCTTCCACCAACCCATAATTTTGATGAAGAAAAACTAACGAGTGACTGGTCCCATAAGCACGTTGCTTATATATCAGGACTTGGAAAATTCGGCTTGCATAAAATGCTCATTACTGAAAGTGGCTGCTGCGGCAGGTTAGGGAGCACGATAACGACTGCTGAGATATCGCCCACAAAAAGGCCGGACAAGGAATTCTGCCTCTATGAGCATAACAGAACATGCAGGAAGTGTGTTGATAATTGCACGTTCGGTGCATTGAAAGAGGATTCCTTTGACAGGCATAAATGTTATGAAATATGTCTGTCCAATGACAGGCTGCGTTCGGATTTGGGATTGACAGACGTCTGCGGCAAATGCATCTCCGTGGTCCCATGCTCTTTCCAGAATCCTGTAAAATAAGGCATAAGTCAATTCTGATATTTTCTTCAAAATATCACATAAAATTATCCAGAGACGAAATTTCTCCTATAATCTTTCTTACTTCCATGTCAATATCCCTTGTCTTCATTCCATTCAATCTATCTATTAGCTCTTCCACTATTTTTGCACCCGCCGATGACCTTGTAAATAATGTTATTCTATAAATCTCTCTATTCACTCTGTTTTTTGCTATAGCGGCATCGTTATAATAATAAATGCGAGTTTTTATTACATTGGCTATCCCTTCAGCATAAATATCAGCAAGAGACTTCTGGTCGATTTCACCTTTCATTATTTTTCTCTTATCCTCCTCGGAAAGACGCGGTACATATCTTTCAAATTCCTTATAGTTGGCTTTGTTCCTCTCGTATGAGTTTGTCGGTAAAGTGAAAATTACGTCTATGTGCCCGAACTTGGAAAGCTTTTCTAATGTTTTCCATCTAAAATGTGACAACGCAAAGGGGTCCACAAAAACCAAGATTGCAGCATTATTGCCACTACAATCTTTCTCTATTTGAGATATAACATCATCAACCCTATCCTCGCAATCACCCCTGAGTACAACAACATCTTTCCCAAGAACCAATTTTTCATTAAAATCTTTTTTAAGAATCTTAATAGACGCACTAGCTCTTTTTTCGAGTGCTTCGGATAGTTTGTCAGAAGATTCAACAAAGAACCATTTATTGAATCTCTTTTTATCACCGGATTTTGGGTTTAATATTCCTTTAAGAAGGGAGACTATCGGAGACCCTATGGTTTTGGTGTCGGTCCCTGAAAGCACATTTGCTCCAGAACCGCTATACAGGTCAACAAAATAACAATTGAATCCCTTGCTTATCAGAATTTTCAAAAACGGCTCTATATAATAATGTAGAAATATCAGTTTCTTGAAGCTCCATGAATCAAATCCTTCTTCATTGACTATATCCGAAGAATTTATTATTTTTTGAGCATTCTCTGATTTGATATATTCATCTATATATCCCACTAATGGGCGTTTCTGTTTTCCCGGCATTTATGACTCCATTGAATTGTAAAGGCGTGATTGTTTTTGTATTATAATGAATATCTGGATATTCATCGTAGGTTTTGCCATCCAACTCTCTGCCCATCGCCTTGGGAGTGAAGCCACCCCACTGCTTGAAAAAGAACGGTATTTCCAGATTCCTGCACTGATTCTTAATCTCAATTACCCAATCCTTCTCCATAGTTCTGTGGTTAGGGCCGGATTCACCGCCAACTATGACCCAATCGATTCCCTTTAAGTTGATTTTCCCGACCGGCCCAACAAGAGGCTCAAAACTTACAAATTTTATTCTGGCCCTCGTTCTTTTTAATTCATTTAATCTATTCACAGCCTCTTTGTTTTCTATGGTTGTGCCAAGCCAGACATTGGGTAAAATCTCCTTGTATATCTTGTTTGTGAAATGATTCATCCTTTCAGGCCTTTTTGTCAGGACCTGGAACGTGTGCCAGCTAGCTTTCTTCATGACACCAAAAACCCTCTCAACAAACTCATAGGGAACATCCTTATGGAATAAATCTGACATACTATTGACGAATATTGTTCTTGGTTTTTTCCATTTGAGAGGCAAATCCATATCATTCTCATGAAGTGTTAATTTGAAACCATTCTTATACTTACCCTCCGGATTCATTTTCTGTAACCTCTTGGCTAACCTTTCAGCATAACAATTCAAGCAACCAGAACTAATTTTTGAACAGCCAGTTACGGGATTCCAGCTTGATTCTGTCCAATCAATGCTTGATTTCTCAGACATTATAAAATCATTGGATTTTTTATTAATAAACTATAGAATTGTATACCCGGCGCAGTTTATATTTATAGTGATACCACCGTTCCGCTATTCCGCTATAAAATTATGCAGAGAAATCTAAATTCATGAATGAGCAAACCTTTTTAAATACCAATCCAAGAAAGGGAGGTAGTGGTGCTGATGTCTCTCTGCATAATAGGGCAGGAGAAGAGCAAGACCGACATCCGCCTCCTGGAGGAGGCCAAGAAGCAGTTCGGTTCTGTCTTCTTTGTACCGATAGAAAGCATAGGCATAGGTCTCAATGACAGGTTCTCGATACATTACAGGACCTCTGACATGCAGAAGTTCAGGGCAGTGATGCCCAGGATACCCAAGAGCTACCTTTCATATGCCTACCAGCTCCTCTCGCTCTTCCCGCAGGAGACCTACATGACAGTGAAGCCCATAAGCTTCCTCCTCGCATCGGAGAGGTTCTTCCTGCTAACCGTCCTCAGGAAGAGAGGCATAGCCACACTCAACCTGCATCTTGCGAGGTCATCCAGAGCAGCCTCAAGCGTGTTATCAGATGCAAAATACCCGAAGATAATAAGGAGCCCTGAGAAGAAGACTGGGGTGGTGGTGAGGAACCAGAAGGAGGCAAGGTCCGTAGTGGACGCGCTGATACACCTCAACCAGCCGACCCTGATAGAGGACGTGGTCAAGGACATGGTTTCTGTTTATGTTGCTGACCCAGAGGTCCTGGCTGTGGTAAAGAAGAAGACAAAGGAGACGGACGTCGTTTTCTCGAAGGGCGAGATGAAGCAGGCAAAGATATCCCTTGACATCGAGCAGCTCGCCCTGGACGCGGCCGCGGCGGTTGACGCGCACGTCGCGAGGGTTGACATATCCCTGAACGGCTCACCCAAGGTAGTCAACATCAGCCTGAACCCGGACCTCCTGACACCGAGCAAGGTGACGGGCGTAAACCTTCCGAAGAGGGTCATGGAGATAGTGCATGAGAACTACACGAAGCACAACGAGAAGCCCGTTCTCATCAGGTTCTTCGAGGACGCTAAATCGGTTGTCAGGGACGTCCTCAAGACAAAGCAGCTCCTCTGAGAGTGAGCCGGTTTATATAAATATTAACATTCAAGAATAGAGTGATATCATGGACCTTAGCGGCGTGACCGAGTTCTTCAGCACCCTGTGGGCCTGGCTGGTCAGCTTCTTCAGCGGCCTCATTCCCAATTACATACTCCCCAACCTGCAGATTATCCTCCAGGTGCTGATACTCCTGGTCGTTGCATACGTTTCAGGAAGGGTGGGCAAGGCGCTCACGGTCAAGCTGCTCAGCGTCGCGGGGCTCAAGAAGATAACCATAAGGTCATGGACAGATGACATCCTGAAGGCGGTCGGATACAGGGGGACGATAGTGAGCCTGATAGGGGACCTCGTCAAGTGGTTCATCTACATCCTGGTCCTGAGCACCATAATCCAGACGCTCGGCCTTCCCGGCCTGGTCAACATATTCAACCAGATAACCGGGTTCGTCCCGAGGTTCATAGTAGCGATACTGATAGTGGTCGTAGGTTTCCTGATAGCAGACTTCCTGGGGAAGATATTCGAGGAGGCAGGCAAGAGGTTCCTCGCTGACGAGACGCTCGGTGTCTTCTCTGGCGGATTGATAAAGTATTCGGTCGCCCTGGTTTCGGTGATAATGTCCCTTGCCATGATAGGGCTCGACACCACCGCACTCAGCATAATGTTCGCCATCCTCCTCAGCGGGATAGTTATAATACTCGTTCTCGGCATAAAGGACATGCTTCCGGGGATAACCTCAGGGATTCATCTCAAGAGGAACCTGAAGATTGGGGAGCACATAAAGGTCGGGAACTATTCAGGCTTCGTTGAGAAGATTGGCTCCTTCTCCGTTACCCTCAGGAACAATGACACCAGGTTCGTCGTCCCTAATACCATGCTGATGACCAACGTGGTGGAAAGGATTCCCAAGGGAAAAAAGCTGAAATAGATTCTGGCTTCTATAATATTACATGAAGATATCAATGAGAAAGGGATATACTCTATACAGGACTCATGGAGACTACACGTACGTTTGTCCTCATTCCGGTCCTGCAATTGAGCTGCCGATATCCAGGGACGACAACTCAGAGACGGTAGCCAGCCTCTGCTGGATGAAGACCGGAGGCAATTTTATACTCTCAAACATCTCGAGGAAGAGAGCCTTTGGGGTCGATTTTAACAGAAAAGCGCCTCCCTTCAAAGAGGCATGCTCCATGTGGGAACCCTTCATAATAGATGAGAACCAGGAAAACACCCACGAATACAGGAAGAAGTACGCCTGGGTAGCAAAGGATTACAAGGATCATGAGAGGAGAAGGAAGATTTACCATTCGTTCTGGAACGAAGTCAGGGAAGGGAAATTCATCGCCCTCATACACAGCGCATTCTCCAGGCTGAAGATAATGCCCAGTGTCATTGACATCACGACCTTTGAGGGAAAGGGCATAAACAAGAAGCTGCTTGAAGATGCAGTTGAGCAGGTGAACGATAAGAACAAGCAGTTTTTCAGTGACATAGACAAGGAATGCAAGGCCTACACTCTCCTGGAAGAAGAGCGGGCCATAAACAACATAATCAGGGTCTATGACACATTCGGCCTGCACAAGGTCTCGTGCGATTTCCTCGATAACATAAAGAAGGATCTTGATGTCATTAACAATTACGCAGGAAAGGAAGTCGTCTCTGAGCTGAAGAAGGACTTCACACCGAAGAATTTCCTGAAGGCATCCAAAAAAGCGCTCATGAAGATAGAGCCACCAAGGATAACCGTAGAGCATTTCTTCAAGGGAATGAAATCGTGGGGACCGCGTGACAATCTCTTTCCCCTTGAGGGAAGAACAGTCATGAATCTTGAGTGCACGAGATTCATCAACTTCTGGTATCCGCACAAGGCAGCAGAGATGATAACGGATATTCTTGAGCAGGTAAAGGAAAGCAGGGGTTTGGGATGAAGGTCATAATACACCACTATGACCAGAACGGTCACGCCATAATAAGGTTTGGAAGGGACGTGGAAGTCCTTGGCGTTTACGATGAGAGATCCAGATTCAATGGAATGGATGCAGGAAAAGCAATCGGGGCAGGCGAAAAGGGCATAGAAATATCAAACGATTTTGACAGTGTCCTGAATGACCACGGCAAGGACGCTGACATGATGATAACAACAGGAGAGGGCCTCTATTTCACGAAAACCAGCAATGTAAAAGACTGGAACACCAATGTGAAGAAGGCATTTGACGCAGGTCTTGATGTTTATAACATGAGCAAGATATACTATGGCAGTGATACAGAAGAGCTCAGGAAAATCGCTTCTGCTGCTGGTGTTAAATTCATAGAGGCATCAGATCCTGATGGCTGGAAGAGGTTTATCCCGTTTGCCATAAAGGCGAGGGAAGAGGGCATCAAGACGCCCAGGATTCTATTCTCAGGGACAGGCATGAATTCAGGCAAGATAACGGCAATGCTCACTTTCAAGAAGACCCTTGAAGACATGGGAAAGAGTGTGGGAGTTGTTGGAACAGAGCCGTGCTCTATGTTTGTTGGTGCAGATGAGCAGGTCATACCAGAGGTCTATCCCACGATGAAGGGCGCGCCTGCGGTGTACGGTGCAATAAAGAAGGTAGAGGAGGAGAAAAAGCCGGACATCATTCTTATAGGCAATCAGACAGGGTTGAGGGCATCTGTGGTTGATGTAAAGGAGTGCAGGGCCGGCGCGATTGTATCGTGGCAGATACTGCTTGGTTCAGACCCAACAAAGATAGTGCTCTGCAGCAAGTGGAACACGACCAATGAGATAGGTCCGCACCTCGAGCTCATCAAGAACAGCGGGATCAAGGCTCCTGTGGTTGCCAACGCCATAAACGGTTTTGGTTGCAATAAACTCCCCGGAATAGTCTCTGATACTGAAAAGAGGTTCGGGCTCCCCTCACTGGATGTCATATCAAACCCAGAGAGGCTCGAATCAATAGCCAGGATGCTGATTAAATAGTATATAAAGACTACTTTTAAATAGTGAATATGTCTGAAATAATAGACCAGGGGCTTGCGGAACTCGATAAGAAGGTTGGCTGGAACAAGCTGCTTGTTCTGACCAGGCCCGGGAACGAGACTGATGAGAGAGACAGGGTCCTGGCAAATCCATCCCACAACCCGACATTTACCTATCCTGATATGGGGTTTTCCCACAGAGACGTTTACATTGATATCTCCAGACTCAGGGGTATGGTTGGGGATTCCATGACTGGTTTTGAGAGGGTTATAAATCTGGGATTCCTTGAACAACTTGAACTCAATAACAGATACCTCGAGGCCAGGGATACCACTGGTTTGCAGGAAGCAAGCGCAGACATATTCTCCAGGCCCGAGGAAGAGGATGTTCTTTGGGCAGAGCAGCGCTACAGGATAGAGCTGCCAAATGAGGATAAGCCGTTCACTCCAGAAATGGTCATCAAATACCTGAAAAAATACAATCAAATGATTGTTGAATACATGAAAGAATTCGGTCAAGGTCTTCCTGGCATCACAAGGATTTACGATATCACCATAAATCCAAACAGAACAGGAATATTTGTAAGAGAAGAGGATGGAAAGATTGAGGTCCCGGACAGGGATGTTTCCGGAATCAAGCTTGCAAGCGACTCTGTCCACGAAATTGGAACCCATGCTGTCCAGTATGAGATTGGTTGCAAACAACCATTCCCTGCATTCTGGTTGGGCTTCCCTGCAAGATCCTTTACATCAGAGGGGCTTGCACTCCATAACGAGGAGCATGTTGCCCCTGAATACGGACCTAAAATAAAGAAAAGAGCAGGCAATATCATGGCCATGCACATGGCCGTTGACAATTCCTTCAGTGACATATACAACGAGCTCCTGGGTGCAGGGTATAAACCAAAAGAGGCATTCAAATGCGCCATGTCTGCAAAGAGGGGGTTCTCTGATACAAGCAGGAAAGGCGCTAATTTCAACAGGAACCTCTACGTTAAGGGCCTTAAGGATGTCAAGGCCTATCTTGAGGGTGGTGGTGAGGAATGGGTTCTGTATGCAGGGAGAATCAATCCTGTTTATGCAGACAGAATCAAGAAAGTAGAAGGCCTCTACAAGCCACCCGAGAATCTCCCGGAAGAGATTCGTAACCTGGCGAAATCATTTCTAAATCCGGACTAGAAACCTTCCCTTTTCCATTACCCTTTTCCTGTCAACCCATACGGTTGGTTTGTTTGTTATGCAATCCAGATGGACCTCTGATTCATAATCAGCACTAGTCATCTCTGGGAATGGGTTTCCAATGGCGATATGGACCCCAGGAACCTTTTCATCCTGAAGAAAAACCCCTATAAAATCCTTGAGGAATGGATTCGTTCCAAGGGCGAATTCACCAATCCTGTTTGCATTCCCATCTGTTTTCATGTACCTCTCAAGCTCTTCCTTCAGCTCTTTATTATCACACTCTATGGACACAACCCTCCCGTTCCTGATATCCAGCCTGACAGGACTCTTGTCAAGGAATCCATACTTCTCTGTGAGATAGTCTCCCATCTCAACATCCACCACAAAAACCCCGTTGCAATCCCCGGGACAGGTATACACCTCTGCCCCAGGAAGATTGGTTCCCATGTGCCCCCTTTTTCTCATGTCACCGCATGAGTTCACCCACCTGTGCTTTGGGGAGAACGTCAGGATAACATCCGTCCCGTTATCTGCTTTAACCTCTATCTCTTTGGCTTTCTCCAGGATACCAAAAATCATGTTTGAGAATTCCCAAACCTTTTTATGCTCTGTCAGCATCCCGGTCTCAAAAACCCTTCTCGTTACCCCTGGCATGTCCACATGCCTTCCACACTCTTTTCCGATTATCCGGATGGGCTTCCTTAATGTATGCACCTCATTACCTATCTTTTGTGCAGCAAATATAGAGACATCTGCAGAACCTACAGATTCTTTGATTTTCTCTGGAACGCTCTGGAGTGGCCTCTCCCCAAAATCCTCAAGAACGAAAACATCCACCCTTCCGGCAGTCTCCCTGGAAACGCTCTCCAGGGCCTTTCCTATTTCAAGGGTCTTCATGTCTGTGATTATCGTTACCCTCTCTCCCTTCCTGAGGCCAAGGCACACGTCAATTGCCTGCCTCGCGCCGTCTCTCAGCTCGTTCATCTTCTCACTTATAAATAGATTAGCCAAATTAACTTATTAGCACCAGCATAGCACAGAGAGACAGACGACTTTAACCAATTGAATCAGGTCGTCCATCTAACTGTGGGCCCGTAGCTCAGCTGGATAGAGCACTGGCCTTCTAGCCTTCCGTTAGAAGATTCGAGACCCTTTGGGTCTGTGAGAGGAAGATAGCCAGGGGTCGTGGGTTCAAAAGAACCCTTTAGCGCCGGTAAACGCGCTAAAGCGTTCGCGGAAAGAACTTTCGCACCCAGGAGCAACATGAACAATCCTGGGCACGAAATGGTTCAGGGAATCCCTCCGGGCCCATAAGCTTTTACAGAAGGCCAAACAGCATGTCTTCCAACAATATAACCAAGCAGGAAGCAGACACAGGCCTTTCTCAAAGCTTATAAGCAAAACCTTAAAATACTACAGAGAAATGGGGCTATGGTGTAGCTTGGAAGCATTGCGGCATGGGGTGCCGTCGACCTCGGTTCAAATCCGGGTAGCCCCATATCAGGGGATAGCCCTAGGGCTGGGAAAGTCAAAACATAAAAACCTGCACTGTTTAACTGAACACATTACTCCATTTTCTTAACGTTTGCAGCCTTTAGTCCTTTTTCTCCCTGCTCTGGTGTGAAAGAAACCTTGTCGCCCTCTGCTATCGGGCCTTCCTTTACCTCGCTGCCGTGGACGAAATAGTCCTTTCCGTCATCCCCGGCAATGAAGCCAAAGTTCTTTGATTCATTGAAGAATTTCACAGTTCCTTCTGTCATTTTTTATGCCTCCTGTTGGTTTATAATCAAATCATGCAATAGCTTATTAATAAAAGCGTTGGTTACGGCTGTATATCATAGTCCACTAGACAGAGCTCAGAACCTTCGCCACCCTCTCCTGCCCCACCGCTATTATGAACTGGGCAAGGCGGGGGCCGGATTCCCTGTTCAGGAGGACCTGGTATGCGCCCCTGAAGAATTCCGGCGCGGTCAGGTTGTTCTTCTTCGCTATCACCCAGAGGGACTCATACAGCTTGTCCTCTGTGAGCTCCTTCGTGGAGAGCAGTGCCTGTAAGTCCCTCAGCGCCTTCTTCTGGTCATTGCTCAGCGAAGCCAGAATCTTTCTCTCCGGTCTTTCGACGAGCTTTATCCTGTATTCGTCAGCGGCATACGTCCTTATCCAATTCCCAGCGAGGTCTATCCTCCCCCTGACGGCCTCAATCTCCTTCTTGGTCGGATTCTCCTTCAGGTGGCCGGTGCTCTGGAGTATCCTAACCGCCTGTTCAACATAGTCCTTACCTGAGACGGCCTGGCTTATCATCGAGGCGAACTGGTAGGAGAGCCTCATGGGCATGCCCTTCGGGACGTCCTTCACTGACATGAAATACTGCCTCGTTAGATTCTTCCTCTCGTTCTCGTTGCTCTCCTTGTCCTTCCCGAAGTAGACCCTCTCCGCGTGCTCGAAGTCGTTTATCAGGAGTATTATATTCTCCAGGTCGAGGTCCCTCTGCTTTCCCGGCTTCTTGGTGTAGTAATAAAGGAAGGCCTCTGGCTCCATTATCTTCAACATGTCCTGCACTATGAACACGTTCCCCACGGACGCTGACATCTTCTCACCATTCACCAGGAAGAACTCGTAAACGTATGGTATGGGCGGCTCTATGTCGAATATATTCCTCGCTATCTCCTGGCCGCTTATCCAGGAGCCTGCTGCATGGTCCTTCCCGAACGGCTCAAAGGTTGTATGGAACATTGCCCAGAGGGCAGGCCACTCGAACCTCCACTGCAGCTTCCCCTCGCTCCAGGGGACCTCGCCCACGAAGCCGCACCCCTCGCTCCTTCTGTCTTTTATGGCCTTGCCGCCGCACATGAATCCCACCCTCTTTTTCTTGAGGTCGAACGAGCTCACGTTGGCGAGCCTGCCGCATCTGGGGCATATGGCATCGAAGGGTATGTAATCCTTTGATTTGGTCTTCTGGTATTTAGAGACAATCTCCCCGACCCTGTCCTTCCTTCTGAATACCATCCTGATGAAGGGCTCGAATTTGCCCTTCCTGTAAAGGTCATCAACAGAATAGAGTGTGGGGTTCATCCCCAGGGAGCGCACTCCCTCCATCCATACCTTGGTGAAGTGCTCTGACCATGATTTGCAGCAACCGAAGGGGTCGGGTATCCTGCAGAGTGGCACCCCCAGATATTTGGACATATCCTTGAGCTTGCTGGATTCATGCCAGTTACCGTCAAGGTCAGCCAGCCTCTTCGGAACCGCCTTCAGGGGGTCCCTGTCGTCTGTCATGTGGACGAACTCTGCCTTTGTCCCCCTCTCCATTAGTGACTTGTAGGGGAAATACGCCCTGACAACGTCGTTCAGGTTCCCTATGTGCTTCCCTCCGGACGGGGTCTGCTGGCATTTTATGTTCGGCTTCCTCTTCTCCCTCTTCGATCTCTCTATAATCTTGTCAGCGAGCTGGTCTGCCCAGAACAGGGATTTCTCCATGAAAAGAAATTGTAGGGATTCTATTAATAGGTTTTAGTCAATCTCCTGGAACGCATGGGAGTGCGAGGCCTTCGCCTTCTTCGCATCCCTGTTGTTCTCTGGTTCGGGCTCCTCAGGTTCTTCAAAATCCTCGTCGTCTTCCTCTTCAGCCTTCACGACTTCTGCCTTTGCTTTCCCCTTCTTCTGCTTCCTCTCTTCCCTGAACAGGTACTCCTTCTTTTCGTGTTCTTTTGTGCCCTCTTCCGTCTCCCCGGTTTCCGCAGCCCCGGGTCGGGTCACGTGCTCCTCCAGCCTCTCCTTTATCTTTGCCTTCTCCTCCCCGAAATACCTCTCGAACTCCTGGGTGAGAGAGAGAATCTTGGTGTGGCCGACCTTCTCTGTCTTTATCAATCCCCTATGGACGAGGTCCTTTATGTAGGAGTATGCCTTGTTCCCCTGAACCTTTATTATGTCAGCCTGCTTCACAGGCTCCTTGTAGGCTACCAGGGCGAGCGTCCTCTTCTGCCCCTCCGCGAGGTCGGAATATGGGGTTAGGTGGGAGACCGCGGGAAGGATATCCTGCCGCACGTTCATCATCCAGCCGTCACTGGTCTTCATTATGTTTATCCCCCTCTTGGAATAATCCTTCTGGAGCTCCTCCAGAATCTCCTTCAGGTGTCCCAAAGAATGGATTCCAGATATCCTCGACAGCCTGTCAATGGGTATGGGCTCGCTCGATATGAACAGCGCCGCCTCAACGATTTCCTTCTTCATCACAAACACCTGACAAACATCATCTTATTGTCCGGGAACCTTTATTTCTTTTTCGCCCTTCCGGGTTTCTTTGCCTTCCCTTTCATCGTTTTTCCCTTCTCTGTTTTCCCACCGAGCTCCTTCTCTATCTCTCTTATGTCCTCTTCTGTCAGTTCACTCTCGCCCTTCTTTATCAGTATCTCCCTGAACATCTCCTCCTGCTGGCAGTTCACCTTCCTCTGGTTGTCCAGGAACACCAGCGGAATGAAGGTGTCAACGACCTCGTGCCTCTCCCACTTGTTCACCAGTCCGCTGAACTTGACCTCGTCCTTCTTCATCCTTCCCATTATGTCGTTTATCCTGTTGTAGAGGAGGGCTATCCTGCTGGTTATGTTATCGTCCTTTATCTGTATCTTCTCCCTGTTCCTCCTGTCCCTCCGTTCCCTCCTGTCCTCTGCCCTCAGCGCCCTCCTGAGAGCGCCCATCAGGTCATCGACCATTATCTTCCTCCTGGGCTGCCTCTTCGGGGGTATTGATATCGCGTTTATCAGCAGGTCAGGACCCGGGGAAGCCTCTGGAACCATCCCCTCTATCTCCTCTGTCCCTCCGCCCTGCCTCAGGTCAACGTCCATCTCTTCGAAGGGCATGGCGTCCTGGACCATGTCGCCGAGATACTTGAGGTGGTCTGACTTCATCCTGAGGAGGACGGCGGCTATTATCACGTACTTGGCAGGTATCTTGAAGTCCATCTCCTCGAGCTTCATGAGATAGTCAACGAACGCATCAGAAAGCGCCTTGATGTCAACGTCCCAAGGGTCAATGCCCTCGTGCGCGATTACCTGGAATACCACCTGCTCCCAGGAGAATTCTGACTTCATCAGCTCAAGCATCTTCTGTTCCATCTAAAGACCCAACC
>CAYMDJ010000009.1:0-23056 GCA_964389315.1 uncultured archaeon
GCCCGCCTATTGATATCACAGGGAAAGTCCTGGCCAGGTTCGCCTCTATCACGCCAGTCGTCCCGTTGCTATAACTGACTTCCGCTGTAAAGACAGGCGAGAGCTCATAGTCTGTCAGCGGGTCATAGCTTGAAACGTAAAACGACATGACGCATTCTGTCCTGTGCTCACCCGATTCATACCCGCTTTCACAACCATCGACCACGCACGTCGATTCGCATCCACCCCCGCTGCTAGAGCACTGCATCTCACAGCTGAGCGATTCCATGTCAAGGCTGGAGGGGCTGTTCTTAAAACCCACGACGATGCTGGCCTCGTTGGCTCCATACCTCTGGTCATAGAAATGCGACGGCTCTATGGAGACCAGGTAAAGGTCGCTGTTGACGAGAGGGTTTTTGCACTTCGCGTCGCTGGGAACAGAGCCCGGTCCTCCCCAGTCGCAATACTTCCCGGAAGGACATCCGCAGTCGAGGCAGCAGCTTGACTGGCTCTCCCCGAGGCTGGATTCGCATGCAAGGTTGCCGCACTCGAATGAGCCTATGGTGACGTTGGGGAAGGGTGTGGTGATTTCTTTCGTCCTTTTCGCTGCCCCGTCAGAATACTCTATGGCAATCGTTATGCTGTTCGGCCCCATGTCATAATCGCCCGTGTCGCAGTCCTGGACAGCAGGGACGTTTACAGGGCAAGAGAAAACCCCCGAGGAACCCTCCACGCAGGTTGTGGGCTCCACCTGGCCTGCAAGCCTGTAGCGGAAGCTCTTCGCGACAGCGTCTGAAGGAGGGTTGTTCATCTTCACTGCTATGTTTATCACGTGGTCCTCGTTGCAGTTTATTACCCTAGTGTCAGGGGTCCCGTGCAGAGATAATGATATCGCTCCCGTTGACTTGCAGAGCATTGCCGCATCGCAATAGAATCCTGCCGGGCAGCCACAATCGTAGCAGCAGTTGGACTGGCTCTCATCGACATAATCCTCGCAGGTCCCGTCACCGCACGTGTAGTCGGGGTTAAGGCTCATGGCAATGGAGCCCATTATCCCCGAATCGTTCTTCGGGAACGCGAAATAATAGGAATTCGTTATCGACTCCAGCTCGTTTCCGCTTAAGGTCTCTACCCAGAACTCCGGAGGCTCGTCAGACTCAAGGCCGCGTATCTCCGTGGCAGTCCTGAAGACTATCTTCGATATCCAGCCGGGGTTCATGGGAACCATCAGGAAGTTCTCTGCGTAATACCTTATCTGGCCAAGGAACTGCGCTGCCTTTGCATGGACCTCTATCTCACCTATCTCCCTCGAGTCCAGGGCAAAGTTCAGCTCGCTCGTCCTCATCACGATGTCCCAGCTCCCTATCCATGACGTCCCTCCAAGCCTTTTCACCTTAACCAGCGTCATTATGTTGCCATCCTGCGGATAGCCGCCCCCTCCGCTCACCTCTGGCCAGGGATATTCCACGACAAAGTTCCCTTCATACTTTACAGGGGTGACCTGGTTCACGCAGACCCTTGGGTCCCTCCCCCCGCATTTGTAGACATAGGACTCCAGAATCCTCGCGCCCGCTGTCCCATTGGAGACGGAAACCGTGACACTAGTCTCTCCGCCGGGATTCTTTACGGTCACGGACTTCTTCACGAACTCTGAATAGTCAATCCCTATCGGGGGGCCGGACTGCGCGCCGCCGTAGTAAATGCTCACCTCGGTCGCGCCCGCAAGGGGAAGGGTAAGGATTAGATAAGAGGCAAGGACCGCAAACACCTCTGAGAAAATTTTCCAGTCCATATACGCACCCGCTTGATTATAAACACTCTGATAAATGAGCAATAAACTATGACGTGTGTATCGGCGGTATCTCGGTGAGCCCGCCCTCTGCCATCGCCAGCTCTGCGGTGGTCTGGGCATCGCACATCGCAATCTTCTGTTGCTTCTGCGCCTCGAGCGCGGCTATCTGGTCGTCCTGGCTGCTCGCGGAATTCATCATGCTGAGCGCTGCCGTGAGGCACGTGAGCGCCAGCGTAAGGAAGATTGTTTGACACCCCTCACCAAAAACCCCCTTAATGCATGATATTATGAACAATATCAGGAATATCGCCGCCAGGACCATGAAGACTATCATCCATGTGTTGGTGCTGCTCTTCGAGCCCTCCAGCCTTGATATCTGGTCGTCTATGCTCGCAATCATCTTCTGGCAGGACATCACGGACGTGGAGTAGTTCTTGTTCACGGTGACGGATGTCGTGTCCTGGATATCCTGCCATATCGTGTTGTCGTTTATCGTGTATTCAATCGTCATCTTCAGGGTCAGTGAGATGTTCTCTGTCCCCTCTTCTGCCCCGTCGGGTATGTTCTCAAGCGCTATCGGGCAGGTGTATGTATCCTCCTTGAGGGTCCTGAAGCAGGAGATTGAGGTGTCGTTCTCCTGCGAACTGCTTGAATAGTATGAAGCGAGGATGTCAATGTCCCCGGGCGGGTTAACAACCTGTGAATCAATCAGCGTGTTTATGGTGACTATGCACTCCTCACCCTCCTTGTATATTATGCAGTCCACGGGGTCCGGCTCATACCCGGTTATCTCCAGGATTATGCTGCTGTTCGGGAGGCAGGCACCGTTCGGGTTCTTTCCCGTGTAGCAGAAGTAGTCGTTCCCGCTTCCGTAAGAGGAGCATCCGCAATCACGGCAGCAGTTTGACTGCGTCTCGTCAAGGTTGGTCTCACAGCCGCCCTCACCGCAATGGGAGGTGACGTTCAGCCTTATGTCCCCTGCGGTGAAGCTGTATTCCTCTGTAACGTTGTCAGGACCCTCATTATACACGTGCCTTATGGTGAACGAGTTTTCCGTCAGTGTTATCTCCCTCGTTGCCGGGTCATAGTAAGGCGACCCTATGTAATCTATCGGCGGGATAATCATCTGGCACGTGAAGTTGTATTCCGTCCCTATGGCGGAATCCTCCCTGCTGCATATGACCGCGCACTCGAACTCCCCGTCCTGAAGCTCGCAGTCGCCGTAGAGCTCTGTCCCGCTTGGATAGTCGGTCACGCGGCCCGGTACGTCAATATAGTGCTGGACGGACGAGTCCTGCAAGAGGACGTCGCCCGGGTTCCCTGCCTCGAGGACGAACTCCCTGTCCCTGCACCCGTCCCCGCTGCTCGGCCCGGTCCTGGTCTTAGTATCGCAATACTGGCCTTCAGGACACCCGCAGTCATAGCAGCACTTATAGGAGCTCTCGTCGCTCCCGCAAACCACGTCACCGCACCAGTGTGCCCCTATCGAGATTATCGGGAAGGTGTTGGTAAGGGTTGCTTCCATCACGCCCCCGGTCCCGTTGCTGTATCTTACCTCTGCAGTGAAGACAGGCGAGAGCTCATAGTCTGTCAGCGGGTCGTAATTGGATATGATGAAATTCAGTTCACATTCCCTGCTGTATATGCCAGGAACCGACTCGTCTGTCACACATCCCTGGAGGGTGCACGTGGAGGCGCAAACCCCCTCGCTGCTCGAGCACTCCATAACGCAGGAGAGGGAATCCAGGTGGAGGTTCGAGGGGCTGTTCTTTATGCTTACCACGATGTCCGGAGAGTTTCCTGTAAGGGGCTGGTCGCTGAAGTGTGAGGGCTTTATGGAGCCCAGGTAAAGGTCGCTGTTGACAAGAGGGTTTTTGCACTTCGCGTCGCTGGGAACAGAGCCGAACCCTCCCCAGTCGCAATACTTCCCGGAAGGACATCCGCAGTCGAGGCAGCAGCTTGACTGGCTCTCCCCGAGGCTGGATTCGCATGCAAGGTTGCCGCACTCGAATGAGCCTATGGTGATGTCAGGGAAACCAACACTCATGCTCTTCGTGGCCTTTGTCGCACCGTCAGAATACCCTATCACGAGGGTCACAATGTTGGGACCGACCCAGTATTCACCGGTATCACACTCCTCTACAGACGGAACAGTGACGGCGCACGAGAATATCCCGCCAGAGCCCTTCGTGCAGGTCACTGACCTCACGCTCCCGCCAAGGTTCTGGGTCGCGCTCTTTACTATGGCATCAGAAGGAAGATTGTTCACCTTTACAGGTATGTATATCACGTGGTCCTCGTTGCAGTTTATCACCCTGGTATCAGGCGTTCCGTGCAGTGACATGGTTATTGCGCTGCTCAATTTACACACCATTGCCGCGTCGCAATAGGAACCGGTCGGGCATCCGCAGTCATAGCAGCAGTTGGACTGCCCCTCGGTGAGTTCGGTCTCACAGCCGTATGCCCCGCATGTGTAATCGGGGTTAATGTTGAGGGTCGAAGAGCCAAGAACGACCGAACCCTTCGGGAAGATGAAACCGTACGTCCCTCCGACGGACGTTATCTCGTTGCCGCTCTTGACCTCTGCATCAAGGGTCGGCATCTCTGAGGATTCGAGAACGTTAAGCTCGGTTGCGGTCCTGAAGACTATCTTCGAAACCCACTTGGGGTTCATCGGCAGCATGTAGAAGTTCTGTATGAAATACCTTACCGGGCTGATGAACTGCGATGCCTTTGCATGGACCTCTATCTCGCTTATCTCCCTCTGGTCCACACTGAAGCTAGTCTCGCTCGTCCTCGTCACGACGTCCCAGTAGCCCAGCCACGAAATCCCGCCGTTCCTCTTGACCTTCACGAAGCTCATGATGTTGGCTGTCTGCGGATAGCCGCCCCCTCCGCTAACCTCTGGCCAGGGATACTCTGCGGAGAAGCTGCCGCCATAAGTGACAGGACTGGCCTGGCTCAGGCAGACCGAAGGGCTGCTGCCCTTACACCTGTATACGTGGGCCTCCATGACCATGCCAGACACACTCGCATTGGTGACAGAGAGACTCACGCTGGCAGAAGCGCCGGGATTCTTGACAGTCAAGGACCTCTTGACCATGCCCGAGTAATCCAGGGTTATCGGGCTCCCCGAAGGGGCGTTGTTATAGTATATGTTCACCTCGGTCGCTCCTGCAACCGGCAGCGTAAGGATTAGGTATGAAGCCAGGATTGCAAACATCTCTATGATTTTCAGGTTCACTTGCATATCAGCCTCGCATTGGTCTTTAGCTGGACGGGTCCGCTGTTGATGTAATCAACAAGGCCGGTCACGTCGCAGCAGTTCACGCATTGCGGCAGGTATCCGCTGCATCCTGTGCCGCACTCCTCGCACGCGAAAGCGCACCCCTGGGGCGTCCTGTCGCAGCACCCCGAGCTGTAGCTCGAGCCCTCAGGGCACCTGCAGAAACTCTCCCTCGTCTCAGGCTCTATCCCCACGTCGTTCACGAACCCCAGCAGGTTGTCGCAGCTGCACGTCATGACCACGGTCTTCTGGACGGCCTCGCTGCTGGATATGGGGTCTATGCCGCACGTCGCGAGATAGCTGGTCAGGCAGGACTTCTCAGAGTCGCTTACCTGGTAATTGTTCCCTGTCTTTGTCTCAGACCTCGGCATGTTTATGAACACCTCGTCCTCGTTCCTGTCAAGGCTGTAAGTCGTTATCATACCGCCTGCCTCCCTGCTCGTGTAGGGGTTGAAGACCGTCCCCTCAACGGCATGCTGCCCTGACATTATGTATTTGATAGTCCTGTTCTCAAGCACCCCGGAGGCGCAGTCTATGCTGCACTGCTGGCACGCATCCCTTACCTCTCCCATGTTCTCCATGGTCACGTTATTGGTATGTTCGGTGCAGAACTGGCATGCATCGGACTCCATGCAGTCAGGGTCTATGCTCCCGCTGTCGATGTTTGTTATCGGAAGCGTGACAGACGGCTTGTGCGAGGGGGTGAACTCCACATACATATATTCCTTGTCCATGAGGTCGGTCTCGCACCTTACCCTGGTGTCAATGCCGTAAAGGCTGCACGAGCCGCATGCCGTGCATGTCTGCCAGTCCGTTCCGAAATATGGCTTGTAATCTATGAATATCTTGACCTCCCTGAAATGTGCGGTGAAGAACGGGACCTTGTGAAGGACGTAAACGCTTTCAACGTCATGGTTCATAATATCCTCCTCAAGGTAGTATTCATACGTGTCGTTCTTGTATATGCTGAAATCCCCTGAGCACACAGAGTCTCCGGAAACCCTTCCGTTGGAATCAGTATATCCCAGCGGGCAGTTTCCGAACGCAACGAACGCCCCCTCTATGGGGTTCGAGAGGTCGTCAACGACCCTCAGGTTCAGGGAGCACTGCAGGTCTTCGCACTCACCCTGCCCCGGGGCGGTTATGCTGCTGCACGAGCCGGGGCTCATCTTGAGGCCCTGGCTCTCTACAAAGACGTGGCTCGCAAAATTGAAGAAGTTCCCTGTCTCCACGTCCTTGACGCTTATTATGATCGGGTAATCGACGTCATATCCCCGGTTGAACTCCTGGACGCAGACCGGCGGGGTAAGGACGCTCGATGTCACGAGGGGCTTGTTGTTCGTGACCATGATGACGTCATGGGTATCGAATGCAAAACCATCGGAAAGCCTCATGTATATGTCAAGGTCCCTGTACTCCTCCCCGTTCAGGGTCTGTATGGCAAATATCTTAGGTATGTCATGGTCGGTTGTCATGACGTCCCACCACCTCAGCTGGGTTATCACGTAATTGATGAGGTCGTAGAGATGCCCGTTTATTTGCTCCGGGTCCCTATGGAGGACCTGGCCGCACTCGGTCAGGACACCGCTCGTCGGGAGCCTGCCGAAGCCGTCCGGCTCTACCATCGAGAAATAGACGCCGTATATAGTGAAGATTTCCATGTTCCTGTTCGCTGCATTTTCCTTCGCATAGTCGCTTGCGAACCTTATTATCTCACCGAATCTAGTGTCTATGCTCTGCTTGTAAGGATGATACTGGGCAGGCATGTCATACCCGTCAACCCTCGTGGGAAGGTTTACCGAGACGTCAATCCTCTTCACCTCACCCCTGTTCCAGCCCAGGATGTTGGCATCAACAGATACGGAATTGGCATCAAAGGAGACGTTCTTGCCGAAAAGTCCGCTCACCCCCCCTATGTTTTCCCTTATATGCTTCGCGACAGAGAGCTCGAAGCTCCTCTCAATCTCCTCCTTTGTCAGGGAATAATCGTTCTCGCACATCTGCCAGTAGGCAACCCCTGCCATCATGAATTCCACGTTAGGGGCGTCCCTCCAGGTCTTGCCCGTTATTGAGGGGTCATCCAGATAGCCGCCGTGCCTCTCCATGACCCTCAGCGTCTGGTCGACGCCGTCCTTTATCACCCCGAGGACCATGGTGTTGACCGCTGCCTGCCTCTCGGCAACGCCGCTGGGTATGGGGCTCGCAAAGAAGTTGCTTCCTATCCCGGAGAAAAGGACGATTAGGAACAGGAATATGATGCCGAGGATTATGACCAGCTCTACCTGGCCCTTTCTCTTCTTCATATAATATATTATTATAGGTTTGGTATATATTAAGAATAAAACCCTTTAGCACCGGTAAACGTGCTAAAGCGCTTCCGGAAAAACCGCTGCCGCAACAAACCCAACTAAGAAACAAGGAACAAGATGCTTATGCCATTCACTAAGGAATCCCTTAAAAAGGAGTTCACAAAGGACTGGAAGAAGCACTATCAGCTTGAGATTTTCAAGGAAAGGGGCTTCAGGAGAAAGAGATGTCCCCAGTGCGGGAAAAACTTCTGGACGCTGGACGAGGACAGGAAGCTCTGCGGGGACCCGCCCTGCGAGAGCTACGGCTTCCTCGGGATGCCCATAACCAAGAAGAAATGGGATTATATAGAGGCATGGAGGCAGTTCGAGTCCTTCTTCAGGAAGAACGGCCATGATTCCGTTCCCCGCTATCCGGTTATAGACAGGTGGAGGCCTGACCTCTATTTCACAATGGCATCCATACAGGACTTCCAGCGACTTGACAAGGGCAATATGGTGTTCGAGTTCCCCTCCAACCCGCTTGTCGTTCCTCAGATGTGCCTTAGGTTCAATGACATACCGAACGTAGGAGTGACAGGCCGTCACCACACATCCTTCATAATGGGCGGACAGCATTCGTTCGGAGACTACTGGAAGGACAGGTGCATAGAGCTCAATTTCAACTTCCTCACGAAATCCATGGGAATACCCGAGAAGGAGCTCACCTATACGGAGGATTTGTGGGCAATGCCCGACTTCTCTGCCTTCGGCCCCTCGATGGAGACCTTCTCCAAGGGCCTGGAAATCGTGAACTCGGTCTTCATGCAGTTCACGAAGAAGGGAACCTCGTTCAGGGAGCTTCCGATGAAGGTGATAGATGTTGGCTGGGGTCACGAGAGGATTGCATGGTTCACCACAGGCACCTACACGGGCTATGACACCACGTTCGGGCCCGTGATAAGCTGGATGAAGAAGCAGGCAGGCCTACATCAGAATGACCTTTTCGATGAGTATTCGAAGTTCGCAGGGCATCTCAACGTTGACGAGGTCAAAAACATCGAAAAGATAAGAAAAGATATAGCAAAGAAGCTGGGCGTTGATGCCAGGGAACTGAACTCCGTTGTTGAGCCGATGCAGGCGCTATATGCAATAGCAGACCATGCAAAGACCCTTCTCTTTGCAGTGACAGACGGTGGCATCCCATCCAACGTCGGAGGCGGCTACAACCTCAGGGTCCTCCTCAGGAGGGCGTTCTCTTTCATGAAGGATTTCGAGTTCAGCTTCACCCTCCCGAAGGTGGCAGAGCTCCATGCAAAGCACCTATACCCGCTATTCCCCGAGCTCATGGGTGGAAGGGAGATCCTGTCGAAGATAATGGGTATAGAGAAGGATAGGTATGAAAAGACGCTTGAGAAGACAGGAATCCTGATAAGGACAGAACTCAACAAGGGGAAGCTTGACACCAAGAAGATGATACAGCTCTATGTATCCAACGGGATTAACCCGGAACTTATAGAAAAGGTCGCAAAGGAGCAGGGTCACGATTTCTCGGTCCCCACGGATTTCTACATAAAGCTGACTGATGCTCACATGACAGGAGAGAAGGAGAAGGAGAAGGGGCACCTTAAGGTCTCTACACACGGAATCCAGGAAACCAGGATGCTTTATTACGATGAGCCATACCAGAAGGAGTTCGACGCCCACGTAGTTGCAAAGAAGAAGGTGGGTAAGGACGTCTGGCTGGTGCTCGACAAGACCCTCTTTTATCCAGAGGGCGGGGGGCAGCCCTTTGACCAGGGAATCCTCTCCATGGGGGCAGAGGAATTCAAGGTAAGCAGCGTCCAGAAGCTGGAGGGAATAGTCTTCCACAGGATAGACAACCCAGAGAAGATAAAGAAGGGTGACATCGTCCACGGCAGGATAGACTGGGAAAAGAGATACATTCTCATGAAGATGCACAGCGCTACCCACCTCGTTGCAGGCGCAGCGAGGAAGGTCATAGGGCCCCATATATGGCAGGCAGGCGCCAACAAGGGCTTTGAGAGGTCGAGGATAGACCTCACCCACTACAAGCCCTTTACCCAGGAGGAGATAGTCCAGATAGAGAGGGTTGCCAACGACGTGGTCAAGAAGGAGATGCCCATAAAATCACAGGTTCTCTCGCGAAAAGAGGCAGAGAAGAAATACGGTTTCGTCCTCTACCAGGGAGGCGCCTCTCCTGGGAAGGACGTGAGGGTAATAGACACGGCCAACGGCTTTGACGTGGAGGCCTGCGGGGGGACGCACCTCAAGAACACGGGCGAGATAGACCTGATAAAGATAATGAGGACAGAGAGGATACAGGACGGGGTCAACAGGATAGAGTTCGCTGCAGGGGACCCGGCCTTTGATTTCATAACAGAGAACGAATCGATAATCAAGAAGATACTCCATTCCGTAAGCAGGCTCGGGCTCTATGAGAGCGTTGCGCACTCCCTGCAGACAGAAGAGGACGCATCCTATGACGTCATGTCCGCCGCATCCGTCTTCTCTGTGGAGCCCAAGACCCTCTTGAACACCTTCCAGCGATTCGTGGACGAGATAAGAAAAGACCACGATGACCTCAACAGGATAAGGAGGGAAATGGGAACGCCTGAGAAGATTCTTTCCACTGAGACGTTCTTCAGGAACGCCCCCAGGATTTCCAGCCTCAGGACCCTTGCAGAAAACATCTTCCACGTCTGGAAGGAGCAGAAGAAGGAGATTGACAGCCAGAAGGAATCCCTCGCAAGGGTCAAGGCATCAAAGCTCATCTCCAAGTCCAGGAAGGGAAGGCTCATGGACATAATAAAGGGGGAGAGGAGCGACCTCATAAAGACCGCCTCAGAGATAGTGGAGAAGAATCCTGACGTCACGGTCATCCTGTCCAACCAGGTCGGGGACCTGGTCGTGATGAGCAGGAGGGAGAACGCAGGGGATGTCCTCAAGGAGATTGTTGAGAAGGCCGGGGGCTCTGGTGGCGGGAAGGGAGACCTCGCCCAGGGCAGGGTCGATGTATCAAAATTCGTGAAGCTCCTCGGCTAGAACTCCATCATCAAGCATTCCCTCGGTTGGGCAATCGCATTCTGGCAGAACACGCTCAGGAGGTTCCCGTCCGTTATCTCCATGTCATCGAGGGATATTATCCTCCCCTGGTTCCCTATCATGCCAAGCCTGGTCACATTCCCCTTCACGTTCTCCAGGACCAGATACCCCTGCATCCTCGCTGCAAAACCCTTAAGAATGATGTTCCTGTCAGCACACCCAGTGCAGTTCTCTGCATAGAAGTTCTCTATCAAAACTTTCCCTGTCCGCAGGACCTGTATCTGCTCCTGCGCGCTAAGCTCATAATTGATTATGTTGGGTATCTCCTCTGCCTGCGGCTGGTTCGAGAGGGTCGCGCTGTTCATTGCGAATCCCACGGCTGACATCACCATTATAACCAGCACGAGCAGCGAGCCCGCAAGCTTCATCTGTCCCATACTAACCCATAAAGGGGAAGGATATAAAAAGTTATGCTATTCGTACCTCTCCCACCTGACAACGTCCTTCAGGCCCCACCTCTTAGGAGGGTTGGGCTTCTCGTCAGGGTAACCGAGGGTTATTATCGCCAGTGGCCTCACGTGGCTGGGAAGGATGACGGCGTTCGCGACCTCCATCTCATCGAATGCCCCAATCCAGCACGAACCAACCCCCATCTCCCACGCAGCGAGCATGATGTTCTGCGCCGCTGCCGCAGAGTTCTGGATGGAATAAAGGTTCCTCCCCCTCTCGCCATACTTCAATGACCTGTTGCTGTCAGAGCACACCACTATAACAACAGGCGCCTTATCAACCGGCTCCTGGTTATAACAGGCCTCGGCCAGTTTCTTCTTCGTCGTTTGGTTCCTGACCACCACGAACTCCCAGTCCTGGAGGTTCCCCGAAGATGGTGCGTGCACCGCAGCCTCCATTATCTTGTTTATAACGTCCTCCCCTACGGGAGTCTGGTTATACTTCCTTATGCTCCTCCTGCTCTTTATGCACTCGATGGTGTTCATCCACGTCCCTTTATCTATTAAATCCCGGGAACTTAAAATAAACAGGCGAGTCCATGAAGAGATGGGAATCCCTCAGGCAGCATATAAGGACAGGGGAGTGGCACGCCCACACCAACTACACGGACGGCTACAACACGGTGATGGAGATGTGCAGTCAGGCAAAGGAGAACGGCCTCACCCTCATAGCTATAACAGAGCACGTCAGGAAGGAAACCATGTATGAATGGGACTCACTCAAAAAAGAGGTAGAGGAGGCCAGGAAACGCTTACCCAAAATCAGGATACTTCTGGGATGCGAGGCAAAGGTCCTGGGGACAGACGGGGGGCTGGACATAACACCCGAACTCAGGAGCGAGTGCGACCTCCTGGTCGGCGTGTTCCACGGCTTTCCCACGAACGAAAAGACCTCACTCCTCCAGGCCGCGAGGAACATGCTGAAGGACCCGCTCCTCGACGTCTTCGGCCACCCGATGACCCTCCTCAACATGAGCGACCCACCCCTCACGGAAAGGGAGATTCTCTCCCTCATGGAGGACTGCAAAAAGAACGGAGTGTTAGTCGAAATCAGCAGCCGTTACCCAAGCTCTCCAGAGCTCACCACTGCCATAGAGAAGAGCGGCGCCCCCACCGTCCCGGGCTCCGACGCCCACAGGACCACCGAAATAAGGAAGATATAGCCACCAAACGCTCTTTAATCATCGCTTTATATATTTCTATAACAATCCACAATAGCCTGGTGCGAAGATGTATGAGATTCTGGTTTCCGGTCTGGTGTCGTTCCTTTTAATCATGGTGCTCATGCCCTGGTGGATAAGGAGGGCGCACAGGAAGGGCCTGGTCGGAAGGGACATGAACAAGAAGGCAAAACCTAAAGTAGCCGAGACAGGAGGGGTTGTGGTCTTCATCTCCTTCATAATAGGCGTCATTGTCCTGTCTGCAATCAACTACCTGAGCGAGCAGTATACTGACATGATAATAATCATGATATCACTCTTCTCAATCTCAATAATCACACTCATCGCCTACATAGATGACGTTTCAGGCTGGAAGAAGGGGTTCGTGAGGTGGAAGAAGCCCCTGATAACCATAACTGCGGTAATTCCTCTGCTCCCCTTCATGCTGGCAAGGGACACAATAACCATCCTCGGGAACGTGATAACCCTCCCTTACCTCTTCTATCCACTGGTAATGGTCCCGATAGGGTTCGTCGTTGCAACCAACGCTGTCAACCTGCTGGGAGGATTCAACGGCATCGAGGCAGGTCTGGGAACAATCGGCTTCGCCACGCTCCTCTGGTTTGCCTGGGGGACTCCCTTTGCATCCTTCATCATGATAGCGATTGCCTGCATGCTCGGCTTCCTCTGGTTTAACCGATACCCTTCCAGGGTCTTTCCAGGCGACACGCTGACTTACTTCATTGGCGGTATGTTCGCGATAGTCGCGGTGTTCGGCTATTTCCAGACCGTTACAATCCTCATAATGGCTCCATACATCCTTGAGGGAATCATCAAGTCAAGGGAGATTCATTACATCTGGAGGAACAAGAGGATTTTCAAGCCAGAATGCTTCGGCAAGGTCCAAAGGGACGGCAGCCTGAAGGCCCCTTACCCGCAGACATGGTCAACCACCCACATAGCGATGCGGCTGATAAGGAGGATAAAGGGTAAGTGCTACGAGAATGACGTCACCTTCCTCATGCTCGGCCTGTATGCGATATGGTGCCTCATTATAATAATTTTCCTGGGATGATGACATGAAGTTTCTTGTGACCGGTGCCGGAGGGCCTGCGGGGACGAACATCATAAAATATTTCCCCAAGACGGAAAATGTTATCGCCTGTGATGCAGACCCCAAGGCCAGGAAGAGGCTCGCCCTAATAGGGAGGAGCAAAATAAAGTTCTACAGAGTCCCTCTCGCCAGGGACGAGTCCTTCCAGTCAGAACTGACGAAGATAGTGGACTCGGAGAAGCCTGACTACATAATACCGACCGTTGACGAGGAGCTCGCCGTCCTTTCTGAGAGCAACGCCGCGTACATGAAGATTGTCGTGATTTCCCCACCAAAGACGATAAAGACCTGCCTTGACAAGAAGAATCTCTATGACTTCTTCGATGGTGAGCCGTTCTGTCCCCTGTTCGTTTCGGCATACGACAGGAGCCAGCTGGAGGAGAAGTTCGAGGACAGGCCTATCTTCATGAAGCCAAGGGTGGGAAGGGGCTCAAGAGGGACGCAGTTCTTTGACAACGTGGAGGCCGTTCCTGACAAGATGATAAGCACTGACAACGTCTTCTGTGAGTTCCTTCCAGGACAGGAATACACCGCAGACGTCATGTGCGACATGAAGGGAAAGCCCCTCGTTATAGTTCCAAGGAAGAGGCTCGACACAGAGCAGGGGATATCCATCCTGGGCGAGACAGAGAAAAGGGCGGATTTGATAGAAATCATAAAGGAGATATGCGGAGGGCTGGTCTTCAGGGGGGCAGCGAACATGCAGTTCAAGCTCGACTGCGGAGGGAAGCCCAAGCTGGTTGAGGTCAATCCCAGGTTCTCTGGAGGGCTTCCCATAACGGCCGCGGCCGGCATAAATCTCGTTGAAATCATGGTCGAAATCCTCCATGGAAGGAAGATAGGAAAGAACAAGCTCCTCTGGTCAGAGGTCAAGGCAAAAAACAGGATAGCAAAGAAGATAGGCCGTGATTACAAGCAGCCATGACAAACCTAACAAATTAGACGTCCCCTGACCTGAGGATTCTTATGGCCTCGAAGGCCTCTGCGAACTTAGCCTGCGGGAGGAGGCCTCTGAACTGGGCAAGGCCCTTTATGGCCTCTATCTTCATGTATTCCTTGCTGTTCTGCGTGGCGAACGCCTTAAGGGATTCCGTCTTCCTGTCCACGAAGTCGCTTATGTCTATGTAGTAGTTGGGATGGAAGTTGAGGTAAAGGCTCGGCGACTCGTAAGCCAGTATCTCCGCTACCCTCCTCGCCGCCGCAAGTGTCGCGTACGCGACCTTCCTGTGGTCCTGGTGGGTATCCTTGACAGAATGTGTATAGACCCTGTCCGGCCTGAACTCCTTGACCACCGCCTCTATCTTCTCTATGACGTCGTGGTCGTCAGGTATCTTGGTGTCAGGGAAGCCGAATATGTAGAGCTTTGCCCCGAACCTCTTTGCAGAATCCATCGCCTCCTTCTTCCTCTCTTCCCTGCTCCCTGACTTCTCACCGTGGCTCAGGACTATGAAGACTACCTCGTCTCCCCTCTTGATGTGCTTCATTATCGTCCCGCCGCACCCGAACTCTATGTCATCGGGGTGCGCACCTATCGCAAGAACCTTCATTCCGTCACCTGTAATGTTAACAATATGGATAGGGTTTATAAATGTTATTTCGCCCTCTGCGGTGCTCATTTCTTGCTGATGAGCCAGTTCCCCAGGGCCAGGTGCTCGAGGCCCGTGTTCCTCAGTGTCCAGAGGGCGTCCTGCGGAGAGCAAACAATCGGGTAGCCGTGAAGGTTGAATGAGGTGTTCATGAAGCCCCCCTCACCGGTCTCTTTCTCAAAGCTGCTCAGGACTTTGTGATACCCCGGATTCCAGGTCTTCTCCACGACCTGGGGCCTCGCGGTGAAATCGTATGGATGGATTGCCGCAGCAAGGGTCTTCCTTCCTCTGTCCGTGGTATCGAAGGATATTACCATGTAGGGCGCCTTCATACCCTTGGGATTGATGATATAATCCTTCTCCCTCTCTGCCTTGATGCTCGGCGCAAAGGGCATCCAGAAATCCCTGTTCTTCACGGCCTCGTTTATCTTCCTCACAGAGTCCCTGTTCCTGGCGTCAGAGAGTATGCTGCGGTTCCCAAGGGCCCTCGCCCCCCACTCACATCTCTCGCTGAACCTGGCTATTATTTCTCCTTTCGCGACCCTCTCCCCGACGTGGGCATCTATCCCTTTCACTTCCTCAACCCGATACCCCTTACCGAGGCTCCCCTTCCTTATGGACGCTTTTATCTCATCATCAGAATACTCGGGCCCCAAGTATATTGGACCCAGCGGTGAGACCTTTGGTTTGATGCCGTCCTCCTGGCACAGGGAAACGTATTGCTGCAGTGCCGCCCCTATGGGGAGCGATTCATCCCCACATGATGGGAGGACGAACATGTTCCTGACCTCAGGGAGTTCCAGAATCCTCTGGTTGGTCTTCACGTTCATGAACAAGCCGCCTCCGAAGGCAACGTCATGGATATCAGTCTCGTCTATTATGTTCTTCACCCAATTGGTAACCAACTCCTCGAAGAACAATTGAAGGCCGCCTGCTATGTTGTCAAACCTCTCACCCGCGAACTCCCTCTTGAGCTTGTCCATGTACTGCCACTTCCATGCCCCGCTTATGTTCTCATAGAGCAGCGGATTGTCAGGGTTTATCCTTATCATCTGCCTGAACTTCTCGTACGACCTCTGGACGTGCTCCCTCTTGGAATAGGGGGCGAGGCCCATGACCTTGTATTCGTGCGAAAGGGGCTTCATCCCCAGGTATTCTGTCACCTTCGAGTAAAGCTCCCCTATGGAATTGTAATTGGATATGCTGAGCAGCCTTTCGATATCGTCACCCTTCGCGATGTTGATGGTCCCTGAAACAGCATCCCCTGAGCCGTCGGCCGTTATGACCAGGCACCTCTTCTTCCTGTCCAGCCATGAGGGAAGGTATGCGCCTGCCGCATGCGCCAGGTGGTGGTCGCAGAACGATATGGGAGCATTGACACCATTCTCTCTCAGGGCCTTCTCTATCTTCTCTGTATGCCTGAACCTCCTAAGCAGCTTGACAGCGGGCTTCACCCACATGTCAGAGCGGAGGACCGACTTGGGCGTCAGCTTCGAGGCCTGGCCGAACGCCCTGCGGGGGAATGATTTCCTCCCTGACTCCATGCTCGTCACGGGGTTTATGAACGAGGGGATGACAACAACGTCTATCTCCTGCGGAGAGACACCGGAAACCCTCATCACTTCACCTATGGCAAGCTTCGGAACTCCGCCCCACTCCTTTATCCTGTTGAGGCGCTCCTCGCTTATGCACGCGAGGATTTTCCCGTCCCTGACGAGCGCCGCGGTTGCCGTGTGGCCGTCATGCACGGAGAGTATGGTTTTGCTCATAAGAAATACATGCCAATCAGCTATTAATATCTTGCCATCTCCAATGAATTATGGAATATCTTGCTTATTTCCGGCCGGGCAGTGAACTGTCTGATTTGATTCTGAGACAAAGTCATATCATCTTGCCGGGTTCCGGGCTTCATTGCACCCTTTGCTTTTTTTACATGGAACCTGAACAAGAAAGAGGTTTGGTTTCTGATTTGTCTGAAATTAAGTTCAATCCTTTTGAAATCGAGACCCAAGATTTTGATGATTACGATGAAGATTCTTTAGCATTAACATTATCTCGTCCAGATGAACTTTTTCACTTACATAAAGAAATTCTTGCAGTTTCAAAGAAATATGCCAATCCTGATTTTGAGGCGATTGCAAGAGAGCATTTCGGAGACGAATACGCTCCCCACATGACAATTTCAAAATCATCTTCTGGTTTTGATAAGTCTTCAAAAACATTGATTGGTCAGAAAGATAGAATTGATAAATATTCTTTGGCAAAAAAAGTAGACGGAAGCTGGAAAGAAATAGAAGATTTTTATCCCAGCGGGTAGTTGGGTCTGGAAAATTTTATATCTATTATTATCTATGAATCAATCATGGTGGATAATGATTCTCGGATTGCAAAAGATTTGTAGGCTGCAGAAATTGAAAAAGCATATAGGGATTCTGCCCATAAAGTTTTGCTTGATATCCAGAAAATAGGATGGAACCCAGAACACCAAGATTTAGGGGCATTCTGTAAGGAAACATACAGGAAAATTGTTGGCATGTATGCTGAATTGGAGAAGACCCAAGAATATCCTTTTACCGGGGAACTCTTAACTGCCGTAGGATGCAGAAGCAATAAGGATTTGGCATTTTGTGCTGGTGTTGGTTATACAAGAAGTGAAATCTCTGCAACACACGGAATCGGCTGGGGATTGCAGGGATTATTGGACAGCCATAAGGCAAGCCCCGAACCCTTTGATTTGGAATTATTGATTGTGGGTTATGAAGCGATATCATTAGGTATAGGTGGTGGGGGAGGAGGTAGACGTTTACCAAAATCTTCATCAATTCTACCAATAGAAGAAGCGATTGAGTCCCAAACAATCTACCTTAGATAGTCTAGTTTAGGCATGACGGTTAGGGGCAAACAATGGCATTTGCCGTAGTGGGGTTCGAACATTTAAAAACCTTTTGGTCCCATTATAGGCTTATGGTGTTGTGATGCCTATAGGTATTGTAGGATATGGCGCTTACGTGCCCAGGTACCGGATTTCTGTCGAGGAGATAACGCGTATATGGGGAGAGGATGCAGAAACCTATAAGAGGGGCCTCGTTATAAGCGAGAAGAGCGTCCCTGACATGGACGAGGATACCGTAACCATATCAGTTGAGGCTGCAAAGAATGCCCTGCTCAGGGCAGGGATTGACCCCAAGAAGATAGGTTGCCTCTACATAGGGAGCGAGAGCCACCCCTACACGGTAAAGCCCAGCGGAACCATAGTCTCAGAGGCGCTTGGCCTCTCCAATGAGCTAATGGTAGCTGACCTGGAGTTCGCGTGCAAGGCAGGGACAGCGGGAATGCAGATTGCCTACGCCCTCGTAAAGGCAGGGCTCATAGAGTATGGAATGGCAATTGGATCGGATACCTCGCAGGGACGGCCAGGAGACGCGCTCGAATACACCGCAGCAGCCGGAGGGGCGGCCTTCGTGATAGGCAAGGACCCGCTCGCAACCATTGACGCCACCTGCTCCTTCACCACGGACACGAGCGATTTCTGGAGGAGGGAGAACGAGGACTATCCCTCGCACGGGGCAAGGTTCACAGGAAAGCCCGCATACTTCAAGCACGTCTCTTCTGCAACGAAAATGATGCTGGAGAAGACCGGCCTCTCACCGCCCGATTTCAAATACGCTGTCTTCCACATGCCCAACGGCAAGTTCCCGATAACGGTCGCCAAGACCCTTGGCTTCACCATGGAGCAGATAGACCAGAGCCTCATCGTCAGGAAGATTGGAAACTGCTACTCTGGCTCGAGTCCGTTGGGGCTCAGCAGCGTCCTTGATGTCGCCAAACCAGGCGACAGGATTCTCATGACTTCATACGGTTCTGGCGCTGGCTCCGATTCATTCGTCTTCACTGTCACTGACAGCATACTCGAGAGGAGGGAGAACGCACCCAAGACAGACTTTTACATAAAGAGGAAGGATAACATAGACTACGGGACGTATGTAAAGCTCAGGGGGAAGCTGAAGAGGTGATTTGATGAGGGTAGCTGTCGTCGGGGTCGGATACACCAAGTTCGGTGAGCACTGGGAGAAATCCCTCAGGTCGCTCTCTACAGAGGCAGGCATACTTGCGCTCAACGACGCCAAGCTCGAGGGAAGGAGCATAAAATCCCTCTACGTCGGGAACATGTCAGCAGGAAGGTTCATCGGCCAGGAACATCTTGGAGCGCTCGCTGTTGAGCAGGCTGGCCTTAATCCAATACCCTCCACCAGGGTGGAGGGTGCCTGCGCATCCAGCGCGCTCGCCTTCAGGGCAGCGATGCATGACATAATGAGCGGGAGGAGTGACATAGTCATGGCAGCGGGCGCTGAGAAGATGACAGACCTCAAGGGAACGGATGCGATAGCCACCCTCATGGGAGCGGGCGACCAGGAATGGGAGTCGCACATAGGTTTGACGTTCACAGGGCTCTACGCCCTGATGGCAAGGAAGCACATGCAGAAGTTCGGGACGACAAGGGAGCAGCTGGCAATGGTCTCTGTCAACAACCACAGGAACGGCGTCCTCAATCCCAATGCCCAGTTCAGGTCTGAGATAACGGTCCAGCAGGTCCTCAACTCGGCGATGATTGCAGACCCGCTGACCCTCCTTGACTGCTCCCCGATAACAGACGGCGCAGCAGCAGTCATACTCGCGTCAGAGGAGGCCGCTAAGAGGTTCGAGAACCCCATATGGATAACCGGCTCTGCCCAGGCGAGCGACACGCTGGCCCTCCACGACAGGAAGAGTATGGTGGAGCTTGCGGCAACAAAGCATGCCGTGAAGAAGGCCTATGAGGAATCCAACCTTTCGCCGGACAGGATAGATATTGCAGAGGTCCATGACTGCTTCTCAATAAACGAGATAATAGCGATAGAGGATGTTGGCTTCACAGAGAAAGGAAAAGGAGGAAGGTTTGTTGAGGAGGGCCACATAAGAAGGGAGGGCCAGAAGCCTATCAATCCCACCGGAGGGTTGAAGTCAATAGGCCACCCGGTCGGAGCAACCGGCCTCCGCCAGATTGCGGACATAGTCATGCAGCTGAGAGGAACATATGGTCAGATGCAGGTAAAGGGAGCGAATACGGGCCTGGCGCTGAATATAGGAGGAAGCGGCGCGACCTCGGTTGTCAACATCCTCTGCAACCAGGATGCCCTGAGGAGGAAGAATGGTCCATAAGTCGTCTGTCCCGCTGTTCTGGAGGCTCCAGAAGCAGAGATACATGCTCCTCGGTAGCAGGTGCACCACCTGCAATCAGGTCTTCATGCCAGCGAAATCCTTCTGCCCGGCGTGCAGGAGGAGCGGCAAGATAGAAGACTTCCACTTCTCAGGCAGCGGGAAGATATCAAGCTACACCATAATAAGAATCCCCCCAGAGGGATTCGAATCCTACACCCCCTACACGGTCGCGGTGGTAGACCTTGACGAGGGCGCTAGCATCTCTGGCCAGGTAATAGGCGACATAAACAGGGTCGAGGTAGGAAAGAGGGTGAGGCCTGTCTTCAGGAAGCTCATGGAGGACGGTCCTGGCGGACTCATCCACTATGGCGTGAAATTCGAAATAACGGAATAGCCAACCCCTTTAAATCATCCGTCCAATTCTACTGCATGATATCCATAATAGTCCCGACCTATAACGAGAGGGGTAACCTGGAGCCCCTCATAAGAAGGATATCCGGCGCCCTCGCCGGAAGGGAAGCAGAGATAATAATAGTGGACGATGATTCACCTGACAGGACTTGGGAGCTCGCACAGGAGCTCGCCGTCAGGTCTCCTGGCCCCAGAATAAGGGTCATAAGGAGAATCGGCGAGAGGGGGCTCTCCTCGGCAGTCATCCGGGGATTCAGGGCAGCTGAGGGAGAGGTTATAGGGGTTATGGATGCAGACCTCTCGCACCCACCTGAGGTCATACCAGAGGCCATAAGGGGAATGGAGAACAGCGACATCGTTATAGCGAGCAGGTATATCCCAGGAGGGACGTGCGGACTGCCCCTTTCCAGAAGGATAGTTTCCTCTGCAGCCACCCTGATGGCAAGGCCACTGACCAGGGCAAGCGACACGATGTCAGGCTTCTTCTTCGTGAGGAGGAACCTTGTCGAGGGGATAAGAATCAGGCCCATGGGATTCAAGACGCTCCTGGATATCGTATCGTCCCCGAAACCAAAGAGGATATCAGAGGTTCCCTATTCGTATTCCCCCAGGGTTTCAGGGAGGAGCAAGATGTCAGCAAAGACCGCGCTTGATTATCTCGTGCAGCTTGCATACCTCTACACCCAGAGGATTTTCCGCTAGCATCAGATAAAGGCTTTTATATCATAATCTCTATTAAGCTTTATGGAAAAAATCATAGGGGTCGTTTCCGGGAAGGGGGGAGTCGGAAAGACCACTTTCGTCTCCAACGTGGGCCTGGCGCTCAACAACATAGGGAAGGACGTCGTGGTCGTTGATGCCGACCTGTCAACCGCGAATCTCGGCCTCCAGCTCGGTTTCTACCAGTTCCCTCTGGGGATACAGGACGCCCTTGACGGTAACATAAGCGTCGTTAACGCCATATACACCCACCCCTCGGGCCTTAAGGTAATCCCCGCCTCCATATCATTGTCATACCTGAGCAAGTCACCCACCCCCTACAGGCTCAAGTCCCTGCTTGCCGACCTCGGCGGGGTCATATTGATAGATTCTCCTCCCGGCCTCAGGGAGGACGCAAGGCTCGTTCTCAAGGCAGCTGACGAGTTAATCGTGGTGACAAATCCTGAGATACCTGCTGTCACGGACGCCCTCAAGGTAATAAGGGTGGCAAGGGAGATGGGCAAGGAGCCGATAGGAATCGTTGTCAACAGGGTAAGGGACAGATATGAGCTCTCCACAGAAGAGATAGAGGAGATGTGCGACCTCAGGGTGATAGGAAGGGTTCCCGAGGACAGGAACGTCAAGCGTTCAATCTTCGAGAAGAACCCTCTTGTCGTTCACAGGCCGCACTCGCCTGCGGCGGTCGCCTACATGAAGATAGCCCATTCCCTGATGGGCGAGGAATACAGGGTCCCCAGGATGCACAAGATAAAGCGTATCCTTAGAAGGTAGTCATTTTATACCAGAATCAGGCCTTCGGATTCTGCTTCAGCGCCATAATCTCCTTTTCAATGAAGACCGCCCTCTTCCTGTATCTTTCCATGCTTATCTCATAATCAAGCTTGCCCATGGAGTTAATCCTGAAATACCTGTCCTGGGCGAGCTTCATCATCCTGTCCAGTGAGGACATCTCCTCCTCGAGGCCCCTGATTTTTCCTTTAAGTTTTGATGTCCTCCTCCTCCTCAAGGCGAAGGCGGCAATAACCACTGCTCCAAGAAGGCCGGACAGCAGGAAAATCCAGTATTCTGTCACGAAGGCAGCAACATCCCCAAGAATTGTTGAGCCCAGGCTCTGCTCAAGGGCTGCCTCTGCCCTCATCTTCTCAATCAGTTCTATCGCTCCCTGCAGATTTCCCCTGCTCTCCACATAGTTTTCCGAATCAAAGAGTGAGATTCCCTCATCAATCATAACTCTCGCCTGTGAGACGTCTATACCCTCAGCACCGGCCGTGTAGATGCCCTCCTCTGCCTTGTCTATCAGGACGTCCGCATCGAACGCCGCGTTCCTTATGTCCCAGACATCCCTCGCAAGAGAGGCAGCGGCCGCATACTCCCCCCTGCCAAGCATTATGTTTGCCTCTGCCATGGTGTCGTTCGCATAGGACGTCCCGAACCCGGCGTCCATCATCTCCCATATGGCCTGCCCGGCCCCTGATATCTCCCCTGCAGCATCTTCCTCTGTTACCTGCGCAGCCACAAGCGGCGCAAGTAAAACCAGCAAAACCAGCGGGAAAACCACAAGCCGGCATGAACCCTTTCTCTTCTTTGATGCAATGTCCATGTTCTTCTCGACCTCGGCGAGCTCCTCTTTCATCCTCTTCATTATGGTTTCATAGAGGCCCCTGCCCATATCTCCCCTGTCAAGATACTTTATCTGGGTCTCCTTCATGAACCTTATTATATCGCTCTTTTCCATCCTGAGCCTGCTGAGGGGGTCTCCCCTGAGCTTCCTTGCCTTCAGCGAATCCTTGAGCCTCCTTATCCCGGCAATCCTTGAGCGGTAATCCTCCATTGAGCCTATGTATGCGTCCTTGCCTATGCTTTTCTTTACGAAGTAGTTCTTCTGGAGGCTGACCATGAGGTTGTTTATCACCCTCTCCTCATGCTCCAGCCCCCTTATCATTCCCGTT